>JBCKHB010000007.1:0-39753 GCA_038906075.1 Candidatus Planktophila sp.
CCTGAACGTTTGGTGATCGCGCTAACTGCAATTGGGTTACATGGTTTAGAAATCCCTTACGCTCTTTCTATCGGTATCTGGTCTCTAGCCCTTGTCGGGGCGCTGACAGTTGTGCAGCGCATTCTGATTGTAAAGCGCGCAATTTAGAAAATGAATTTCGACTTTCTTACTGGTTGGCTCTATCTGACGCTCTGGCGCGTCATTCGATGGTTGCCCGAGGGATTTGCATACCAACTTTTCTACCGCGCTGCCGATATTTTAACGCGTCGAAATGGCAAGAGCGTTGCGCGCCTTAAGAGCAATCTTGCTCGAACTCAAAATAATTTAACGCCGTTAGATCTCGACCTTCTGACTTATAGAGCAATGCGCTCTTATATGCGATATTGGTGCGACACTTTTAGATTTCCAGATTGGTCGAAAGAAAGGCTAATTTCGTAGCGCTATCCGAATTCTTTTTTCGCGTTATCACAATGCCTTCGACTTCACGATTTCCAAAAGGCACCGCAACTTTTACACCGATAGCAATCGAATTCGATAACCGCTGCGGAATCTCATAGTCGTAAGGTTGATCTAAATGAAAAACGCCAGTATCTACCCAAACGCTAGCCACAGGTAGAAAATCAGCAGATGGTCCTTGTGGAACAGCGATTATTTGTGACTTTAATTTAAACAGGCGTGGCGTCGCCACTTCAAAGCTCTTTCTTTATTTCACTGCGGCTTGAAGTGCAGTTACACGTTGCGTGGATTCCCAAGTAAATTCTGGAAGTTCTCGACCAAAATGTCCATAAGCACTTGTTTTGGCATAGATAGGACGTAGCAAATCCAAATCACGAATAATGGCGGCCGGTCTTAAATCAAAGACGGATAGAACTACGTCGGCAATTTTGGAAACTGGAATACTTTCGGTGCCAAAAGTTTCTACGAAAAAACCGACTGGTTGGGCTTTCCCAATGGCATAAGCAACTTGAACTTCGCAACGACGAGCAAAACCAGCTGCCACTATGTTCTTAGCCACCCAACGCATTGCATATGCAGCCGAACGATCGACTTTTGAAGGATCTTTGCCGCTAAATGCGCCACCGCCATGGCGTGCCATTCCACCGTAGGTATCTACAATAATTTTTCGCCCTGTTAAGCCAGCATCACCCATTGGGCCACCTATAACAAATCGCCCAGTTGGATTTATAAGAATTTTCAAATCACTTTTAGGCAAATCAATTTTCGCAAGAATTGGGTTGATAACATATTCAATTATTTCAGGAGTCAACTTCTCTGCCACATCGACATCGGCCGAATGTTGGCTTGATATTACGACGGTACTTAGAGCAACTGCTTTATCTCCATCGTATTCGATAGTTACTTGAGTTTTGCCATCTGGGCGCAAATAAGCAAGCGCACCGCTTTTTCTAACTTTTGATAACTGTGCTGCTAATTCATGTGCCAGCCAGATAGGTAACGGCATTAATTCCTTCGTGTCATCGCAGGCGTAACCAAACATTAAACCTTGATCCCCAGCACCTTGCATATCTAACGGGTCAATCGAGTGTGCCACGCGATTTTCATAAGCGCCATCCACGCCTTGTGCGATATCTTGCGATTGTTGTCCAATAGAAATTGAAACCCCGCAAGTATTTCCATCAAAACCTTTATCGGATGAGTCGTATCCAATATTTAGAACTGTTTCGCGAACGATACCCATAACATCGGCATAACCATCGGTTGTAACTTCGCCAGCAACATGAACTTGTCCTGTCGTAATGAGAGTTTCAACGGCAACGCGGCTCTTCTTGTCCTGAGCAATGAGAGAATCTAGGATTGCATCTGAAATTTGATCTGCAATCTTATCTGGATGTCCTTCGGTGACAGATTCAGAGGTAAATAAGCGCTTTGACATTGCCTTATCCTAACTGCTCGATGGCTTTATCTAATAGAAGGTTAGCCAAAGCGCCTTTCGTGGTTGTGGCCACATCGATGCGCTCTCCAGTATTGATTAGAATCATACCTTGCGTCTCTTCGCTACCAAAAATTGCGCCATTAGAGACATCATTGACATAAATCAGATTTAAACCCTTCTTTTTCAATTTTTCTAGGGCCGAGCCAAGAAGGTCTGATGTTTCAGCAGCAAAACCAACTAAAACTTGGTTACTTCGTGCCATCTTAGATAGTTCTGCCAAAATATCTGGGTTGCTCTCTAACTCAATTGAACCAAAAAGCGATTTTTTTATCTTGCCAACTGAAAAAGATTTAGGTTTTGCATCGGCAATAGCGGCTACCATGATTAAAAGGTCGCATCTCTCAAATTCTTTTTGCAATACTTGTTGTACATCATCCGCACTTTTTACATGTGAAATTTGGATTCCTTCTTCGGCGCAGTTTGGCATATTCGCAGCAATTAAATGTACCTTTGCGCCTCGCATGGAGGCTGCCTTGGCAATAGCTAAGCCCTGTTTGCCTGACGAATTATTTCCGATAAAGCGAACTGGGTCGATCGCTTCGCGGGTACCACCTGCGGTAACAAGAACTCGTTTGCCAATCAAATCCGATGCCTTCTGTGTTATCAGATTAAATTCTTTTAAGATTTCTGGCGTTTCCGGAAAACGCCCAACACCGATCTCGTCACCTGTTAAACGGCCAACCGCTGGTTGCATAACTACAAATCCGCGCGATTGCAGAATTGCCACGTTGGCCTGTGTAGCAGGATTACTCCACATATTCGGATGCATCGCTGGAACTAAGAATTTCGGTTTATCGCTGGCCATAATTAAATTAGTAAGAAGATCATCGGCTCGCCCTGCTGCAATTCGAGCAATCAAATCTGCGGTCGCAGGAGCAATCAGAAAAAAATCAGCCTTAGCTGCTAGCGATACGTGTGTAACCTTGGAAACGTTTTGCCAAACTTCTGTATTAACTTCGCGCCCTGAGAGTGCTTCCCACGTCGAAGTGCCCACAAAATTCAGGGATGACGGTGTAGGTACAACAGTTACTAAATATCCTTGGTCTTGCAGTCGACGCAATAAATCAGCGGCTTTATACGCTGCAATTCCGCCGCCGATTCCTAAGATTACTTCGCGGCCGCGACCAGACATTTTACGAATTTGTTGGAATTAGGCGCTTGGTTCGAGATTTTCAATTGTCAGTAAACCTTCATTGATCTCGCGAAGTGCAATTGAAAGTGGCTTCTCGTGAATATGGGTTTCAACAAGTGGGCCTACATATTCCAAAAGACCTTCACCAAGTTGGGAGTAATAAGCATTAATTTGGCGGGCACGCTTTGCTGCATAAAGAACAAGGCTGTACTTCGAACCGGTCTTATCTAACAATTCGTCGATAGGTGGATTCGTGATGCCGTCCATGGTGACCCCTTTTTAAAATGCCTGTGTTTGACGCTCGGTTCCTTGAGCTTATGAAGAGGCTAACTCTATCAGGGCCGAGACCACATCCGTGACCTCCGTATTTACGATTACCAGGTCAAAAAATGAGGCTGCCGCAAGTTCTTCCTGTGCCAATTGCAATCTCTGCGCACGCCGCTGCGGCGAATCCGATCCTCTTGCTTCCAAGCGCGAAACTAATTCTTCCCATGATGGCGGTTCTAGAAAAATGAGTATCGCTTTAGGTAGATGAGCTTTTACCTGCTTTGCTCCCTCTATTTCAATTTCCAACAAAACATTTCTACCTTGCGAAAGTGCGCTTTCCACACCAATTTGTGGCGTTCCATATCGCGCACCTGCAAATTGGGCCCATTCCAAGAATTCATCGCGTTCTATTCGTTTTGAAAATTCGACCTCAGAAATAAAATAATAGTCGACACCATCTATTTCACTTCCGCGTGGGGCTCTAGTGGTTGCCGAAATACTCACCCAAAAATTGCTTTGTGCACGTAATTTGGCTGCAACGGTCGACTTGCCAACCCCCCCTGGCCCTGAGAGAACTAAAAGTTTTCCGGCTTTGACATGATCTCCCTTCAATGCAAACTCCATTTTCAATTGCTTTAATTGATGGCGACCCAACCCCCCAATTCTACGCGTTGTTGAAATATTGAATCGTTCGAGGAGAGCCTGTGCGCGTATTTTCCCGACTCCCGAAAAAGATTCTAAAAGCTCCTTTACTCGCATTTTCGCAATAGTCGAATCCGTTAGCGCCAAGGCAAGAACGCCTTCCATTGATAATTCGCCTGACTTGACTTGAGCTTTAACACTGGCGCGAGCCTTTCGAGACGCAGTTGCTTTGAGCAGCGCTGCCGAACGTTGCTCCGGCGAAAGAATTGGTGGCGCTGCCATGCGCTAAATCTAGCGGTAAAAATAAATTAATTAAGAATGGATTCGGCAATTTTTTGCGCTCGGTTTCGCATTTCGGTCGCGCTAACACTCCATCCATCGGTTATCGGACGGCCAATTACAACATAATTTGCGCCCAATGAAATTGCTTGCTCCGGAGTCATCGTGCGCACTTGGTCATCGTTAATCTTGGAATCACTAGGGCGAACTCCCGGTGTAATGATCTCAATAGTATTGCCGATCGCGCTGCGGATTGCCGAGATTTCTAGCGGTGAACAGACAATTGCGCGAGCCCCAGCCGTTACTGCTAATTTGGCCAAACCAACTGCAATATCTAACGTTTTAGTTGCGAAGCCAATTTCCTGTAAGTCACTATCGGCAAGGGAAGTAAGAACAGTAATTGCAGTTACGCACACCTCTGGGAGTTCCTTTACCGCAGCGCGCACCATTGCCGCACCACCTGATGCGTGCACAGTTAGAAATCGAGGCGATAATTCCTTTACCGCGCGCGCTGCGCCAGCTACCGTATTTGGAATATCGTGGAGTTTAAGATCTAAAAATATTTCATTATCGCTCGCGCTCTTTATTCGTTCGACACCGGTTGAACCAAAAGTTAGAAAAAACTGAAGTCCTAATTTATAAATTGATACAAATTCCTGCGTTGCTTCTACCCAAGATATCGCGGTATCGAGATCTGAAGTATCTAGGGCAAGAATAACTGGGGCTTTCTTATTCATTGTTTTCACTATTTTCGCTGCGGTGAGCATAGCCAATTGCTTCGCGAAGTGAATTAAAGCCCTTTGCGCTTAGCAAATCCTTCAACTCATTTTGGATAGAAATAATGGAAGTTGGGTTTAAAAAATTAGCCGTACCTATTGCAACACCACTGGCCCCGGCGTAAATCATTTCTAGCGCATCTTTACCCGTTGCGACTCCCCCCATTCCAATAATCGGAATTTTAGGAAACGCTTCGTGAACTTGATAAATTGCGCGTACTGCGATTGGGCGAATCGCAGGACCTGATAATCCGCCAGTCTTTCCAGCTAGATGTGGTCTTCCGGTATCTAGATTAATTACCATTCCAAGAACTGTATTGATTAACGCTAACGCATCGGCGCCAGCATCGATGACTCCCCTTGCTATCGAAACTAAATCTGTAACATCTGGCGATAATTTTGCAATAATTGGAAGTTCTCCACCAAGTGTTCGACGCACTCCATCAATTACTCGACGTGATGCATCTGGGTCGCAAGCAAAAACTAATCCTCGGTTTTCAAGATTTGGGCAGGAAATATTGACTTCTACCGCACTAATCCCAGCTACTGATCTAATTTTTCTCGCCAAGGTGGAATATTCTTCGATTGTTTCTCCTGCTATCGAAACGATTACACGTGCTTTCTGTTCCAGTAAATATGGAACATCTTTTTCTAGAAAGGCATCTATTCCAGGACCTTGTAAACCTATTGAATTGAGCATCCCACTTGGAGTTTCGGCCATACGCGGGGTAGGACGGCCTAATCTGGCTTTAGACATTACAGATTTTGTGACAACTCCGCCAATATCTTTGAGTGCAAAGAATTGCGCTAATTCGCGTCCCGAACTGGCACACCCGCTGGCAGTAAATATTGGTGCTGGAAACCATGAGTTTCCAATTGTTGTCGAAAAATCTATAGCTCTCATTTGGAAGCCGCCAGATTTTTGCCAACCAATGACCATGCAACAGTGGCACCATCCATAACTGGACCATCAATACAACTACGCAACATGGAAATAGATCCATCTGGGTTATGCACCGGCAACACACATGTCATACAAATACCTATCCCGCAGGCCATTGATTCTTCAACTGAACACTGATGTATGACATCAGTTCCATCGACAATGTTTGAAATAGCAGAGAGCATCCCCATCGGACCACAGGAATAAATAACACCAATATTTAAATCTTTTATAAGCTCGCCAATTGGATCAGTGACCTTACCTAATTGACCCATAGTTCCATCTTCAGTGTAAATGCGCAGTGAATTAACTGCGCGTTTACCCTCCATGGGCGCATAAATCTTTGAGCCAGTACTTGCGCCAAGCAACATATCTACCCGACAACCTCGATCGTAGAGAACTTGCGCTAAACCAAATAACGGCGCCGAGCCATAGCCGCCACCGATTAATAAAACGTGCACTGGCTCTGTTGGAATTCCAAATGCGCTTCCCAGTGGAGCGATTAAATCTATTTGTGCGCCTTCCCCTTGCGAACAAAGCCAGCTACTTCCTTCTCCAAAGGGAGCAATAATTAATTCCATACTTCCGCCCGTTGTTGAAATGCGGGAAATCGCAAAGGCCCTGCGCAAAATCATTTTTGAATCAGGACCACCTACCTTTATTGCCACAAAATTTCCTGGCTTGCAAAGTGGCGCTAAATCACCAATGTTTAGCAATAATTGGTGATATTGCCCAACGCGTTTATTGCTAACAACGCTCGCAATTATCGCTCGAGCACTTTTGTTGATTAAGGGCATAGGTTAAGCCAACCATTCCTGCAATGACTTAATGCTCAATTCTCCTGATTGCAACGATGCGATTGCTTCAACGGCGGCGCTAAAACCTGCTGTTGTGGTGATACATGGAATTGAACGCTGGACTGCCGCGGTACGGATAGCCCAACCGTCGGCGCGAGTACCACGCCCAACTGGAGTATTAATAACTAGCGCGATATCGCCAGAATTTATCATTTCAACGATTGTTGGCTCACCCAGTGGGCCAGTTCCTTCCGAATTTTTGCGAACCACGCTTGTTGAAATGCCGCGTTTAGCCAGAAAAGCAGAGGTGCCTTCGGTTGCGAGTACGCTAAACCCTAACTCAATAAGACTTCGGGAAGGGCTTATCCCAGCACTCTTATCCTTATCTGCCAAAGAAATAAAAACGCTGCCGGTTTTTGGCAAAGCTCCGAAAGCCCCAATTTGACTCTTGGCATAACTTTCACCAAAAGTATTTGATATTCCCATTACCTCACCAGTAGATCGCATCTCTGGTCCTAAAACCGCGTCAACTCCCCGACCATCGGTGCGTCTAAAACGATTCCAAGGCAATACTGCTTCCTTAACCGAGATTCCACGCGCAACCCCATCACCGCTTTTAGGAAGTAAGCCTTGCGTTCGTAATTGCGCAATCGTGGCACCTACGGCGATGCGCGCCGCGGCTTTGGCAAGTGAGACACCGGTTGCTTTACTAACAAATGGCACTGTTCGTGATGCACGAGGATTTGCCTCGAGTACATAGAGTTTTGCATCTTGGATTGCAAACTGAATATTTATTAATCCTCGTACATCAACACCAGCGGCAATTTTAAAAGTTGCGCCACGAATCTCGCTTAATTGGCTAGCCGTAATCGTCATAGGGGGTAGAACGCAAGCGCTATCTCCAGAATGAATCCCAGCTTCTTCAATATGTTCCATCACTCCCCCGAGAAAAAGTTCCTTTCCGTCATAGAGTGCATCAACATCGATTTCAATCGCGCTATCTAAGAAACGATCAACTAATACTGGGTGGTTGGGTGTTATATCCGTGGCCCTAGTTATAAAAGCCCCAAGGGATGCATCGTCATAAACAATTTCCATACCACGCCCGCCCAGAACAAATGATGGTCGAACCAAAACTGGATAACCAATACGCGCGGCAATGCTTTGAGCTTCTAATTGTGAAGATGCCATCCCGAATTCCGGAGCGGTTAAATTTTGTTTTGCCAAAACTTCACCGAATGCACCACGCTCTTCAGCTAAATTTATCGCTTCCGGACTAGTTCCTAAAATATTTACCCCTTCGGCCTTTAGCCCAGCTGCCAAAGCAAGTGGAGTCTGTCCCCCGAGCGATGTGATAACACCTAGCACCGGACCTGCCAGCGTTTCAGCATGAACGACTTCTAATACATCCTCTAGGGTAAGGGGTTCAAAATAAAGACGACTGCTTGTGTCATAGTCAGTTGAAACAGTCTCTGGATTGCAATTAATCATAATAGTTTCAAAATCGGCATCGCGCAGAGCGAATGAGGCATGCACACACGAATAATCAAATTCAATTCCTTGACCGATTCGGTTAGGACCACTACCCAAAATAATAACGGCCGGTTTCGTACGAGCTTTAACTTCACTCTCCTCTTCGTAGCTCGAATAATAATATGGAGTGAAAGCCTCAAATTCGGCCGCACAGGTATCAACGGTTTTATAAACTGGCCTGATATTTGCGTGTTGACGAAATTTTCTCACTTCGCTTTCAGTAAGACCGCGCAATTGCCCAATTTGCGCATCTGAAAAACCATAACTTTTGGCCGTTCTCATAAGGTCGCTCGTTAATTCACCTGGTAGTGCAATAGTGCGAGATTGCTCATTGATAATTTCAATTTGGTGGAGAAACCATGGATCAATGCCTGTGGCCTTATGGACTTGATCAATACTCGCGCCAGCCCACATTGCTCTTTGAACTTGTTGGAGTCGGTATTCGGTAGGAACTCTCATTGATTGTAAAAATTGCTCAACCTCATTTGCTGAAACCGATGCCGGCCAAGTGAAAATAGCCTCTTTGCGTTCCAATGAACGCAGCGCTTTCATGAGCGCTTCCGTAAATGAGCGACCGATAGCCATTGCTTCTCCAACGCTTTTCATCGTCGTTGTTAAGCGTGGATCGGCATCGGCGAATTTTTCAAAAGCAAAGCGCGGAACTTTGACTACGACATAATCAAGAGTCGGTTCAAAAGATGCGGGGGTAACTTTTGTAATATCGTTTTGAATCTCATCAAGTGTGTAACCAATAGCAAGCTTGGTGGCAATCTTTGCAATCGGAAAACCTGTTGCTTTTGAAGCAAGCGCGCTCGACCGTGATACCCGTGGATTCATCTCAATAACAATTATTCGACCATCTTTCGGATTAACCGCAAATTGGATATTGCAGCCACCCGTATCCACTCCTACTTCACGAATAATATCGATGGACAGATCTCGGAGTTTTTGATATTCGACATCAGTTAAAGTCATTGCAGGAGCTACCGTTATCGAATCCCCAGTGTGTACACCCATTGGATCAAGATTTTCAATGCTACAGACGATAACTACGTTATCTTTTCGATCGCGCATTACCTCCAATTCATATTCTTTCCAACCAATAATGGATTCTTCCAGCAGAACTTCCGAAGTTGGGCTATGTCGCAGGCCAGCCTCTGCAATTTGTTTTAACTCAACTTCATCAAAGGCAATTCCAGAACCCAAACCACCCATGGTAAACGATGGTCGTACCACAACTGGATAATTAAGTATTACAACGGCGGCAAGTATCTCCTCCATCGTGTGGCAGATAGCAGACTTTGCCGATTCGCCGCCAATTTTCGCCACAACCGCGCGGAAAAGTTCACGATTTTCTCCTCGATTAATTGCATCAACATCGGCGCCAATTAAACGCACGCCATATTTAGCTAGCGTTCCTCGATGAAATAAACCCATCGCAGCATTTAGCGCAGTCTGTCCACCTAGCGTTGCCAATATCGCATCAGGCTTTTCTTTGATAATAATTTTCTCAATAATCTCAGGAGTAATAGGCTCGATATATGTTGCATCAGCAAATTGCGGATCAGTCATAATTGTTGCAGGGTTAGAATTAACCAAAATCACGCGTATGCCTTCCGCTAATAAAACGCGACAGGCTTGAGTTCCTGAATAATCGAACTCGCAAGCTTGTCCGATAACAATCGGGCCGCTTCCGATTACCAAAACACTTTTAATAGTTGGATCAACTGGCATTATTTTTTCACCTTCGAAGAATATTTTTCCATCAAGGCAATAAAGCGATCGAATAAATAGGCAGCATCATGCGGCCCTGCTGCAGCCTCCGGATGGTATTGAACACTAAATGCTGGGCGTTCCAATAATTGCAAACCTTCGACAACGCCATCATTTAGGCAGATATGTGTAACTTCACCTTGACCGAATACAGTTGAAAATGGCAGATCCGTTGGCGCTTGAACTGCAAATCCATGATTGTGGGCGGTAATTTCAACTTTACCGGTATTTTTATCAAGAACGGGTTGA
Organism: Candidatus Planktophila sp.; assembly: GCA_038906075.1. Classification (GTDB taxonomy): domain Bacteria; phylum Actinomycetota; class Actinomycetes; order Nanopelagicales; family Nanopelagicaceae; genus Planktophila. Next base: position 10,346 of record JBCKHB010000007.1, read on the forward strand.
TTAATTCCCCGATGACCAAACTGCAATTTATAAGTTTGAAAACCAAGTGCTCGGCCTAAAATTTGATGACCGAAACAAATTCCAAAAATTGGAATTTGTGCGTTCAATATTTCGCGTACCAAAGCCACCACATCGTCCATGGTAGAAGGATCACCTGGTCCATTTGAGAGAAAAACTCCATCAGGTGAGAGAGCTTTGATCGCTTCAAAAGATGAGTCAAACGGCATTACATGTGTTTGTACCCCATGCTGGGCCAAAGCCCGTGGCGTTGCACTTTTAATCCCTAAATCAATTGCCGCTACCACAAATTTAACTTCGCCATTGGCTTTGACAATATAGGGAGTGGCAGTTGAAACATCTTTAACTAAAAATGAACCCGACATTTGTTCCATTTTTCGCACTTCCACAACCATCTCTTCCCGGCTTAGTTCTAAACCTGAAAATATTCCAACTCTCATTGCGCCTCGATCTCGCAGATGTCGAGTGATTGCGCGAGTATCTACTCCTTGAATTCCAACAATGTTTTGGGCAATTAATTCACTCTCTAGATCGCCTTGACTACGCCAATTTGAAGTTAGCGTCGACGGGTTCCGAGCGACAAATCCCGCTACCCAAATCTGCTTCGATTCATTATCCTCATTATTAAACCCAGTATTTCCAATATGCGGCGCTGTCATTACAACTATCTGCTTATGATATGAAGGGTCTGTCAAAGTTTCCTGATATCCAGTCATTCCGGTTTGGAAAACGGCTTCGCCAAATGTTTTACCAGAGGCTGCCCAAGATTTACCTTCAAAAATTCGACCATCATCTAAAACTAAAAATGCGCTGCTCATACGCCATCTCTTTCAACGATTTGCGTATTCATAACAGTCGCGACGCCTTTAAAGAAGGTATGTGTTACCACCCCTGGGAATTCATAACCGTGGTAGGGAGTATTTCTACTGCGCGAGGCAAGTAAATCTTTATCTACTCGCCAACTTTTACTAGGGTTAATTACAGTCAGATTGGCTAGCGCTCCAACAGCAATTTCTTGTCCCTGCGTGCTGTATCCAGCGATTTGCGCAGGTTTAATCGAAAGGCGATCGGCAACTTCTAGCCAATTCAGCAATTTACTCTCCACCATAGTTTGGACAACAATTGAGAGCGCGCTTTCGAGGCCTAACATTCCAAAAGCGGCTTCTTGCCATTCACATTCTTTGCTTTCAGCGGGATGTGGTGCGTGATCTGTTGCAACAATATCTATGGTGCCATCGGCTAACCCTTCACGAAGTGCCATCACATCTGCTTGCGTGCGAAGTGGTGGATTCACTTTAAAAATAGGGTCATAGGAAGTCGCTAAATCATCGGTGAGCAATAAGTGATGCGGTGTTACTTCTGCGCTTACTTGTATGCCGCGAGTTTTAGCCCAACGAATAATTTCAACTCCCCCTGCCGTAGTTACATGACATATATGCAGACGCGAATTTACATGGTCTGCCAACAAAACATCGCGCGCGATAATTGCTTCTTCTGCAATCGCTGGCCATCCCTTAAGACCAAGACGCGATGAAATAATCCCTTCATTCATTTGAGAACCAACTGTTAATCGTGGTTCCTGCGCGTGCTGTGCAATAATTCCGTTAAATTTCTTCACATATTCAAGAGCGTGACGCATAACCACTGGATCATCAACGCAATTACCGTCATCGCTAAAAACTCGAACTTGTGCCAACGAATCGGCCATTGCTCCAATTTCTGCCAACGTTTTACCGAGCAAACCCTGTGTAACAGCTCCAATTGGAAAGACATCGCAATACCCAGCTTCTTGACCTAAGCGAAAGACTTGTTCCACAACACCTGCTGTGTCTGCAACTGGAGATGTGTTTGCCATCGCTGATATTGCAGTGAAGCCACCTTTTGCGGCGGCGCGAGAACCCGATAAAACAGTTTCTGCATCTTCTTTTCCCGGTTCGCGCAGATGGGTGTGCAGGTCAACTAAGCCTGGCAAAATAATTGATTGTGATATATCAATTACCTCTGCCTTAACATCGGCAATATGCGGCGAAATATTTTCGATTTTGCCATCGGCAATAAGTAGGTCGGCCTTTGTTCCATCTGGAAGTGATCCACCACTCAATAAGTATCGTTTCATAGTGCGCCACCATCAAATGATGAATCTCCTGCTAGCAATAAATATAAAATTGCCATTCGAACGCTGACGCCATTGGCAACTTGCTCGACAATGACAGAACGCGCGCTATCGGCTACTTCGGCAGTAATTTCTAAACCTCGGTTCATGGGACCAGGGTGCATGACTATTGATTCTTGTCGCATCAACTTTAATCTATCGCGATTTAAACCGAAATATCGTGAGTATTCGCGCGCGTTAGGGAAATATAGCTCATTCATACGTTCTACCTGTACGCGCAGCATCATAACAACATCAACTTGCGGTATTACAGAATCGAAGTCGTAAGAAATTTTTGCATCCCAACTTTCAACTCCAACGGGTAAAAGTGTAGGTGGAGCAACCAAAGTTACTTGCGCTCCAAGAAGGGATAACAACAAAACATTAGAGCGAGCAACCCTAGAATGTAAAACATCACCAACGATTGCAACACTTATACCGTCTAAATCGGATTTACCTTTTCCTAAATGTTTGCGAATTGTGAAAGCATCAAGCAGGGCTTGGCTGGGATGCTCGTGTGTGCCATCTCCGGCATTAATAACCGAACCTGACATCCATTGTGAATCCGCTAACCTTTTTGCAGCCCCCGAGGCTCCGTGACGAATAATTACGGCATCTGCCCCCATCGCTTGCAAAGTTAGGGCGGTATCTTTTAGAGATTCACCTTTGCTGGCGCTAGATCCTTTGGCAGAAAAATTAATAACATCGGCTGACAATCTTTTTGCGGCCGCTTCGAAAGAGATTCGGGTTCTAGTGGAATCTTCAGCGAATAGATTTACTATCGTTCGGCCACGAAGGGTTGGGAGTTTCTTCATCGGCCCATCACTTGCCCTAGCTAATTCAACTGCGGTATCCAAAATCAAAACTGCCTCTGTTTTGTTTAAATCGCTAATTGACAATAAATGGCGCATTAGGCTGGTCCTTCCTCAATTAGGACTTCGTCACTGCCATCTGTCTCAATCAAATGTACACTTACAATTTGAGATTTAGATGTTGGTAAATTTTTTCCAACATAATCTGCGCGTATCGGTAGTTCGCGATGCCCACGGTCTACTAGAACTGCCAACTGAACAGTTTTGGGGCGGCCGATCACACCTAGGGCATCTAACGCTGCGCGAATTGTGCGCCCTGAATAAAGGACATCGTCGACTAGAACCACATGGCGTCCTTGGATTCCTTGCGACGGAATAATCGTTGGCATCAAAGCCCTCGGTGGCCTAGAGCGTAAATCATCACGATGCAGGGTGATATCTAACGTTCCAACTGCCACTTGGCTACCTTCTATGCCAGAGATTATTTGCGCTAGCCGGTGAGCTAAATGGGCACCGCGTGTTGGAATGCCCAAGAGTGTAATTTCGCTTGCGCCGCTATTGCCTTCAATAATTTCATGGGAAATTCGAATCAACGCACGTGAAATCTCTTGTGCGGACAGGACAGAACTCATTTAAATCTCCTTCCCCGTCTCTCAGGACGGGTCGTTAAAGGATGCGTTGGCGAGCATACCATCATCTGCTAACGGTTGTGGATAACCCAAGGTGGTGCAATCAGACGCCCTATCTTTGCCACTATGAATCAAAAATTGCATACTCAGAGCACAATCGATGAAATTGCTTTATCGCTGCGCCAACTGCGCAAAACTAGAGGATTTACTCTGCGCGGTGTTGAAGAAGCATCCAACGGTCGTATCAAAGGCGTCGTGCTCGGTTCCTACGAACGCGCGAGTCGATCCATGAGCATAAAGCGTGCGATCGAGATTGCTGATTTTTATCAAGTACCTCTGGCTTTTCTCCTTGGAATTAAAGAAAGCCAAATTTCTACCTTGGCCCAAACATCTTTCATTATTGATCTGCGCAGAGCCAGTGAGATGGCTCGCAAAAGCGATGACGCCGCGGTGCTTCTATTTATAGATTACCTAAAGGAGATAGTCCGCAAGCGCAATGACTTCAATGGCGAAATTCTCTCACTACGAATCTGCGATAGAGAAAATCTGCAACTGATTTTACATAAGGATCATGCGCAGTTAAATACCTGGCTAAAAGAGAGATCACTATTCTTTGAAACAAAATTAAATAGATAAGCTATTTTTGAGTGATGAAATACGACCCAATACGCCATGAATATAAGTGGCTGAATCCTCGGTGGAGAGCGTCTTAGCTAATTCAAGTGCTTCCGCTATTGCAACACCCTCAGGTACTTCTTGGCACCAGAGAATTTCATAAATACCAAGACGCAATATATTTCTATCAACTGCTGGCAATCGATCCATATCCCAACCTTTAGCATAAGTTGAAATTAGTTCGTCAATTTTACGTCTATTTGTATCGATCCCCGAGATCAAAAACTTGGTGTATTCGCGAATCGGGCGCGCATCAGGACCTTCCTCTATTACATCACGCAGATTTAACGTTTCGAGTGCGCTAGTACCCCGAATATCGCTTTCATAGAGTAAATCTAAGCATTGTTTGCGTGCCTTACTACGAGCTGACACTAGTTTGCGCGACCCTGATACGAACCATCTCTCGTATCAACTAGTACTTTCTCGTCTTGCTTGATAAAAAGTGGCACCTGAATCTCAAGACCTGTCTCGACTGTGGCCGGTTTGGTGCCACCCGATGAACGATCGCCTTGAATTCCTGGTTCGGTATAAGTAATCATAAGAGCGACAGAGGCTGGCAATTCAATATAAAGCGGGTTTTCTTCATGCACCGCAACAATAGCGCCAGTATTTTCCAACATGTAGTTAGCACCATCGCCTACAACTTGCGGGGAAATATTCATCTGATCAAATGTTTTTGAATCCATAAAAACAAAATCTTCGCCATCTTTGTAAAGAAATTGCATCTCTCGTTTTTCCACAACAGCAATCTCAATCTTGATACCAGCGTTGAAGGTTTTTTCAACAACTTTTCCACTGAGCACTGATTTCAATTTCGTACGCACGAAAGCTGGACCCTTACCAGGCTTGACATGTTGAAATTCGACGACGTTCCACAATTGACCATCAATTTTTAAGGTCATACCATTTTTAAGGTCATTTGTTGATGCCACGCTTTTACTCCACTCAATACGACCCGCCGATTTCGATGGGCAACGGCTAAGGATAGCCGTACTTAGGCTACGGAAAAAACCGAAATATATTAGGGAGAAAGTAGATTTTTTAGCGCGCTCATTGCAAGTGCATAAGAATTAGGACCAAATCCTGCAATTGTTCCTTGTGCGACCCCAGAAATAACCGATGTATGCCGAAATTCTTCGCGCGACATTGGATTAGAAAGATGCACTTCAATTAACGGGGCCGTCAATAAATCCGCCGCATCTCGAATTGCATATGAATAATGTGTAAAGGCAGCAGGATTAATAATAACTGGAGTTTTAGTATCTGCCGCTTCATGGAGCCAACCAATAATCGTTGCCTCATTATCGCTTTGCCGCACATCGGCTTCGAAGCCATTTGAAGTAGCCGCACTCTTTATTAAATTAACTAATTCGGGATATGTTAAATCACCGTAGATTGATGAATCACGGATATCTAGACGAGCTAAATTTGGTCCATTTATTACCAAAATCTTCATGTGCTTATCTTCTCATAACAAGCGTGCAACGCGCTCTCATTTAAATCTTCCAACCGTTCCGTCTTGCCGATTTTGGTTAAGACCACAAATCTAATAGAGCGACCACGCACTTTTTTATCTAAATACAGCAATGGCAAAAGGCGCGGCCACGCATCTCTTGCGTATGTAGTTGGTAGACCAAAAGCTGACAATAGTTCTATATGTCTGTCAACAACAGCCAACTCCAATTTCCCAGACAGGCAGGCTAAATGGGCTGCAAAAATCAGACCAATTGAGATCGCTTCGCCATGGCGCAACGAAAACTTACTATCAATTTCAATTGCATGGCCTAGCGTGTGTCCGTAATTTAGAATCTCGCGTCCGTAATTATCTTTGAAGTCATCAGATACTGCATCTGCTTTGACTTGAACTGCGCGCGAAATCAATTCGCAAGTCAACGCGCTATCTGCTCTAACACTTGAAACGTTTTGGCCCGCTAAAAGTTCTAGAATCTTTGTATCAACGATAAATCCACATTTAATAACTTCAGCCATTCCAGCAGCAAAATCGCGATCAGATAACGTGCCAAGCCAATTAAGATCAATAAAAACAGCAATCGGGGAATTGAAAGCACCAATCAAATTTTTTCCGTAGCCACTATTTATTCCAGTTTTGCCACCAATTGCGGCATCGACCATTGCCGCCAAACTAGTTGGAATCGCAATCCAATCGATGCCACGCAACCATGTCGCCGCTGCAAACCCGGCCAGATCGGTAACTGCGCCACCGCCGATGCCGATAATTAAATCAGAGCGAGTAAATCCCGCAGCGCCAAGCCAATTCCAAAGATCAATCAGCGTTTCTGCCGTTTTTCCGTTTTCTCCATCTGGTATCTCGAAAATATGAACCTCGCAATCAACCGAAGGTATCGCACCTAACGCAGATTTCATCTCTGTAGAAACAATGATGGCCGCCCGAGTTCGGCCAAAGAGTTCGCCAATCAACTCTTTTGACCAATCGCAATCGATCATTACTTTGTAATCGCGTTCAGCACGAAGCTCAATTACGCTTTTCATGAGATAGCTTCCATAATTTTTGCGGCAACTTCGCGCTCTCTCATGGAGCCAACTTTAACGCTAACGGTTGCTAATTTTTCGTAAATCGGCCTGCGTATATTCAATAGATCCTGCCACCGTGCCTTTGGATTTCCGAGTAACAAAGGTCTATCGCGATTAAAACCAATGCGCGGTGCGGCAGTAGAAAGTGATACATCTAGAAATATGATGGGACAGTTAATATTCGCGAGCAATTCTTGCGCTCGAATTGAAATTGGCGCACCTCCCCCTAATGAGAGTACACATTGATCCACTTCTAGGCAATCTTTTAGGGCCTCAAATTCAAGGTCGCGAAAATATTCTTCGCCGTGATCTACGAATATCTTAGAGACCGCAATGCCTTCTCTTTTTTCAATTACCTTATCCGTATCGATAAATTCTTGTCGCAATTTCTTTGCAAGCAGAGCACCAATAGAGCTCTTACCTGAGCCGGGTGCACCAATTAATATAAGGGTAGGCATAAGTAGATTACTACTTACTTGAAATTCAAGTTCGCAATGTATGACTCGAAGTTACGCCGAGTTTCACCAACGCTATCCCCGCCAAATTTTTCGAGGACTGCTTCTGCTAAAACTAAAGCAGCCATCGCTTCGGCGACTACACCTGCTGCGGGAACTGCACAGACATCTGAGCGCTGATTAATTGCTTTGGCTACTTCTCCAGTAGCAACATCGACGGTATCTAACGCTTTAGGAACGGTGGAAATTGGTTTCATCGCAACACGAACGCGCAAAATTTCTCCGTTAGACATTCCACCTTCAGTTCCACCTGCGCGATCAGTTCTGCGAACAATTGCCCCGCTCGCATCTTTTTCAATCTCGTCGTGTGCAACTGATCCGCGGCGGGTGGCTGTTAAAAAACCATCACCAATTTCAACGCCTTTGATTGCCTGAATTCCCATCATGGCACCAGCTAAGCGTGCATCTAATCTGCGATCCCAATGGACGTGTGAACCAAGTCCGGGCGGCATATTAAATGCTAGAACTTCAACAACGCCACCTAACGTATCGCCATCAGTATGAGCCGCTTCGATTTCTGAAATCATCTTTGCACTAGTTGCAGGATCCGCGCAGCGAACGGGATCGGCATCAATTCGATTCATATCACCTTTATTTGGTAGCGGCGTTGCATCTGGAACACGCACCATACCGATGGATAAAACATGACTCAAGATTGTTATGCCAACGCTTTGTTCCAAGAAATTACGCGCAACGGCGCCAAGGGCAACTCTGGAAGCGGTTTCTCGTGCGCTAGCTCGTTCCAAAATTGGTCTTGCATCATCAAAGTCGTATTTCTGCATTCCAACTAAATCGGCATGACCTGGGCGTGGCCTTGTAAGCGGTGCGTTACGTGCAAGATTTTGGATTTCACTTACGTCAATTGGATCAGCTGACATAATTTTTTCCCATTTTGGCCATTCAGAATTTGCAATCTGAATTGCAATTGGACCGCCCTGAGTTAGGCCGAAACGAATTCCGCCAAGAATAGTAACTTTGTCGGCTTCGAAACTTTGACGCGCTCCCCGACCAACACCTAATCGGCGCCTTTGCAAATCCTTATCAATATCGGCCGTTGTTATTTTTACAGAAGCAGGTATGCCTTCGACGATAGCGCTCAAGGCCTCGCCATGAGATTCTCCTGCTGTTAACCAACGCATTGGCTTATTCTGTCAGAAATAGACCCCATGGCGCACATAAATAAAGAACACTCGCAGCAATCGATGCTGGAGCTAACGGGATTTGGGCTTTTAATGTGCGCTCTCTGATGAAAACAATCCCAGCATGAAAACTCGTGAGAACAAATAGCATCCCTAAATATATTGCGAATAGATGGAGTGAATTCAATCTCAGTAGGAGTGCCAAAATAGTCAAAAGTTTTACATCGCCCATACCCAAACCTGCGAGGAAATGTAGCAGCAACCAGAAAATAAATATCGCAAAAATTGCAGAGGCGCCTCCGAGCCCAACTGCAAGAACTGCTAGCGGCGCCAGATAGATCAAATAGATATTCGGAATTCGATGATTCGCGCCATCAGCTATTGCAATTGGAATCCCAAAACAAAGTACCAGCGCTAATTGCATTGCGCTAGAGTATAAAAGCTACACTTCGCAAAAAAAACAGTTGTGGATTAAGTCAAAACCTTCATAGCCGCATTACGCATCAGAGTTGAGATCAAAGTCCTATCCAAACTTTTACCCGTAAAAATTTCGATTTGGTCTATCCCTTGGTGGATTAGAAGTTCCAGCCCATCGATACTATTTGAACCCAGAGTTCGCCAGCGCGCTAATAACTCCGTCGGCCAAGGTTCATAAAGAACTTCAAAGAGCGTTCCGCGCGGCGCCTCGGTAATCTGCCCCGCTAACGCATCCGCTGCGAATTTTGGCGTTGTATTTACTACCAAATCAACTTGGGAGATTAGTGGGGTTTGGCCCCAAGTAATGAAATCCAATTTCGCTTTGGTCGCGCAGTTGGATATCGCAGTAATTCGCGCAGGATTGCGGTTCATTACAGTTATTTCTTTTGCGATTAAATCACAAGCACCAACAACGGCGCGCGCCGTTGCTCCCGCCCCAATAACTACAACGCTATCGATTTTCGAAATGGAATTTGCAGCTAACGCTTCCTTAAAGCCAGTGATATCGGTTGAAGTCGCGCTCCAGCCAGCAGCAGTTTTGTATAAAGTATTTGCACTTCTAATCTTCTGGGCAATTGGGTCAATAAGGCTGGCAAGTTTTAACACCTCTTCCTTCAACGGCATGGTTAGCGAAAAACCTGTCCACGAATTATCCAATGAATCTAGAAAGTTTTTCAATCCACCTGCGCGAACTTCGATCGCCTCATAACTGGCCGCTAACCCAAGTTCGTCATAAGCAGCCCTATGAAGAATCGGAGAGAGTGAATGCGAAATCGGTGAACCTAAAACGCCAGCCTTTATCATTTCTTCACCTCAAATGCTCCAGCCTTTCGATTTTTTTGATAGAGCGCTTTCCATGCCAAGAACTCGCCATGTGATTCCGTAAATCTAGTATCAGCTGGGGCAACTGTAATGAAGTAGAGCCAATCCCCGCTGGCGGGATTTAAAGCGGCGCTTATCGCCGCCGCGCCTGGGTTTCCTATCGGCGTTGGCGGTAACCCATAACGCTGATATGTATTGTATGGCGAATTTATCAAAGTTGATTTTGTGCTTAAAAATAATTGACCCCGAGTTTTTCTAGCGTAATGAATCGTTGAATCGACTTGTAACGGCATACCTATTTTTAATCTATTGCGAATAACTCGGGAAATTTTGCTGAAATCTTCGCTATCGCCTTCAGCTTGAATAATCGATGCCATAGTAAGTAATTTCAATGCGTTAAATTGAGTATCGCCCATTAGTAATTTTTTGACCTCTGAATCAGAGATAAATCGCGCGATCATCGATTGCAAAATCTCAAGCGCACTCGCACCGATGATAAGACTATATTGCGCAGGAAAGAGCAGACCTTCTGGATCTTTAAAACCAGAGGGTAAAAGTAATTTCCCCATCGCAGAATTCACTTCGCTCTTCGTAAAGCCGCGCGCAATTAGCAAACTGGCAATTTCGCTCTTCCGAGCACCTTCTGAGACCTTGATCAGATTTGAGATTCGACCGGTATCTAATAATTGATCAAGGGCTTGGCGCGCCGATATCTTCAGACTGATGCGATGTCTTCCCGGTGCAATACGGGTCGAACGCTTATCACTAACTGCTACTCGAAAAAATGCCTCCACCGATTTAACAACACCTGCGGCAAATAAGGATGCAGCAATTTGGGAACCAGTTTCGCCCTCAGAGATATCAATTTCAACCTCTTTCGAACTTTGCGAAATAGGAGTTACAGGAAAATCAGGTGCGCCACTTGTTTTGGAGCGAATTAAAAGCAATGAAAAGATAAGGCTTAAAATCAAAATTGCTGCAAGTGATAATCTGAAAAATTTGCGCGATTTAATTATCACTGCTTATCTCGATTTTTCTCCAAATTCAAACCCTGCTCCAATATTGCAACAGCAGCAGCGCCATCAATTAAATCTTTTGAGCCTCTAGCGTTATGCCCTGCTTCTCGAAGCGCACGCGCAGCGCTAACGCTTGTCAATCGCTCATCTATATAAACAATCGGAATTTTGAATCTCGATTCTAGTTGTGCGCCAAAGTTTTCAACTTTATGGCTAGCAGCTCCTTCTTTGCCACTTAAATGAAGCGGTTTGCCAAGATAAATTGTGATTGGTTCATACTCCTTGAAAATTTGCGCTATTGAATCAAAAAGTTTTTTATCATTTGCAGCGAGGGTGGACAGTGGCGTGGCAAGAATTCCCTGTGGGTCACAAATGGCAACCCCAATTCGAATATCACCGTAATCAAAGGCGACTCGACGACCTAGGCGCATACGAAATTATCCCGCAATAGCGGCAGAGATTGCCGCCAGTGCGCCATTTGCTTTGGCCGAATCGGTCCCACCGCCTTGGGCGAAGCCATCTTTTCCGCCGCCGCCGCCGCCTAAAACCGTTGAACCAATCTTTACGAGTACGCCAGCTTTTATTCCAGCCCCACGTGCCTCATCACTGACTGCGACAACTAATACTGGTTTGCCATCATTGGAACTAATTAAGGCTACGACAGATTTTGGCCAACGATTTCTAAGCTCTAGCGCAATTTTACGTAAATCATCGCCAGATATTGAATCTGCCAAAGTAAGAGTCAGAGTTGAAACGCCATTAATCACTTTCACTTGTTTTGCTAATTCACTTACTTGTGAGAACGCTTGTGCCAAACGCAGCGCTGCCAACTCCTTTTCGATCTCCTTCATTTTGGTTAGTAAATCTGAGATCTTTGCAGGCAATTCTTCAACTCGTGTTCCCTTAATCAATTGTGTAAGCGAATTCAAAAGTATGTGTTCGCGTACCAAGAATTTATAAGCATCGGTTCCAACTAAGGCTTCTACTCGTCGCACTCCAGCGCCGATAGATGATTCACCGAGTAATTTAATAACGCCTAATTGACCCGAGCGATTCACGTGCGTTCCGCCACATAGTTCTCTGGCCCAATCGCCGACACTTACGACGCGAACCTGATCACCATATTTTTCGCCGAACAGGGCCATTGCGCCAATTTTCTTAGCATCGGCCTGACTCATAACTTGGGCAGTAATTTCTAAGTTCTCCAATAAAAGTGTGTTGACTCTTGATTCAACTTCATTTAAAACGCTATCGGAGACTGCTCCTGTTGCTGGAAAATCGAAACGAAAACGCCCTGGTGAATTCTCTGAACCTGCTTGTGTTGCGGTTTCCCCTAGAACTTCACGAAATGCTTTATGCACCATATGTGTCGCAGTATGTGCACGAGAAATAGCGCTTCTGCGTTCTATATCAACCGAAGCCAAAACCTGATTCCCAATTTCAACACCAGCGCTAATTACTCGACCACGATGGATACTTACACCCGGCACTGGGTTCTGTACATCATCAATATCAATAACACAGCCATTGGCAAGGGTTATTTTCCCACCATCTGCTAATTGTCCGCCACCCTCTGCATAGAAAGGAGTCCGATCTAAAACAATTTCTATTTCATCACCGATTTTGGCAGATTTAACAGCGCTACCATCAATTAAAATTGCAGTTACTAGCGCCTCTGTAGATAATTCGGAGTAACCAACGAACTCACTCTTTCCGCTCTTATCTGCAATCCCTCGATATACCGAGAGATCTGCATGTCCGCTTTTCTTGGCTTTCGAATCGGCCTTAGCGCGATCTCTCTGTTGACTCATTAAGCGAGCAAAACCGTCGCCATCGACTGCTAAACCAACTTCGCGCGCCATTTCGAGCGTTAAATCGAATGGAAAACCATATGTGTCATGGAGTTTAAATATTTCATCCCCTGATAAAACTTTGCCATTGCTTTTCTTAACTGCGCTACTCGCCATATCAAAGATTTGCGTTCCACTCTTTAAAGTTTGCAGGAAGGATTCTTCTTCAGCAACAGCAACAGAGAGAATGCGCTTTTTGTCGGTAACTAATTCCGGATATTGCGGTCCCATTGACGAAATTGCAGACTCTGTTAATTCGGAGATGATCGAATCCATGGAGCCCAAGAGCCGCATATTACGAATAGCTCTACGCATCATTCGGCGTAGTACATAACCACGTCCCTCATTGCCAGGTGTTACACCATCGCCAATTAACATCACTGAAGTTCGGGCGTGGTCGGCGATTACACGCAAAGAAATATCGCTCTTTTCGTTCTTACCATATTTAACGCCGCTTAATTCTGATGCCTTGGAAAGAATCTGCATAGTTGTATCAATTTCATAAATATTGTCAACGCCTTGCAAAAGCGCCGCAGTTCTTTCTAACCCGAGGCCGGTATCAATACTTTTAGCTGGTAATTCTCCTAAAATTGGAAAATCATCTTTGCCGCTTCCAGCGCCACGTTCGTTTTGCATGAAAACTAAATTCCAAACTTCTAAATAACGATCTTCGTCAGCAATTGGCCCACCCTCTTTTCCGTACTGGGCTCCGCGATCGTAATAAATTTCAGAACAAGGTCCGCACGGTCCTGGTACGCCCATGGACCAGAAGTTATCTTCCATTCCACGGCGTTGAATCCGCTCTAACGGAACGCCAATTTGGTTATGCCAAATATCAGCGGCTTCATCATCGTTATGAAAAACAGTTACCCATAACCGGTTTTCTGCTAAACCATAACCACCATCTTGGATTGGTTTAGTTAGGAGTTCCCATGAAAGTGCTATCGCTCCTTCTTTAAAATAATCACCAAAAGAAAAATTCCCACACATTTGGAAAAAAGATGCGTGCCGAGTTGTTTTACCAACTTCATCGATATCTAAAGTGCGCACACATTTTTGTATCGAAGTTGCTCGCTTAAAAGGCGGTGTTATCTCGCCGAGAAAATAAGGCTTAAATGGAACCATTCCGGCATTGACTAGTAAAAGATTTGGATCATCAGCAATTAGAGATGCCGACGGAACAACCGTATGAGTTAAACCTTGAGTATTTCCAGATTCAAAGAAGGCAAGCCAACGGAGGCGGATCTCGGCGGATTCCACGAGATGGAATTACTCCGCCTTCTTCTTTTTGGAGCGAGCTTTTTTCATCTGTGCAGCGCCAAGAAGTGCTCCAGCAACTTTAAGAGCTGGTCCTCCTTTATTCATAAAACTAGATGTTGTCTCACTTAAGCGAGTAGAAATATCTTCTACATTTTTAGTAATGCGATTAAAGCTCTGTAACGGCCCGTTGACCAAAGTCACAGTTGTGTGGACTGCTTCAATCAGGGGCGCAGTTTCATCAACCATGGTTTTCAGCGAAATCTTTGCCTCATCAACGAAGCGGCCAACACGAATGACGGCATAACCGACGGCAAAGGCGATAACGAGCAAAGAACATGCTGCGATTATCGTTGCAATTCCACCTGGGCCCATGAGTTAACTCTACCCGAGAGGTAGCGAGGCAGGCGCGCCATCTACGCCAGATTCCTTGCGTTGAGCCGCTGTAATTGGAGTTGGCGCCCCGGTCAATGGATCTCCACCGCTAGCTGTTTTTGGGAAAGCGATAACTTCACGAATCGAATCCGAACCAGTTAATAATGCACAAACTCGGTCTAGACCTAAAGCAATTCCACCATGTGGCGGAGGTCCATAATTAAATGCTTCTAAAAGAAATCCGAATTTACTCATCGCTTCCTCATCGCTTAAACCAATAACAGAGAAAACTTCTTTTTGCATATTACGATCATGAATACGAATAGATCCGCCACCGAGTTCAGTGCCATTTAAAACAATGTCGTAGGCGTAAGCAAGGGCGCCACCTGGATCCGTTGCGAAAGTTTTCGCAAATTCTGGTTTAGGCCCAGTAAATGGATGGTGGACCGCAGTCCAGCCACCGTTATCCGTTGGTTCAAACATTGGTGCATCTAAAACCCATAAGAATTCCCATTTATTTTCGGCAATTAACCCGCAACGCTTTCCAATTTCTAGCCGAACTGCGCCCAGTAAGTTTAAAGAGGCGCTGCGATCACCCGCTGCAAAAAATATGGCATCTCCGACGCTAGCCCCTGCTGCAGCAAGAAGACCGGCTTGTTCGCTTTGCGAAAGATTTTTTGCAACTGGACCTCCTAAAGTTCCATCATCATTTATCAGAATATAGGCCAAACCCTTTGCGCCGCGCGTTTTTGCCCAATCTTGCCAAGCATCTAATTCTCGACGAGGGGAAGTCGCACCTTTTGGCATAACAACGGCGCCAACATATGGTGCTTGGAAAACTCTAAAGGCTGTATCTTTAAAATAGGAAGTGAAATCGACTAATTCTTGCTCAAATCGTAAATCAGGTTTATCGCTGCCGTAGCGCGACATGGCATCGGCATAAGTCATACGGCGAATTGGCAATTTGATCTCAAAGTTTGCGACATCTTTCCAAATTTTTGCCAGAATTTTTGTCGCAATTTTCAAAATATCTTCTTGGTCGATAAAGGACATCTCAATATCTAATTGCGTAAATTCTGGCTGGCGATCGGCTCGGAAATCTTCATCTCTAAAGCAACGGGCAATTTGGTAATACTTTTCCATGCCTGCCACCATCAAAAGTTGCTTAAATAATTGCGGAGATTGCGGTAGCGCATACCAACTACCTGGCTGAAGACGAACTGGAACTAGAAAATCACGAGCACCTTCAGGTGTTGATCTAGTCAAATATGGCGTTTCAATTTCAAGAAAACTTTCATCCTCCATCACACGGCGAATTGTTGAAGTAACCTTAGAGCGCAAACGCAAATTGGCCGCCGGCTTTTCACGGCGTAAATCAAGATAGCGATATTTCAATCGCACCTCTTCGCTAATCGAGGCGCCATCACCGCTATCTATTGGAAATGGAAGTGGGGCGGATTCGGAAAGTACAACAATGGCATCACCCATAACTTCAATCTCACCGGTAGGTACTGCAGCATTTTCATTACCCGCAGGCCTTGCCACAACTTCTCCGGTGATCTGCAAACACCATTCAGCACGCAGAATCCCGGCAAGTTTCTCGTCGCGAATTACAACTTGAACCCAACCAGTTGAATCGCGCAAATCTATAAATGCAACTCCCCCATGATCGCGCCGCCTTGAAACCCAACCTGCTAAAGAGACCGTGGTTCCTGCATCGGATTTGCGCAGTTCACCTGCGCCATGGCTTCTTAACATTTACCTATTATTTCCACTTCTCTGATATCAAGGGCGCACAACTGTTTTTAGGCTTTGCGCTAAGTCGCTAAGAGTAACTGATGCTACCTGACCCGTGTTCATCTCTTTGAGTTCAACTATTTGCGTGGCAAGTTCGGTATCGCCCAAAACTATTACAAAACGCGAACCACTCTTATCTGCAGCTTTCATCGCGCCTTTCAAGGCGCGATCACCATATGCAATTTGCGTGACTATCCCCTGCGATCGAAGTTGGTGAGCTATCTCAAGAGATTTGCTTTTGCACTCATTTCCCAGCGGAATGATAAAGAGATCGCAACCAAAATAGCCTTGCGGAAGTACTCCTTCGGCCTCAGCGGCTAAAACTGCGCGATCTATCCCTAAGCCAAAACCAATTCCTGAAAGGGATTGTCCACCTAGTTCTTCCATCAAGCCGTCGTAGCGTCCGCCGCCGCCGATTCCTGATTGAGCACCCAATAACTCATGCACAAATTCGAAAGTCGTTCCGGTGTAATAATCCAAACCACGCACCATTTTTGGATTAAGTAGGTATTTAATACCCATCGCATCTAGATAATTCTTAACTAATTCAAAATCCTCGCGCGACTTAGGCGTTAAATAATCCATAAGTAATGGCGCCTTGCTCATTGCCGCCTTCATCTCATCGCGCTTATCATCAAAGAGTCGGAGCGGATTAATTTTAGCGCGCGCCGCAGTTGCCCCATCTAATTGCAAACCTGCAATAAATTTCAAAAGTTCAAGACGATGAGCAGCGCGCGATTGGGCATCACCGAGTGAAGTTAATTCCAAACGGTATCTCTTTAAACCTATTGCTTTAAAACCAGCATCGGCAATTGCAATAACTTCGGCATCAATTGCTGGATCATCTAAGCCAATTGCTTCAATTCCTACTTGATAGAACTGTCGATAACGCCCGGCTTGTGGTCGTTCGGCGCGAAAGAAAGGACCGCTATACCAAAGTTTTACTGGCAATTGGCCGCGATCTAAATTTGATTCAATCACGGCGCGCATTACGCCAGCAGTACCTTCGGGACGTAGCGTAATCGAACGACCGCCACGATCTTGGAAAGTATACATCTCTTTCGAGACAACATCGGTTGACTCACCAACACCACGAGTAAAAAGTTCGGTATCTTCAAAGACGGGTAATTCAATTAACTCATAGCCGGCTAGCGCTGCAGGTTTGATCAAAGCGTTGCGCACCCATTCGAAGGTGCGCGAGCGTGGCGGACAATATTCACTCACGCCTTTAGGGGCTTGGATTTTATTTTTTGCCATTAGTAGCGGCCAATTAATTGAACCAAGTATGGATTTGTTTTACGCTCGTGCGCCATAGTTGTCTCTTCTCCGTGGCCCGGCAATACCCGTAAATAATCTGGCAATGGCAGAACTTTTTTGCGCAGCGTCATCTCCATATCTAGCGCCGAACCACTTGGTAAATCGGTTCGACCAATAGATCCTGCAAAGAGAACATCACCGCTAATGAGTAGTTCGTCATCAACATCAAACATCAGTGAACCCCTCGTGTGGCCTGGGGCATGAATGGCGCGAAATTGCATTCCAACCAAATCAATAACTTCCCCATTACGCAATTCTCTTACATCCTCTGGTTCGGTAAAGTGCATCTCGGCCAATGTCGCAGCAAATTCTGGGCTTACGGCGCGCTCGGGGTGGAGTAAAAGGTTTCTATCCTCACTATGAATATATGCAGGGATACCGTAACCAGATGCGATGGGTTGAATTGAAAAAGTGTGGTCTAAGTGGCCATGCGTTGCGATTACTGCAATCGGTTTCAACTTATATTGATCCAATATTTCACTCAATTGTTCGCTCACATCTGGCATTCCCGGGTCGATAACCACGCATTCGCTATTGAGGCTTGGAGCGATAATCCAGCAATTAGTGGCATACATTTGGGCGGCAAAAGATGCGACAAACACGATTATCTCCCCCAAATACGCTTAGCTGACCTTGGCAATTGACACTGCCCCCAATGGACAGGGTACCTTTACCCTGCTGCAAAGCTTTACACAAACTTAAGAGATGCCCTCTTAAGTACGCACCCCTATAGCGAACTCTCTACTTTTGAAATGGAAATAGAGCCACCGCGCGCAAAGGACTAACGCAATGACCGATCTAATTCCAACACCCCAAGTAATTTTCCCCTCAGCAGCAGGCGCCTTAATCGGAGATCCTGCGGAGTTTGGTCGAGTAGACGAAGATGGCACAGTTTATGTGCGGATATCAGATGGCGAAAAAGCGGTTGGTTCATATCCTGGAAAAACCGCCGAAGAGGCTCTTGGATACTTCGTTAGAAAATTTGAAATCGTTGCAGCAGAAGTTGCCTTACTAGCCGCGCGTATTAAAAGCGGCGCGATGGTGCCATCGGATGCCTACAACGCAGTAAAAAAATTACGCGAGCAGGTTCGTGAATTAAATGGTGTTGGCAATCTAGAAGCGCTCGCAACATCAGTTGAACAGATTGAACCGCTCATCGAAGGTCACCGCGAAGCTTTTGAAACGAAGAAGGCTGCCGAAGCTCTAGCAAAGGCTGCACGCCGTGAACAAATTTTAGTTGAGAAGGAAAAAATTGTTGCAGAAGCAGAAACTCTTGCTGATTCAGAGAATTGGAAAGTAACAGGAGATCGTCTCAAATCTTTATTAGATGAATGGAAATCTGCGCCTCGATTAGATAAGAAGGCTGATGCCGATTTATGGAAGCGCTTTTCTTCATCGCGCAATAAATTTGATAAAAAACGTCGTACGCATTTTGCAACCTTAGAGGCTGCTCAAAAAATCGTATCTGATGCTAAAAAATTACTTGTAGTCGAGGCTGAAACACTTTCTACATCGACAGAGTGGGTACCAACTGCAAAGCGTTTCAAAACCTTGATGGATGCTTGGAAAGGCGCGGGACATGGCAAGAAAAGTGATGATGCAAAACTTTGGGCACGCTTTAAAGCCGCCCAAGATCAGTTCTTCACCACAAAAAACGCTGATTTAGAAAAACGCGATGTAACAATGGCAAGTAACCTTGTTAAGCGCGAGGAATTAATCGACCTTATAGAAGGACTCCTGCCGATTACCAATATCGACGAAGCCAAAAAAGCGCTGCGCGAACATATGCGTGCATGGGAGAAAATTGGAATGACCCACCGTGATAAACGGGCCAATCTTGATGCGCGCGTTCGCAAAGTCGAAGAAGTAATTAAGGGTGCAGAAGCCGATAACTGGCGCAGAACTGATCCCACCGCAAAAGCTCGCGCGGCCGAAGTTGTCAAACAACTTAGTGATGCGATTGCAAATTACGAAAAAATCGCGGAGAAATCAGATGCTGCGGGCAATGCCAAGAAGGCCGGCGAAGCACGCGAATCTGCCGAAGCTAGAAAAATTTGGTTAGCTGAAGCGCAAAAGGGTCTAGACGAATTCGATTAATTATTTGTTGTGCGGTTAACGTCATAAACACCCTCTACGTGACGCACGGCAGCTAAGACCGCGTCTAGGTGTGTTGCATCTGCCATTTCAAAAGTGAATCGTGAAATCGCTGTGCGATCTTTGGATGTATTAACGGATGCGCTCAAAATATTGACGTGTTGATCAGATAAAGTTCGAGTCACATCAGCCAACAAAGAAGCACGGTCTAAGGCTTCTACCTGAATATTAACTAAGAAAATTGATGCAGCGCCTATCCGCCACTTCACCGCGACAATACGGTTGCCCTGACTCTTATGAAGATCCGCGGCGTTGACGCAATTTTCTCTATGTACTGAAACACCACTTCCCTTTGTGATGAAGCCGATAATTTCATCCCCGGGGACCGGTGTGCAGCATCGCGCCAGTTTTACTAAAACATCATGGGCACCTTCTACATCAACACTATTATTCGAACGCCTTGTACTTGGGGCGTGTGCAACAAAAGTTTCCATCGTTTGTTCTGGATGCGAATCTTCTGCCCCAAGATTTGCTACAAGTTTTTCAATAATTGATGAGGCCGATACGTGTCCATCTCCAACAGCGCTATATAGCGCATCGATATCGGGATAACGCAGTTCGTGTGATAGTTCGAGTAGCGAGTGACCTGCGAAAATTTTCTGCAAGGGCAAGCCTGCTTTTCGCATTTGGCGCGCAATTGATTCGCGGCCAGCATCGATTGCCTCTTCGCGGCGTTCTTTACTAAACCATGCTTTAATTTTCGAGCGTGCACGTGGACTCTTTACGAAATTTAACCAATCTCGACTTGGGCTAGCCAAATCGCTTTTATTTGTGAGTACTTCAACAACATCACCATTATTTAACTTTGATCCAAGCGGCACCAAACGGCCGTTAACTTTTGCTCCAGCACAACGATTACCGACATCTGTATGTACAGAATAAGCAAAATCCACCGGTGTAGATCCACTTGGCAGCGCGATCACACTTCCCTTTGGTGTAAAGACGAAAACTTCAGGTGAACCTAAATCAAAACGAAGCGCTTCTAGAAATTCGGAAGGGTCTTCCGTCTCCTTTTGCCACTCATGTAATTGACGCAGCCATAACATTTCTGGCGACTTGGAATCGCTTTGCGCGCCCTTCTTATATTTCCAGTGCGCAGCAATACCAAATTCAGCGCGCGAATGCATATCGTTGGTTCTAATTTGAATTTCAATTGCCTTGCCAGTTGGTCCAATAACTGTTGTATGCAGTGACTGATACAAGTTGAATTTCGGCATTGCTATGTAATCTTTAAACCGCCCTGGAACTGGACTCCACCGAGCATGCACTGAGCCAAGCACGGCATAACAATCGCGGACATCGTTAACTAAAACTCGTATTCCAACTAGATCATAAATATCATTAAATTCACGGCCACGAACCACCATCTTTTGATAGACACTAAAGAAATGCTTTTGTCGCCCCGTTACAGTGGCGATAATCCCATCGCGTAGTAAATCTGCCTCTACCGCTTCGATAACTTGTTCACTTAAAGCCTCACGCGATGGTGAGCGTTCGGCTACTAGCCGCGAAATTTCTTCGAATTTCTTTGGTTCAAGAATGGCAAATGAAAGATCTTCTAGCTCCCATTTCATAGCATTCATACCAAGTCGATGAGCCAGCGGCGCGTAAATATCTAACGTTTCCCGCGCTTTGAGTTCGGCGCTTTCGGCAGATACATATTTCCAAGTGCGGGCATTGTGTAGCCGATCGGCCAATTTGATAACCAGGACTCGAATATCGCGCGACATTGCCACAACCATCTTGCGTACGGTCTCAGCCTGCGCCGTCGGACCGTAAGTTAATTTATCCAACTTAGTTACGCCATCGACAAGGGAAGCTATCTCATCGCCGAAATCTGCGCGCAATTGGATTAGCGAATACGGCGTATCTTCAACCGTATCGTGCAAAAGCGCAGCAATTATTGTCTCTGGATTTAAACCAAGTTCGGCCAAAATCACAGCCACTGCAACAGGATGCGTTATATATGCATCCCCAGATTTACGCAATTGACCTTCGTGCGCTTTTGTTGCAACGGCAAAAGCGCGTTCAACATTAATTAGGGATGAAGATGCATGGTTTTCTTTGAGTGCACTAAGGACAGGTGCAATCAAAGTATCCATGAGTAAAACCTACTTACGACCTTTGCGCTTTGGTTGGTTACGGGCTCCCGAGCGTTGCGCACTTGTTATAACCGGAGCCATTGCACTAGCAGATAGAGAAGAACTAGTAGATGCACTAGTAGAAGTACTAGTTGATGCAGAAGTTCTAGAAGCTACTCGGCTAGCTAAGGCTTTCATTGCTGGTTCGCGTTCGCGAAGGGTGGCAAGTAGCGGTGGTGCGATAAATAGCGAAGAATAAGCACCAGTTATTAGACCGATAAAAAGAGCGAGTGAGAGATCTTTAAGTGTTCCAGCGCCTAAGAGCCCCGCACCAACGAAGAGAATTGATCCAACAGGCAAAAGCGCAACTACAGAGGTATTAAAAGATCGAATTAAAGTTTGATTAACCGCCAAATTAGCCGCCCCTGAATATGACATCTTTGAAGTTGCCGTGATGTTGCGGGTATTTTCGCGCACTTTATCGAAGACAACCACAGTGTCATAGAGCGAATAGCTCAGAATTGTGAGGAAACCAATAACCGTAGCTGGCGTAACATCAAAACCAACCAGGGCGTAAATTCCAACGGTGATAAACACATCATGAATAACCGCAACAATTGCGGCAACTGCCATTTTTGGTTCAAATGCCAGAGCCAAATAAAGCATGACGCAAATAAGAAAGCCAAAGAGTCCGTACACCGCTTTGCGAGTAATCTCTTTACCCCATGATGGACCAATGATTTGGGTATCAATATTTTCTACTGCTACCGAAAAGGTTGCAGCCAGGCCATCTTGAACTGCATTATTTTGCGCAGTTGTTAGCGCACCTGTTTGAATACGAATCTTATTGCCACCAACTTTTTGAACAATTACTTCACCGGCAATTCCAGTTGCTGCAACGCTGGCGCGGGCGCTCTCAATCGTTGCTCCAGCTTTATTAACGGTATATGAAGAACCGCCCTTGAATTCAATTCCAAGGTGCAATCCCTGCAACGAAAGCGCGCCTATTGAAAGAAGAATAAAGATTCCAGAAATTGCATACCAGCGACGACGACGACCAATGAAATCAATCGAAGTTTCGCCGCGATATAAACGCCCACCAAGGCCTGAGAATTTAGACATGTTATGCCTCCTTCGCAACGGTTATTGTTCCAAGGCTCTTTTGTGAGAAGCCTGAAAGTCGATGTCCTGAGTGATAAAACTTGAGTCCCGAAAAAACGGTCATGATTGGTTTAGTAAATGTAAATACAACTACAAGATCTACCAGAGTTATTAGACCCAAGGTAAAAGCGAAACCACGCACACCACCAACAGCAAAGAAATAGAGCAAAACAGCCGCGATAATAGATACAACGTCAGCTACTATAATTGTACGGCGTGCGCGAACCCAGCCAGTTTCAACGGCTGAACGTAACGATCTGCCCTCACGTACTTCATCTCGAATACGTTCGAAATAGACAATAAAGGAGTCAGCGGTAATACCAATGGCCACAATCGCCCCCGCGATGCCCGCCAAAGTAAGTGTGAAACCTATCCATTTACCGAGTAATAAGAAGAGCATGTAAACCAGTGCGCCTGCAATGAGCAAGGAGCCAACAGCGACAATTCCGAGCCCGCGATAATAAAAGAGAAGATAAAGAATAACTAGCACAAGACCAAGAAGACCAGCAAGTAAGCCAGCGCTTAATTGATCAGCACCCAGCGTTGCTGAGACTTGCTGTACTTCTCCGCGATCAAAGGCAAGTGGAAGTGCTCCATATTTCAAAACATTTGCAAGATCTTTGGCTTCGACTTGGGTAAAAGAACCGGTGATTTCTGCGCTTCCAGATGGGATTGCCTCATTTATTCGTGGAGCTGAAACTACTAAACCATCTAGAACGATTGCCACTTGGTTTTGTGGTGGCGCAAGTGATGTAACGCGCGCGGTGATTGCAGCAAATGCTTTTGTACCCTCACCATTAAAAGTTAAATTAACAGTCCAAGCATTTCCGGCCGACTGGTTAATTCCAGCAGATGCTTTAGAAACGTGACGACCAAGGAGTTCGGCCGGAGCCAAAATATATTTACTAGCTCCTTGGCGATCGCATACAACGATTGTTTCGGTTGCCGCATCAGTGCCAGCTCCTTGGCGGTTCTCAGCTAGCGAGCAGTCATAGGCTAAATATTTTGCGCTTATTTCCGGAGTTATTCCAGCAGGTGGCGTCGCCTTCGGATCAACTGGCGTCGGCGCACCATTGGCCGCTGCTAAAACTTGACGAAAGCGCAGTTCTGCAGTCTGACCAACTAATTCAACAACGCGTCGTCCGGTATCTCCCGGAACTGAAATTACGATTTGTCGATTAACTCCACTACCCGTTGCAGTTACTTCACTCTCGGCAACACCGAGTGAGTTAACGCGTTGACGAATAATTGAAACAGCTTGATCGATTGCAGCATCTGTAATTTTGCCACTCTCTCCTGGCGCGATTCGAGGTTGCAAAGTCACGCTGGTTCCGCCACGCAAATCCAGGCCTAACCGCACAGCCGTTGCTCCCTGAATAAAGACGGCAGCCAGTAAACCCAGCATCACAACGGCCAGAATTACTAGCGTGCGAAGCGGACGGGCAGGGGCATTTACGCTTTTATTTGTAGTGGACATAGGAGCAGAGTCTAGAGGTCAGATGCAGGCGTGTCGAAAAGGGTGGCGGCTCCAGCAGGTGGTGTTCGTCCTATGTGTTTGAAACCCTGGGCGGTAGCCACACGGCCGCGTGGAGTTCGGGCCATAAAACCATTTCGAACCAAAAATGGTTCGGCAACAGACTCAACGGTTTCACTCTCTTCACCGACAGCAATTGCAAGAGTGGATAGACCAACTGGGCCGCCATTAAATCGTTCGACTAGGGCAATGAGTACAGCTCGATCTAATCTATCTAAACCTAATTCATCTACTTCATAAATTTCTAGCGCTACTCTCGCCTCTTTTAAAGTAATTTTGGCAGAGCCTTGAACTTGACCGTAGTCGCGCACGCGCCGCAACAATCGATTCGCGATACGTGGGGTTCCGCGAGAGCGTCCCGCAATCTCAATTACTGCGTTTTTATCGATGACAATTTTCAAAAGCGATGCACTGCGCGTAATAACTGTGGCGATTTCAGCATCGTCATAGAAATCTAAATGCGCGGTAAAGCCAAAACGGTCTCGCAGTGGACTAGTAAGTAATCCTGCTCGAGTCGTAGCCCCCACCAATGTGAAATGCGGAAGTTGTAACGGAATTGCAGTCGCACCGGGGCCTTTTCCAACAACAACATCGACGCGGAAATCTTCCATCGCCAAATAAAGCAATTCTTCAGCAGGCCGTGGCAAGCGATGTATCTCATCAAGAAAAAGAATCTCACCTTCCACAAGGGAAGAAAGAATCGCTGCGAGGTCGCCTGCATGCGTAATTGCCGGTCCGCTAGTTATACGAATCGGAGTCCGCATTTCGTGCGCCAAAATCAAAGCAAGTGTTGTCTTGCCAAGTCCGGGCGGGCCGGAGAGCAAGATGTGATCTGCACACGTGTTGCGACCTCTGGCGGCGGTCAGTAAAACATCGATTTGTTGACGCACTCGATCTTGACCAATGAAATCGCTTAAAGTTTTTGGACGCAGCGCATTCTCAAGGACGCTTTCATCGTTTTTTAGAATAGGTGCCATTAAACGATCTTGCTCCTCGCTCATTTCTAACCCCGTAAATTCTTGCCGGCTGCAAGGGCGTCTTTAAGTAATTCACTTAATTCAACGCTGGCAGGGTCACGATCTTCGATATGGAGTCGAGCGACTAGCGCCGAAATCGCGCCATCAGATTCGCGCGGTGAAAAACCAAGCGAGACCAAGGCGCTGGTTAATTGTTCGCGCCAAATTGGTTGGTGTCTCAGCGCGCTTTGCTGGGTAGAAAAATGCGTTAACTTACCTTTTAATTCCAGAATCAAGCGTTGTGCGCCCTTGTGCCCTATGCCGGGAGTTCGCTCAATTGTTGCAACATCTTCTTGCGCAATTGCCCGATTTAAATCTTCAGGAGTAAGCGCACTTAAAACCGATAGCGCAACTTTAGGACCAATGCCTGAAACGGTTTGTAGCAACTCAAATAGATCGCGCGCATCGATGGTAAAGAAACCAAAGAGGGTTAGCGAATCCTCGCGCACAACTAGCGAAGTAAATAATTGTGTTGGTGCGCCAATTGTTAATTGAGAAATATTCTGCGCAGTAGTTAAAACAGAGAGTCCAACCCCGCCAACTTCAATCACTACTCGATCATTGGTAATAGATCGGACTATGCCATTTAACGATGCAATCATCAGGCGTGCAATTTTCTAAGTCTAGATTTTTCAGCAGCAAGTGCGTTAGCAATTTTTGTATCTCCGCTACCTCGCCAAATATGGCAAATAGCAAGGGCTAGCGCATCGGTACTATCAACTGGCTTTGGAGCGCTTTCTAAATTCAATAACTTCGCCACCATAAGCGCAACTTGTGCCTTATTAGCCCGGCCTGACCCAGTTACGGCGGCTTTAACTTCACTCGGAGTATGCATAACAACTCGAATTCCTGATTTGGCCGCAACCAAAAGCGCAATACCTGCGGCTTGTCCAGTTCCCATAACCGTTCGAACATTGTGTTGCGAAAAAACACGTTCAACTGCAATCACATCAGGGCTATATGAATTGACCCAATCGATTAATTCACTTTCTAACTGCATCAAACGTTGCTCAAGGGGCAACAGCGATGAAGTTTGAATAAGGCCAACACCTAGCATCGATAGTGGCGAACCGGTTTGACCTTCGATGACACCAATGCCACAGCGAGTTAAGCCAGGGTCAACGCCTAAAACTCTCACGCCTTCACCACTTTCTCGCACTCTATGGACTTCTAGCTTAGGAGTAGTGCACTATCTATTAGCCTAGGCTCGCCATAATCTCATCAGAAACATCGAAATTACTAAACACATTCTGCACATCATCTAACTCTTCAATCGCATCAATTAGTGCAAAGACTTTTGCTGCGCTCGTCGCATCTAATTCAATTGAAATGGTGGGTAAAAACGATGCATCAGCTGATTCGTAATCAATTCCCGCCCTTTGTAGCGCACTTCGCACCGCCACTAAATCACTTGGCTGGCAAATGACTTCAAGGGATTCGCCAATATCATTTACTTCCTCGGCACCGGCATCAAGGACTGCTTCCAAAACTTTGTCTTCAGTTACCCCACCATTTTTACTAACAATAACTACACCCTTGCGATTAAATAAATAAGCAACTGATCCTGGATCGGCCATGTTGCCACCATTGCGAGTTACTGCAACGCGAACTTCAGATGCCGCACGATTTCTATTATCAGATAAACACTCAATCATTATTGCAACACCGCTTGGCCCATAGCCTTCATACATAATTGTCTGCCAATCGGTGCCGCCAGATTCCAGACCTGCTCCGCGCTTTACTGCACGCTCAATATTATCGGCTGGCATTGACGCTTTTTTGGCTTTGGTAATTGCATCAAAGAGCGTGGGATTTCCATCTAAATCAGGACCACCGCTACGAGATGCAACTTCAATTGACTTAATCAATTTTGTAAATGACTTTGCACGACGACCATCGAGAATGGCCTTCTTATGTTTAGTTGTCGCCCATTTGGAATGGCCTGACATGTGATACACCTCGTCTATTTCGAATCGATAAAACTAGCCTTCAGTTTAAGACTTTATCCCTTTTTTCGCTAAAGCTGGCCGCGCAATCTCTTCAATGAAATAACGATGTATGCGGTGATCACTTGTTAATTCGGGGTGAAATGAGGTTGCCAATAAGCTCTGATTTCGAACGGCGACGGGATGCGTACTGCCATCGGGGGCCGTTACCGATGCCAAAACGGTGATACTTGCGCCAACTTTTTCAACCCATGGTGCACGGATAAAAACTGCATGTACTAAATCTTCTCCACCATCGTTAAAAGTAATATTACTTTCGAAGGAATCGATTTGGCGCCCGAATGCATTGCGCCTGACTGTAATATCTAACCCGCCGAAAGTTTTTTGTCCATCTTTTGAATCTAAAATTTCATCGGCTAGTAAAATCATCCCAGCGCATGAACCATAGACTGGCATGCCACCTTTAATGCGATCACATATGGGTTGCAATAAACCAAAGTGCTCGGCTAATTGCGCAATCGTTGTTGACTCTCCACCCGGAATTACTAAAACATCAACGCCCATTAGTTCTTCGGGGCGACGAATCGTAGAAGGTGAAACTCCGCAAGCGATGAGCGAACTTACATGTTCCCGCACATCACCTTGCAGAGCTAGCACACCTACTTTCATTCCTTGCCTAAATTACCAACCGCGCTCGGATAAACGATGCGGCGCAGGCAAATCGGCAACGCTAATTCCAACCATGGCATCGCCTAATCCGCGCGAAACTTGCGCTAGAACTTTTGGATCATCAAAAAAAGTTGTCGCTTTAACACAAGCCGCTGCGCGTTGGGCTGGATTGCCAGATTTGAAAATTCCAGAACCAATAAATACTCCATCAGCGCCCATGCTCATCATAAGTGCGGCGTCTGCTGGCGTTGCAATTCCACCGGCGGTAAAGAGAACTACCGGAAGTTTTCCAGTTTCTGCAACTTCACGTACTAATTCATAAGGTGCTTGCATCTCTTTTGCGGCAACATAGAGTTCATCTTCGCGCATTGAAGAAAGACGCTTTATTGCAGAATGAATTTCGCGCATATTGCTCATTGCATTCGATACATCTCCGGTTCCGGCTTCCCCCTTAGAACGAATCATTGCTGCGCCTTCATTGATGCGACGAAGCGCTTCGCCTAAATTGGTAGCACCGCAGACAAATGGAACAGTGAATTTCCACTTATCAATATGATTTGCATAATCGGCTGGAGTTAAAACTTCTGATTCATCGATGTAATCAACGCCTAAACTTTGTAGGATTTGCGCTTCAACAAAATGGCCGATGCGTGCCTTGGCCATCACAGGAATGGAAACTGCGGCTTGAATAGCTTGAATCATCTCTGGATCTGACATTCGGGCAACACCACCTTGCGCACGGATATCTGCAGGTACGCGTTCTAGCGCCATCACAGCAACTGCGCCAGCATCTTCCGCAATCTTTGCTTGTTCGGCATTGACTACATCCATAATTACGCCGCCTTTAAGCATTTCTGCCATGCCGCGTTTTACTCGAGCGCTACCAGTTTTCTCAGACATCTTTACTCCCTTTATATCAATCCCTTAGTCAGGGATAGGCAATTAATACTACTTTGTCGGCGAAGGTGGCGCGCTCACCTTTTTTAGCGTGAATTCGGGATCCTTATCGATTAACGCCACCCAAATCTGCCCACGGGCAAATTTAATTTCACTTCCATCAGCGCTACTCCATCTAGTTAGCGAATCAGCAGTTGGCCGCGACCAGCTAGCTGCAAATGATTTGCCACCACGCAGAATAAAACCCGTACCGTTTCCTACCGTTGCAGAAAATGGCGTGATTCCATCAATTTTATCGCGATATTGGGAATCAGTAATTTTCACTTTTTGAATCACAAAAGTTGTTGCTCCTAAAACTTTCCCAGATTCGGCCACATCGCTTAGGCCATCGTGGGCAAGTAACCATCGCGATTGGCTAGCTGACCAGACAACCGTATAAGAGGTAGCAGGCCAGGAAATTTTTGCCGAAATTATTGAGCTACCTTGCGCGGGGGCTGGCCCAAAATTCCAACCCATATTTTTTGACTGTGCAATCGCATAACCTTT
>JBCKHB010000008.1:0-36586 GCA_038906075.1 Candidatus Planktophila sp.
TGCCGAAGCCCACATCGCTTTACATATTCGAGTTCTTGAAGGACGCAATGCCCACCATGTTTTCGAAGCACAATTTAAGGCCGTTGCTCGCGCCTTGCGTGATGCGGTCTCACTCGATGGGCGTGTTGCAGGTATACCTTCGACAAAAGGTTCTCTTTGATAGCAATTCTTGATTATGGTTCTGGCAACTTGCGTTCTGCCGAGCGCGCCTTTGCAACAAGTGGCCAAGAAGTTGTAGTTACTAGCGATAGGCGTACCGCCCTAGATGCTGATGGTTTAGTTGTTCCAGGAGTTGGAGCTTTCGCTGCTTGTATGCAAGGACTTAAAAGCATTTCAGGTGATGAGATAATTCGCGAAAGGATTAGTAAAGAACGACCAGTCTTTGGAATTTGTATCGGAATGCAGATTCTATTTACATCAGGGTTAGAACAAGCCAAAGCAAAGCCACACGATGGCGTTGCAATTTTCAAAGGTGAGATTGGCCAATTGCGCGCACCCATCTTGCCGCACATGGGTTGGAACACCGTTGATACCCCAACTGGATCTACTTTATTTGAAGGCATCGAAGATCAATCTTTTTACTTCGTACATTCTTATGCCGCAAAAGAGCGTGTTGGACAATTACAAAGTTGGAGCACCTATGGCGAGAGATTCCTCTGCGCAGTTGAAGACTCTTATGTAAGTGCAACCCAATTTCACCCAGAAAAATCCGGAAGCGCAGGGTTGAAATTAATTAAGAATTGGGTGCAATCGATATGAATTATTTGCAGCTCTTACCCGCCATCGATGTAAAAGATGCTCGCGCAGTGCGTTTGGTACAAGGTGAATTATCCAAGGAAAGTATTTATGGAGAGCCACTAGAGGTCGCACTGGAATTTCAAAGTGCAGGTGCGCAGTGGATTCACCTTGTTGATCTAGATGCCGCCTTTGGACGCGGTGATAACTCCGAACTTCTGGCTAAAGTGGTAGGAGCACTTGATATTAAAGTTGAATTATCTGGTGGAATTCGCGATGACCAATCACTAACGCGCGCATTGGCAACTGGTTGTACCCGAGTAAATCTAGGAACTGCAGCCCTTGAAGATCCGCAGTGGACATCGCGCGTAATCGCGCAATACGGTGATCGCATTGCAGTAGGACTAGATGTTCGCGGTCATACCTTAGCTGCGCGTGGTTGGACTAAAGAAGGTGGCAATCTTTTTGAAACTCTTGCACGTTTAGATCGCGATGGTTGCGTGCGCTATGTCGTAACCGATGTAACAAAGGACGGAACACTTGCTGGACCAAATTTCCAATTATTGAAATCTGTTTGTGCTGCAACAGATAGACCCGTAATTGCTAGTGGTGGAATTTCATCGCTATCTGATATTGCCGAGCTTGCAAAGTTGCGATCAATTGGTATCGAAGGCGCAATAGTTGGTAAAGCTCTATATGCCGGAGCATTTACTTTGCAAGAAGCCTTAAAAGTTGCATCGCAATGACGCTTTCATTCCGAATTATTCCTTGTCTTGATGTAAGTGATGGACGCGTAGTTAAAGGCATAAATTTTACAAATCTAATTGATGCTGGAGATCCAGTTGAAATGGCTGCGCTCTATGGGCGAGAAGGTGCTGACGAATTAACTTTTCTTGATATTTCAGCATCAACACAGGGACGTGAAACAACCTTAGATGTAGTTCGGCGCACTGCAGAACAAGTTTTTATTCCATTGACTGTGGGCGGCGGAATCCGAAGTGTTGAAGATGTGGATCGATTATTGCGCGCAGGGGCCGATAAAGTTTCAATCAATACCGCCGCAATTTTGCGTCCTGAATTGATTGCAGAAATCGCTGATCGTTTTGGCTCTCAAGTTTTAGTTATTTCAGTCGATGCGCGCCGTGCGCGTACCGCTTCAGGTTTTGAAGTGACAACACATGGTGGTCGTGAGGGAACTGGCCTCGATGCACTGGCTTGGGTAGAAAAAGCATGCGCACTTGGTGTTGGGGAAATCCTGCTAAATTCCATGGATGCTGATGGCACTCGTGCTGGTTATGACATTGGAATGATTAAGGCAGTGCGCTCTATTTCAAAAGTTCCGGTAATTGCAAGTGGTGGCGCAGGTTCACTCGCAGATTTCGCATCGGCGCTAGATGCAGGCGCAGATGCGCTACTTGCTGCCAGCGTATTTCACTTCGGAATTTATCGCATTGGTGATGTGAAGTCATTTCTAAGTAAACAGGGATATCCCATGCGCATCGTGGATAATAAGTAAGGCACAATTTAGCCATGGCGAAAATCCAATTACGCGCAGATGTCGCGGCTCTGCTAAAAGATTCTTCGCTTCTCATCCCAGCCATTGCTCAAGATGTAGATTCGCATGAAGTTTTAATGTTGGCTTATATGAACGCCGAATCTTTAGAAGCAACTCTGGCTACTGGCAATGCAACGTACTGGAGCCGCAGTCGCGATGAACTATGGGTAAAAGGTGCAACTTCTGGACATACCCAGAAAGTTAATTCGATTTCTTTAGATTGTGATGGGGATGCGCTTTTATTACAAGTTACACAAGTTGGAGTTGCCTGCCATACCGGTGATCACACATGTTTTCATAAACGATTAACTTTGGATGGTAAATAAATTGAATCTTGAAGAGTTTCGAGAATATGCCAAGAACTTTAATGTAATTCCGGTATCTCGAAAATTGCTGGCCGATGGAGAAACTCCGTTAGGTGTTTATCGCAAGTTAGCTAAAAATGCGCCAAATACTTTTCTTCTTGAATCAGCAGAACATGGCGGGGCATGGTCGCGCTATTCATTTATTGGTGCCCATAGCCAAGCAACCCTTACCGAGAAAGATGGGCTGGCGATTTGGCAAGGTAATCCACCAGTTGGAGCACCGAGTGGAATAGATCCCCTAGTTGCACTGCGTATCTCTACTTCTCAATTAAGATCACCAAGAATTGATGGGTTACCACCTTTAACTGGTGGTTTAGTTGGTTACATGGGATACGACGCCATTCGTCGTTTAGAAAAATTACCAGAGATTTCTAAAAAAGATTTAGATCTTCCTGAAATTGCTTTTATGCTAACTAGTGATCTCGCAGTTCTAGATCACAGCGATGGAACGATTACATTAATTGCCAATGCTATTAATTGGGACGCCAGTGATGAGCGAATCGATCAATCCTTTGAATCGGCGATAGCACGCCTAGATCGTATGCAAAGTGAATTAGAATCATCGCTAGTTGGTCATATTTCAGAATTAGAAAATCCTGTGGCGCCAGTCTTTAGTGCCAACATCACGGAAGCGGAATTTAAAGCGAAAATTCTTGTAGCAAAGGAAGAAATTTTTGCCGGAGAGGCTTTTCAAATAGTGTTATCGCAACGCTTTGCAATGGAATGCACTGCCGATGCCCTCGATGTATATCGTGCTTTGCGTCTTAGTAATCCAAGTCCTTATATGTACTTGTTTAGATTTAGCGATGGAATCGAAATTGTTGGGTCGAGCCCAGAAGCCTTGGTCAAAGTTACCGATAGAGAGGTAATGATTCACCCAATCGCTGGAACGCGTAAGCGCTCATCCTCTCCTGAAGAAGATCACCGTTTGAGTGAGGAACTACTAGCAGATCCAAAAGAGCGTGCAGAGCATTTAATGTTAGTTGATCTAGGGCGAAATGACTTAGGTCGAATTTGTAAATCCGGCTCGGTTGAAGTAATTGATTTCATGCACATTGAACGCTATTCCCATGTTATGCATATTGTTTCTACCGTTACTGGAGTTTTATCAGATAAGTGTGCACCGATTGATGCTCTTTTTTCTGTCTTTCCGGCCGGAACACTAAGTGGGGCACCAAAACCGCGTGCCATGGAAATTATTGAAGAACTCGAACCAACGCGGCGCGCAATCTATGGCGGGGCTATTGGTTACTTAGATTTCACTGGAAATATAGATACCTGCATTGCAATTCGCACCGCACTAATCTTCGGTGGCAAAGCCTATGTTCAAGCAGGGGCAGGTATTGTTGCCGATTCAGATCCTGAATCAGAAAATCAAGAGTGTCTAAATAAGGCTGCGGCCGTCCTCGGTGCAATCGCAATCGCAAACGCAATGCGAACTAGCTGATGAATGATTTTCTGCCTTTTTTCATCTCGCTTGGAGTTGTCATTGTTATCGTGATTGTCTTTGGAAGAAAATTTCGTTTATCTTCTCGCTATGAAAGAAAACCGCGAACACTTAACAACTGGAACTCACTCGATAGCGGAATTGATCCAACACAGAATAAAGATGAAGTATGAGCGTTCTTGATTCAATAATCGAAGGCGTACGTGAAGATTTAGCCAATCGTAGAATCTCGATGGCGCAAATTCACGAACAGATTGAAAAAGCCGATCCTGCTTTAGATGCAATGGATTTTTTTCGTCGCGAAAATCTGGCAATTATCGCGGAAATAAAGCGATCATCTCCTAGTAAAGGTGAACTTGCACCAATCGCCGATCCTGCATCACTTGGGCAGCAATATCAAAGCGCTGGAGCCAACGCCATTAGCGTTCTAACTGAGCGCCGCCGCTTTGGTGGCTCACTTGAAGATTTAGATGCAGTGCGCCAAAGTGTCAGTATCCCAATCTTGCGTAAAGATTTCATGGTTGATGAGTATCAATTCTATGAAGCTCGAGCGCATGGTGCCGATATTGTTTTATTAATCGTTGCAGCACTTTCTAAAAATCAACTCCACGATTTCTATCAACTGACCATCGAACTAGGAATGAGCGCACTTGTTGAAGTACATACCAACGAAGAGCTTGAGAGCGCACTAGGCATTTCGCCCGATATAATTGGCGTTAATTCGCGGAATTTAAAAACGCTTGAAGTTGATAGGAAAGTTTTCGCCAACTTAATCCCGCGATTACCCGAAAATATAGTTCGAGTTGCAGAATCTGGAATTTCTACCCGCGCAGATGTTGAATTCGCTCAAAAACAAGGAGCTAATGCAATTTTAGTTGGCGAAGCGCTAGTTCGTGCGGAAAATTTGCAGGGAAGAATGCGCGAATTACGTGGGCTAGGTAGACTTTAGAAGTGGTAAAAAATCCCGTGGATACAAAATCGGAAATTTTAGGGCACTTCGGTCCGTATGGCGGCCGTTTTGTTCCGGAAGCTCTAATCGGTGCGCTGGTCGAATTAGAAGCAGCCCATTTTTCTGCGCAGCTTGATCCCGCTTTTCTTGCCGAACTTGCCGAGCTTCATCGCTCGTACACAGGTCGCCCAACTCTTCTTACTGAAGCACCACGTTTTGCATTACATGCAGGAGGCGCGCGCATTTTACTAAAGCGTGAAGATCTCAATCACACAGGAAGTCACAAAATTAATAATGTTTTAGGTCAAGCACTTTTAACTAAACGAATGGGCAAAAAACGAATTATTGCTGAAACTGGTGCAGGACAACATGGTGTTGCAGCAGCAACAGCGGCTGCGTTAATGGGACTTGAATGTGTTGTTTATATGGGCGAGGAAGATACCCGTCGCCAATCACTAAATGTTGCGCGCATGAAATTATTAGGCGCCGAAGTAATCCCAGTTACTACTGGCTCAAAGACACTTAAAGATGCCATCAATGAAGCAATGCGGGATTGGGTTACGAATGTTGAAACTACACATTATTTACTAGGAACTGTGGCTGGCCCACATCCTTTTCCTATTATGGTCCGTGATTTCCAGCGAATAATCGGGCGCGAATCGCGCGCCCAAACCTTACAACTAACAGGGCGGCTACCGGATGCAGTATTGGCGTGTGTTGGTGGTGGTTCTAACGCAATTGGAATTTTTTATGACTTTATTCCTGACCAATCTGTGCGTTTAATCGGTTTAGAAGCAGGTGGTGATGGCATTGAAACTGGTCGCCATGCAGCAGCAATTACAGGTGGATCTGTCGGAGTCCTACATGGAACTCGTTCATATGTTCTGCAAGATGAAAATGGGCAAACGATCGAATCACATTCAATTTCTGCAGGTTTAGATTATCCAGGTGTTGGTCCAGAGCATGCTTATCTGCACGATATCGGCCGCGCCCAGTATCGAGCAATCACAGATGCCCAAGCAATGAACGCTTTTGCTCTGCTTTCAAAGACTGAGGGAATTATTCCCGCAATTGAATCTGCGCACGCACTAGCAGGGGCTATCCAAGTTGGAAATGAATTAGGCCCTGATGCCATAATTCTTATTAATCTTTCCGGTCGTGGAGATAAAGATGTGCAAACCGCCGTCCAATATTTTGGAATTCCACTCTAGCTATGACAACTGAACTAGAAAAACTTTTCGCTACTGCAAAATCGCAAAATCGTGCAGTATTAATTGCCTATATTCCTGCAGGTTTTCCAACGCAAGCGGGTTGCAAAAAAGTAATTAAAGCCCTTGTCGCTGCTGGGGTTGATGCAATCGAAATTGGTTTTCCCTATAGCGACCCAGTGATGGATGGTCCAACGATTCAAAGCGCTGCAGAAATCTCGCTAAAAAACGGAACTGGCGCGGCCGAAGTCTTCGATGCTCTTAAAACTGCTCACGATGCTGGGGTAGCAAGTGTTGTAATGACTTATTGGAATCCAATTGAAAGATATGGAGCTTCAAATTTTGCAAAATCAATTTCAGCAAATGGTGGTTCTGGTGTCATTACTCCTGATCTAACAATTGAGGAATCCGAAGATTGGTTAAATGCAGCCAGAGAAAATGCGATTAATCCAATTTATGTTGTAGCCCCTAGTACAACCGATGCCCGACTTGCTAAAGTTACCGAGTTGTGCGGCGGTTTTGTCTATGCTGCAAGCCTGATGGGAGTCACAGGAGCGCGAAATAGTATTTCAACCGGGGCGCAAGATTTAGTGGCGCGAATTCGAAAAGTAACAACCTTGCCGATTGCAGTTGGCCTTGGTGTATCAACTGGAGAACAGGCACAGCAAGTTGCTGGATATGCCGATGGTGTGATAGTTGGTTCAGCATTCATTAAACTCTTACTCCAAGCCAAGGATGAAGCGAGCGGAATTTCCGCAGTTACGGATCTGGCTAAAGAATTAGTCGAAGGAGTTCGGCAGGGGCGATGAAAATATACCGTTCGTTTCCCACACCAAGAATTTCGGTTCTAGAAATCGGACCAATAACGATTCACCTTTATGCCCTTTGCATCCTGGCAGGGATTGCAATTGCTATCTGGCTAGGAAATAAGAGATTTCTTCTTCGTGCCCCACATGGCAACTCGGTAGTTTCGGAGGTTGCAATTTTTGCGGTGCCAGCTGGTGTGATCGGTGGACGTATTTATCATGTAATTTCTTCGCCAACGCCATATTTTGGTCCAAATGGCAACCCGCTCGATGCGCTAAAAATTTGGGGAGGCGGTCTTGGAATATGGGGCGCAATTTCAATTGGAACGTTAGCTGCATGGTTTCGCTACAAGCAATTAGCAAAACGAATTGATTTACCAACTTTTGCTTTATTTATGGATGCGCTAGCCCCCGGTGTTTTATTTGCTCAAGCGATTGGGCGTTTTGGAAATTGGTTTAATGGCGAACTTTTTGGTCGCCCGCTCCGCGCTCCTTGGGCTTTAGAAATACCGCTTTATAAACGCCCAATTGGTTTTGAACAATTTGAAACATTTCATCCTACTTTTCTTTATGAAGCTATATGGTGCACAATTCTTGCAATACTTTTAATTGCACTAAAAGAGCGCCTCTACGCAGGTCAGATTTTTACTCTCTATATTCTTGGCTACTGCATTGGCCGTTTTTTCATTGAAATTATTCGAATTGATACTGCCAGCATGATTGGGGGAGTTCGCGTAAATGTCTGGGTTAGCGCACTTGTCGGTTTTGGCGCGCTCATTATCTACTGGAAAAGCGCTCAAAAATCACCGAAAAGTTCGGGTATTATTTAAAGCATGGCACTTGAAGATGTTTATACGCGAAATTTACATCACCGTTCCCATCGGGCAGGTTGGTTGCGGGCAGCCGTCCTTGGCGCAAATGATGGTCTAGTTTCGATTGCAAGTTTGATGATAGGCGTGGCTGCGGCCAGAGCAGATAGTTTTTTAATAACAGCCGGAATCGCCGGAATAAGCGCAGGTGCCATGTCAATGGCAGTTGGTGAATATGTTTCAGTTCGTTCACAAAATGATATTGAAGAATCTGATCGCCAATTGGAGATCCAACATCTAGCCCTTGACCCGCAAGGTGAATTAATTGAACTACAGCAAATATATATCGAACGCGGCTTAACTCCAGATTTGGCGCTTCAAGTTGCAGTTGCGATGCATGAGAAGGATGCATTGGCTGCGCATCTGCGCGATGAGATTGGGCAACATCCGCACACCAAAGCCCGCCCAGTTCAAGCTGCGATTGCTTCGGCACTTAGTTTTACAATCGGTGGCCTTATTCCATTAATGGGCGCATTCGCTCCAACTCTTGGCACCAAAGCGTGGAGCATCGTTTCTTTTACGATTTTTGGTTTGATTTGTACAGGAATAATTAGCGCTAAAGTTTCTGGCGCAAAAGTTGCAATTCCGACAATTCGAATCATCCTCGGTGGTTGTTTAGGCATGCTAGTCACTGCCGGTATCGGCCAATTAGCGCATATGAGCGGGATTTAATTTAAGAGATAGCTTCTAACTGGCCCGACTTCTTGATACCCTTCTCTCAAGTAATAGGGCCAAAGTTGTCCCGCTTGATAAGGACAACAGGAGTAAAAAATTCGTGGTGTTATCCAGTAATTTCCCGCATGCACAAGGTCTCTATGACCCTGCCAATGAACATGATGCATGCGGTGTCGCTATGGTTGCAACTTTAAATAAAGTTGCAACACATGAAATTGTTGAAAAAGCGCTAACTGCGCTGCGCAATTTAGAACATCGTGGTGCATCAGGGGCTGAACCAGATAGTGGTGATGGGGCAGGAATTCTTATTCGAGTTCCTGATGATTTCTATCGCGCAGTTACAAATTTTGAGTTACCCAAGGCCGGTTCCTATGCAACAGGAATTGCATTCACCGCAAAAGGCGTAGATATCAAAGGTGAGATAGCAAAGATTGCGAGCGATGAGGGATTAGTAGTTTTGGGTTGGCGCGAACTTCCAATAAATTCAAAAAACCTAGGCAAAACTGCGTTATCTGTAATGCCAGCATTTGAGCAACTTTTCATTTCAGGTAGCAAAGGCGAAAACGGAATTGTACTAGATCGTCTGGCTTTTATTCTGCGAAAACGTGCTGAGCACAGACTAGAAGTTTATTTTCCATCCCTTTCATCACAAACAATTGTCTATAAAGGAATGTTAACTACCGGACAGTTAGAAGAATTTTTTCCAGACTTAAGTGATAAAAGAGTCGTTTCTCCGCTAGCCCTTGTTCATTCACGTTTCTCAACTAATACTTTTCCTTCATGGCCGCTCGCCCATCCTTATCGCTTTATCGCCCACAATGGCGAAATAAATACTATTAAAGGAAATCGTAATTGGATGCGCGCGCGCGAATCATTGCTAGCCAGTGATTTGATTCCAGGAGATTTAAATCGACTCTTTCCAATCGTTGAAAGTTCAGGGAGTGATAGTGCATCCTTTGATGAAGTTTTAGAACTTTTATATTTAGGTGGGCGTTCATTGCCGCACGCAGTTCTGATGATGATTCCCGAGGCTTGGGAAAGCCATGTTTCTATGTCGCAATCGCATCGTGATTTTTATGCTTTTCACGCATCCCTTATGGAACCTTGGGATGGTCCTGCTTGCGTAACTTTTACTGATGGAAATCAAGTTGGAGCAGTATTAGACCGAAATGGGTTGCGTCCATCGCGCTTTTGGGTAACCGATGACGGTTTAGTAATCCTGGCAAGTGAAGTAGGCGTCTTAGATATACCAGCGGAGTCAATTGTCCGTAAAGGTCGCTTGCAACCGGGGAAAATGTTCTTAGTCGATATTGCCGCCGGTCGAATTATTGAAGATGAAGAGATTAAAGAGGATTTAGTAATGGCAGCGCCATACGGTGATTGGCTGCACGCTGGAATAGTTAAATTAACTGATCTGCCTTCGCGAGAACATATTCTTTATCCGCACTCATCGGTAATTCGTCGTCAAAGAGCCTTTGGTTACACGGAAGAAGATTTGCGAATTCTAATTACACCAATGGCAAAGAGCGCAATGGAAGCTCTAGGTTCTATGGGAACTGATTCGCCAATTGCAGCGCTTTCAACTCGCCCACGTCTGCTATTTGATTACTTTTCACAACTTTTCGCACAAGTTACTAATCCGCCACTGGATGCAATTCGCGAAGAATTAGTTACAAGTTTGGGCGGATCTATCGGTCCTGAACATAACTTGCTAGAGCCTGGACCTTCATCGTGTCGTCAAATCTCACTTGACTTTCCAGTCCTAGATAATGACGAACTTTCAAAAATTATTCACGTAAATGCTGATGGTGATTTCCCCGGTTTAAGTGCCCATGTAGTGCGTGGATTATTTCCTGTTGCAGGGGGTGGCGCTGCTCTTCGAAAGCGAATCGATGAAATCAAGGGCGAAGTTAGCGAAGCTATCGCCAACGGCGACCACATAATTGTTCTCTCGGATCGTGATGGCGATGCTGATAACGCAGCGATTCCTTCACTTCTATTAACTTCGGCAGTTCACCATCATTTAATTCGCGAAAAAACACGTACAACTGTTGGCCTAGTAGTAGAAGCCGGAGATGTTCGAGAAGTTCACCATGTCGCACTTCTAATTGGTTACGGCGCAGCGGCCGTTAATCCATATCTTGCAATGGAGAGCGCGGAAGATTTAGTTTTGCAAGGAATTATCGCTGGAATTACGCCAGAGAAAGCTGTTCGTAACTTGATCAAGGGTCTTGGCAAAGGCGTTCTAAAAGTTATGTCCAAGATGGGAATTTCAACAATCGCTTCATACACAGGGGCGCAAGTTTTCGAAGCAATAGGACTTAGCAATGAAGTTGTAGATGAATTCTTTGTCGGCACAACTTCACGCCTAGGTGGAATAAGCCTTGACACAATTGCTGATGAAACAATTGCGCGTCACCACATTGCTTATCCACCAGGTGGTGAAATTCCTGGAACTAAGCGTCTGCCAATCGGGGGT
Organism: Candidatus Planktophila sp.; assembly: GCA_038906075.1. GTDB lineage: Bacteria > Actinomycetota > Actinomycetes > Nanopelagicales > Nanopelagicaceae > Planktophila. The sequence goes on from JBCKHB010000008.1 coordinate 11,089, forward strand.
GAATATCAATGGCGCCGTGAAGGCGAGCCACACCTATTTGACCCAGAAACGGTTTTTACTTTGCAACATTCAACGCGCAATAAACGCTACGATATTTTCAAGCGCTATACAGATCGAGTTAATGAGCAATCAGCTCGCTTAATGACGCTGCGCGGATTGTTTGAATTAACAAGTGGTGAAAATTCACCAATTCCAATTGATGAAGTCGAACCAGCCAGCGCCATTATTAAACGTTTTTCAACTGGAGCCATGTCGTACGGTTCAATTTCCCAAGAAGTTCATGAGACTTTGGCAATTGCAATGAATCGCATTGGTGGAAAATCAAATACTGGTGAAGGTGGGGAAGATCCAAGTCGTTACTTGCCGATGGCAAATGGAGATTCAAAACGCTCTGCCATCAAGCAAGTTGCCAGCGGTCGCTTTGGTGTAACAAGTGAGTACTTAGTTAATTCTGATGATATTCAAATTAAAATTGCGCAAGGTGCAAAACCGGGCGAAGGCGGCCAGTTGCCAGGCAACAAGGTTTACCCGTGGATTGCCAAAGTGCGTTACTCAACTCCCGGTGTCGGTTTAATATCGCCGCCGCCGCATCATGATATTTATTCAATCGAAGATTTAGCTCAATTAATTCACGATTTGAAGAATGCTAATAAGAATGCGCGCATACATGTAAAACTAGTTGCCGAAGTAGGCGTCGGAACAGTTGCCGCAGGGGTTAGCAAAGCCCACGCCGATGTTATTCTAATTTCGGGTCACGATGGCGGAACTGGTGCATCGCCACTTACTTCACTAAAACATGCAGGTGCGCCATGGGAACTTGGTTTGGCCGAAACTCAACAGACGCTTTTGCTAAATGGATTACGCGATCGCGTCGTCGTACAAACCGATGGACAATTAAAGACTGGTCGAGACGTTGTAATTGCCGCACTATTAGGTGCCGAAGAATTTGGTTTTGCAACTGCGCCACTAGTTGTTTCGGGTTGTATTATGATGCGCGTTTGCCACTTAGATACTTGTCCAGTCGGTGTTGCAACGCAGAATCCAGAATTGCGTAAAAAGTTCACTGGTAAACCTGAATTTGTGGAAACTTTCTTTGAGTATATTGCCGAAGAAGTTCGCGAATTATTGGCATCTATTGGTATGCGCACACTGGAAGAGGCAATTGGTCGAGTTGAATTTATCAATGCTAAACCTGCTATTACTCATTGGAAAGCCAGCGGGCTAGATTTATCACCGCTATTTTTGCGTCCACAAACTAGCTCTTCATTGCACAATACAAAAACACAAGATCATGGTTTAGATGCTGCTCTCGATAATGAATTAATCGCGTTATCACAAAGCGCTCTCGCAAGGTCCGAAAACGTGCGAATTGATTTACCAGTAAGAAATGTAAATCGAACAGTTGGAACCATGTTAGGCGCGGAGATAACTCGTCGCTTTGGTGGGGCAGGTTTACCTACAGACACAATTGATATAACTCTGCATGGTTCTGCAGGTCAATCACTCGGTGCTTTTATTCCGAAAGGTCTAACACTTCGCTTATATGGTGATTCAAATGACTATGTTGCTAAAGGACTCTCTGGGGGGCGGGTAATCGTGCGACCAAATGAGCGGGCAATATTCCTATCATCTGAGAATGTGATTGCCGGAAATGTAATTGGTTATGGCGCTACTTCAGGAGAAATTTTTATCCGCGGAATAGTTGGCGAGCGTTTCTGTGTTAGAAATTCTGGTGCAACTGCAATAGTTGAAGGAATTGGCGATCACGGATGTGAATATATGACTGGCGGAACGGTAATTGTTCTGGGACGCACTGGTCGAAATTTTGCCGCAGGCATGTCAGGGGGGCGCGCATTTGTTTTGGATCTAGATCCGTCGAATGTAAATAGCGAAATGGTTGACATTATTGCAATTCCAGATGATCAGCGGGATTTACTTAAATCACATATAACTTCATTTAGCATTGAAACTGGTTCGATAATTGCTGCAGATTTGCTTGCAGACTGGAGCGCAGCACTTAATCGTATTTGGATGGTCATGCCACGCGATTATGCGCGGGTACTAGATGCAATGGCACGGGCAACTCGCGAAGGTTTGCCGCCCGATACACATGTGATGGAGGTATCTACCAATGGCTGATCCAAAAGGTTTTTTAACAACGCCACGCGAGGTTCCTAAGCGCCGTCCGGTTGATGTTCGTATCAAAGACTGGCGCGAAGTTTATGAACCGCAGAGTATGGAACAACTGCAAAAACAAGCTGGTCGATGCATGGATTGTGGAATTCCGTTCTGTCACCAAGGTTGTCCGCTCGGAAATCTAATTCCTGAATGGAATGACGCAATCTGGCGCGGGGATACCATTGGCGCGATTGCGCTTTTACATGCCACAAATAATTTTCCAGAGTTCACAGGTCGGCTATGTCCAGCTCCGTGTGAAACCGGTTGTGTTCTTGCAATCAACGATGACGCGGTAACCATTAAACAGGTGGAACTTCGTACAATAGAAGAAGCATTTGCCGCTGGAAATGTAAAAGCACTTGCACCAGATCGCCTTACTGGGAAAACTGTTGCCGTAGTTGGTTCAGGTCCTGCAGGTCTAGCGGCCGCACAACAATTAACTCGTGCTGGTCATACTGTAGTGGTTTATGAACGGGCACCAAAAATTGGCGGTTTGATGCGCTATGGAATTCCAGAATTTAAAATGGAAAAGCATATTGTGGATCGACGATTAGAACAGATGGAAAAAGAAGGAACGCGTTTTCGCGCAGGCGTTGATGTGGGCGTGGAATTAACCGGAACACAGTTGCTCAAAAAATACGACGCAATAGTTCTGGCAGTCGGTGCTACCCAATGGCGCGACCTGGAAATTCCGGGACGCGAATTTAAAGGTATTTATCAAGCTATGGAATATTTGCCATGGGGAAATAAACAGGCTCTCGGTGAAATTGATTCCCTGGCAATTAATGTTTTCGGCAAACGCGTAGTCATTCTGGGCGGGGGAGATACCGGAGCAGATTGTTTAGGAACCGTAATTCGTCAAGGTGCGGCAAGTGTGATGCAACTTGAAATCATGGCGCTGCCAACTGATGAGCGTCCATCGACTCAACCATGGCCCATGTATCCCATGATTTATCGAGTTTCAAGTGCGCACGAAGAGGTTGATAACCGATTATTTGCCGTAAGCACCGAAGAATTTCTTGGCGATTCCAATTCGAATTTACGTGGAATTCGAATTGTTGAGACAGAATTTATCGATGGTAGCTTTCAATCTAAAGCAGGAACTGAGAAAGAAATTCCGGCAGATTTTGTATTTCTGGCACTGGGCTTTACTGGTCCAGAGAAATCGACCTTGATTTCACAGCTAGAAGTTGAATTAGATGAGCGCGGAAATATTAAACGCGATGCGAATTATGCAACTAATATAGAAAGTGTCTATGTGGCGGGCGATGCTGGACGTGGACAATCCTTAATTGTTTGGGCAATCGCCGAAGGCCGAAGCGCAGCGGCGGCAGTAGATATTTATTTGACAGGCCATACTCAATTGCCAGCGCCAATTGAGCCAACTTCTCGCCCGTTAATGGTTTAAGGTAAAGAAATGCGACGCGCGAAAATTGTTTGCACAATGGGGCCTTCAGTCCAATCACCTGAAAAGGTAAAACAATTAATTGCCGCTGGCATGAATATGGCTCGCTTAAATCTTTCGCACGGTGAACATCCAGAGCATCAGGCGCAGTTAGATGCAGTCCGCAGCGCGGCAAAAGAGGCAAAGGTTGCAGTTGCAATTTTGGTTGATTTACAAGGACCAAAGATTCGTCTGGCACGCTTTAAGGATGGACCGCACGAATTAGCGCGCGGAGATATTTTTACCATTACTACCGATGAAGTAGAAGGCACAAGAGAACGCGTGGGAACAACCTATAAAGGCCTGGCCGGTGATTGCAAAGTCGGCGATCGTATTCTGATCGATGATGGCAACGTAACGGTGGAAGTTATCCAAGTAAAAGGAAACGATGTAATAACTAAAGTTATTGATCCGGGCGCAGTTAGCAATAATAAAGGTATGAATTTACCAGGGGTGGCAGTCTCCGTTCCGGCAATGTCAGAAAAAGATATTGAAGACTTGCGCTGGGGACTTAAGGCTGGCGCCGACTTTATCGCCCTTTCTTTTGTAAGAAGCGCCGATGATATTAAAGGCGTTCATAAAATCATGGATGAAGTAGGTATTCGAATTCCAGTGATTGCAAAGATCGAAAAACCAGAAGCCGTGGCTAATTTGCAGGCAATCGTGGATGCCTTCGATGGCATCATGGTTGCTCGCGGAGATCTCGGCGTTGAATTACCAATGGAAGATGTTCCACTAGTTCAAAAACATTGCATCGAACTAGCGCGCGAAGCTGCAAAACCGGTAATTGTTGCAACTCAAATGTTGGATTCTATGATTAATAATTCAAGACCAACTCGCGCCGAAACAACGGATTGCGCAAATGCAGTTCTAGATGGCGCAGATGCTTTGATGTTATCGGGTGAGACAAGTATCGGTTCTTTTGCAATCGAGGCTGTTGAAACAATGGCGCGCATAATTGCACGCACTGAAGAAGGCGGTCTGGAATTAATTCGCCCAATGCGAACTTCTCCGCGCACTAAAGGTGGTGCGATAACCAAGGCTGCAACTGAAGTTGGCGCAATTTTGGATGCTAAATTCTTAGTTGCCTTTACTGAGAGTGGCGATTCTGCAAGGCGCATGTCTCGTCTGCGTTCGCCAATTCCGATTCTTGCGCTGACGCCAAATATTGGAACCTATAACCGCTTGGCACTTTCTTGGGGTGTTGAATCGATGATTACGCAAACCGTTAAACATACCGATGAGATGGTAAAACAAGTCGATACTATTCTTATTAATTCTGGTCGCGCGAAAAGTGGGGAGAATGTCATCATCGTTGCAGGTTCGCCTCCCGGAATTCCAGGTTCGACAAATGCAATGCGCGTTCACCGCGTAGGAGATGCTGTTGGTGGCGTTGCTCCTGCCTACCGCTAGACTTAGGCAATCGGTTTCAAAAAAACTGTTTTGCCTCGGTACTCCAACGGTAGAGAGGGCAGTCTCAAACACTGCATAGTGTCGGTTCGAATCCGACTCGAGGCACATGAGTGATATAAAGAAAACACGCATCCTTGTTGCCGAAGATGAGGCAATTATTCGGATGGATTTAGTTGAAATGTTGCAAGGCGCTGGCTATGAAGTAATTGCCCAAGCAAGTAACGGGGCGCAAGCAATCGAATTAGCAAATTTACACAAACCGGATTTAGCAATTTTAGATGTGAAGATGCCAGTCTTAGATGGAATATCGGCAGCAGAGAAAATAATTAAAATCGCACCGGTTTTAATGTTGACCGCATTTAGCCAGAAAGAGTTAATCGATCGGGCGCGCGATGCCGGCGTTATGGCCTATCTTGTCAAACCTTTTACAATTAGCGATTTAGTTCCAGCAATTGAAATTGCAATCAGCCGCCACGTTCAAATGACTTCGCTAGCCACTGAAATAGCCGACTTACATGATCGATTAGAGGTTCGAAAGTTAATAGATAGGGCCAAGGGTATTTTGATGAAAGCGTTGAATTTATCCGAACCCGATGCTTTCTCTTGGATTCAAAGGGCGGCGATGGACCGCCGGTTGAGCATGAAGGCGGTAGCCGAGGCCGTTATCGATCCAAAGGCCGTTCCTGAGAATTAAAGGCGCATTTCAAGGCAAAATGTTACCTAATTGCAACAATTTAAGCCCGAATTTAAGTTGTATTAAAACGTTATTCACCATTACCCTGACTACCTCCCTGTCCCGGGACACATGAAAGAAAAACAGGAAGGCACTAAATGAATAAGAAGATTCAGCGCAACCTAGCTCTTGTCGCAGCTGTCGCCGTTGCATTAGGCGTAGTTACAACTTCAACTGCGCAGGCTGCTAAGCATAAGGTTAAGACTTACACAATCGCATACCAGGGCCCACTCTCAGGTGGAGAAGCATCAACTGGTACCGATGAACAAAATGCGGTCAAGTATGCCATCAAGTTATTTATGGCTAAGAATAAAAAAATTAAGATTAAGCTTATTTCTGTTGACGATCAAGGAGATCCAGCAGTTGCATCAGTAGTTGCTCCAGGAATTGGCGCAAACAAGAGCGTTCTTGGCGTTGTAGGACCTGCTTACTCAGGTGCAACAATCGCATCTCTTCCATATTACAAGGCTGGTGGATTGGTTGTTGTTTCTCCTTCAGCTACTCGTGTTTCGCTAACAGATCCTGCATCACCTGACTTCGGTGGACCAGTTTTCCACCGCGTTGTAGGTAAGGATGACTTGCAAGGTCCAGCATTGGCAAAGTACGCAACTGCTGGTGTAGCAAATGCAAAGGTATTTATCTTTGATGACCAATCTGCATACGCTGTGCCACTAGCTGGCTTCGTAGTAGGAGGACTCAAGAATGTTACTGGCGCAACAGTAGTTGGAACTGACTCAGTTCCAAATACAACTACAGATTTCAGCCCAACAATTGCAAAGATTAAGACATCTGGTGCAACTGTTGTTATTTACACCGGTTATTACAGTCAAGGTGCAGTATTTGTAAAGCAGCTTCGTGACTCTGGTTCAACTGCAATTTTTGCTGCTGGCGACGGAGTATTCAACCAAGAGTACCCAAAGCTAGCAGGAGCTGCAGCTGAAGGTTCACGTATTACAGGTGTAGGTGGCCTTGCAGGAATTAGCACAAAGATTGAAGCAGATTTCAAAAAGAAAATGGGAGTTTCATCAGGTGTTTACTCAGTTGAGTCATTTGATGCTGCAAACATTCTTCTTGAGGGAATCAAAGCAGGAAAGACAACTCGTGCAGCAATGCTCAAGTGGGTCAAGGCCTACAATGGCAAGAGCGTCAGTGGAAATACCATCAAGTTTGACGCGAATGGTGATATTTCATACGGCCTATTTGCTGGATTCACTGTAAAGGATGGTCTTCTAGTTAATACAGGCATCATCAAGTAACTCGTTAAAAGTTACTTAACAGATCACTCGCAAGTTGGTGGGTGCTTTGAACTCTCTTAATAGAGATTTTCAAGGCACTCACCAACTTTCGTATGGTTATAGTTCATGCTCAACCAATCGAATCTAGTGAGGGCGGTAGATGTTTGTAGTGCTGATTGACCAATTCTGGTCTCTTACAATCGCTGGCGTAGCACTTGGCTTTATCTACGCTTTAATCTCCCTTGGCTACACAATGGTTTATGGCGTTTTGCGAATGATTAACTTTGCAAACTCAGAAATTTTCATGTGGGGCACTTTTGGAACAGTTGTCACTTCTCGAGATATTTTTCATTACACACAGACATCTGCGCCTGCGACAGGAGCCAAACTCGCTTTAGTTCTAGTTACGAGCCTATTAATGTCCATGTTGGTAGCTGGCCTTACTGCTGTTTTCGTCGAATTTGTAGCATATCGTCGCCTTCGTATGAAAGGTACTAACAGGTTAGCGACTTTGATTTCAGCAATCGGCATTGCTATTGTTTTGCAAGAAATCATGCGTTTACTTACCAATTCCCGTCCAGTTGGAGCTCCGCGTATACTTGAAAAAATTATATTGACCGAAATTTGGGGCGCGAATATCCGTCTCGACACCTTACTTACAATTATTGCAGCTGCAATAATTTTCTTTATCCTCGAGCGCTTTATTAAATTATCGCGAATGGGTAAGGCGATCCGTGCCGTTTCCATGAATGAAGATGCAGCAAAACTCATGGGAGTAAATCTCAATCGAGTTATTATGACTACTTTTCTTATTGGCGGCCTTGCAACAGGTGCTGCTGGATTTTTCTACATCACTGTTTTCGAGTACACCAAATTCAATATTGGATTCACAATGGGCATAGCTGCTTTCACAGCCGCAGTTCTCGGCGGAATCGGAAATATGCGTGGCGCATTTTTCGGTGGTCTAACTTTAGGGCTGTTAGAAGTGTACGCATCAGCAGTCCTTGGGACGCAGTGGAAGGCAGTAACTGTCTTTATGGTTTTGATACTAGTTTTACTCTTTAAGCCGAATGGTTTATTTGGCGAGGCCGTTCAAACAACGAGGGCATAATCCATGAAAATTAAAAATTATTGGAATTTGCGCGACTGGGGTGCAGCTGTTTGGGAAGGTTCAAATCGCTCTCGTCGCGTAGCTATCGCTCTCATATCAATTTTCTTAGTGGGGTTACTACCGTTTGCCGGCGCAAGTTTCTTGGCAACTCCTATTGCAGCATACGACGCCGTATTGGTTTATCCCGTGGGTATCTTCGTTTTAATGGCACTTGGCTTAAACATTGTTGTTGGTAAATCAGGAATGCTCGATCTTGGCTATGTCGCCTTTTTCGCTATTGGGGCATACACAATGGCGATTATGGGAACTAGGACCGGTCTCAACACTTGGGAGATCATGCCCTTTGGGATTGCATTTGCAATGCTGTCCGGTGTTTTGTTGGGGCTTCCAACCTTGCGTGTTCGGGGAGATTATTTAGCGATTGTTACTTTAGGTTTTGGTGAGATTGTCCGACTCGTGCTTCTGAACTCAGCTCCCTGGAGTAACGGGCCAAATGGGATAGCAAATATTCCTATGCCGCCGGACATTGGTCCATTGAAATTTAAACTTGATGATCAAAAAGTATTCTTTTGGGTCGTTATTATTATGATCCTCTTAACAATCTGGATGATTCGCCGTTTAAGTGTTCGACGTCCAGGTCGTGCTTGGGAAGCAATTCGTCAAGATGAAGATGCAGCCGAACTTATGGGGGTTGCAACACTCAAGTATAAAATTTGGTCCTTCACTTTGGGTGCGGCCGTTGCTGGTGCGGCGGGTGTCTTATATGCTTCTAAAAACCTCTTCATTGCCCCAGAAATGTTTACTCTTAACGTTTCAATCCTTATTTTGTCATGTGTCGTTTTCGGTGGAATTGGAAATATTTGGGGAGTCGTTGTTGGAGCAGTGATCCTCGGCTATTTACCCGATCGTATTCGTTTTATCTCGGATGCTCGCCTTTTAGTTTTTGGAGCGGTTTTAGTGATAGTAATGAATTTCCGACCAGATGGAATTCTGCCCCGTAAAAAGCGTGAGAAGGATGTAGTAAAGAAGGAATCGGCGCTCTAATGAGTAAAACAGTATTGAAATTAGAAAATCTCACTATGAAATTTGGTGGTGTAACTGCCCTCGATGCGGTAAATATGGAAGTTAAAGAGGGTGAAATTCTTGCCCTAATCGGTCCTAATGGTGCAGGAAAGACCACGGTCTTTAACGTCATTACCGGCGTCTATGCGGCAACTTCGGGCAAAGCTGATTTCTACGATAAAAGTTTGCTCAAGATGAAGCGCCATCACATTACCAAGTTAGGACTTGCGCGTACTTTCCAAAATATTCGTTTATTTGGCGATATGACAACGGTTGAAAATGTTATTACCGGTACCGATGTCCACAAGAAAAGTGGTCTTGTTGGTGCGCTATTTGGGACACCTCGTGCCCGCCACGAGGAGAAAGAAAATCGAGCACGGGCTCATGAAATTTTAGAATTTATTGGTATTGATGAATATTCGGATCGGTTAGCGCGCAATTTGCCATATGGTGTACAGCGCCGACTAGAAATTGCACGGGCTTTAGGTACTTCACCTAAGTTGCTACTTTTGGATGAGCCAGCCGCTGGTTTTAATCCACAAGAAAAAGTTGAGCTGGGGGAGACAATCAAGAAGATTCGCGATGCCGGTTACACGATTCTACTCATCGAACACGACATGTCCTTGATTATGGGAATCTCTGACCGAGTTGTTGTTCTTGATTTTGGTCAAAAAATTGCCGATGCGTCTCCGGCCGAAGTGCAGAGCGATCCACGCGTTATCGAAGCGTATTTAGGAGTCCCAGCAGATGCGTCTTGAAGTTAAGGATCTGCATGTTCATTACGGCAAGATCGAAGCAATTAAAGGTGTTTCAATTGTGGTTAACGAGGGCGAAATCGTCACGCTAATTGGTGCCAATGGTGCGGGCAAAACAACGATGCTAAAAACTATTTCTGGGTTGCGTCCAGTAACTTCGGGTACGATTATTTTCAATGGTGAAGATATTTCTAAAGTGCCAGCCCATGAGCGAGTCGATTTAGGTTTATCGCAAGCACCAGAAGGGCGCGGAATTTTTCCGGGAATGACTGTTTTAGAGAATCTCGAAATGGGAAAATTTCACCGTAAAAATCGCAAGCATGAAATGGCCGAAGATCTTGACAAGGTATACACGCTTTTCCCTCGTTTGAAGGAGCGAACTTCTCAAGCTGGTGGAACGCTTTCCGGAGGTGAGCAGCAGATGCTCTCCATTGGTCGTGCATTGATGGCACGCCCGAAAGTCCTCTTACTTGATGAACCGTCTATGGGATTATCGCCACAGATGATCGCCAATATTTTCCGCATCATTACCGAAATTAACAAACAAGGTGTGACAATTTTGTTGGTTGAACAAAATGCACAGCAAGCGTTACAGCGTGCGCATCGTGCCTACATTCTTGAAACTGGAAATGTTGTGAAGGAAGCAAAAGCTTCAGATTTACTTAATGACCCAGCAGTGCGCGAGGCTTACCTTGGCACTGGTGCGCATTAATTTCGCTGCGCCAAAATTAAACAAGTAATGCGCGCAGTGCATATGCGCGTACCTTCTTCATTTGTAATCACGATGTCATAGCTGCACATTGTTTTGCCTAGTGAGAGCGCAGTAGCAACGGCTGTCACGATTCCAGTGGTTGCGGATTTGTGGTGAGTAGCATTGATATCTACCCCAACAACCCTTCGGTCTGGACCGGCGTGTAAGTAAGTTCCAATTGAACCCAGGCTCTCAGCCAAAACAACGTTTGCACCACCATGGAGTAATCCCATCGCCTGGGTATTGCCTTCAACTGGCATTGTTGCAACTAGTCGTTGGGGCGATGCTTCAGTAATTACAATTCCCATTTTCTTATCGAGTGCACCGCTGCCACGAACATTCAGAATTTTCAGATAATCAGGTTGCGTCATAGTTGCCCAGTCTAACCTGCAAACTACAATGAACTATGAATAAACGCCTATTGCTAATCGATGGGCATTCAATGGCATACCGTGCTTTTTACGCCCTGCCTGCCGAGAACTTCACGACTGCCCAAGGCCAGCACACTAATGCAATTTATGGCTTTGCCACCATGCTGCTATCGCTATTGATTAGTGAAAAACCCACGCATGTAGCAGTTGCCTTTGATCTTTCACGCAAAACTTTTAGATCCGAAATTTTTCCTGATTACAAAGCCAATCGCGCAAAAACTCCTGATGAATTTCGCTCTCAAATGGGCTATTTGCACGACTTAGTTAGCGCTTTCGGCATTTCGCAATTTGAGGTGCAGGGTTATGAGGCCGACGATATTTTGGCAACTATTGCAAAGCGGGCCGAAAATGAAGGCGCTGAAGTCCTTATCTGTACTGGGGATCGTGACGCTTTCCAATTAGTAAATGCTAAAACAACAGTGCTTTATCCAAAACGTGGAGTAAGCGATTTGGCGCGTATGACACCAGATTCGGTTTTTGAAAAATATGGAATGACACCAACCCAGTATCCAGATTTCGCAGCTCTTCGTGGGGACCCAAGTGATAATTTGCCATCAGTTCCAGGAGTTGGTGAAAAAACAGCCGCTAAATGGATTGTGGAATATGGTTCACTTGAAGAGTTGATTTCAAATGTAGATAAAATTGGTGGAAAAGTTGGACAATCTCTGCGCGATAGCATAAATGAAGTAATTCGTAACCGTGAATTAACGCAATTAATTAGTGAAGTCCCACTTAATTTAAGTATCGAGGCCCTTGTTTGGTCAGGTGCCGATGAGACTAAGACCAACCCGCTCTTTGACTTGCTTGAATTCAAATCACTTAAAGATCGGATCAAACCGATTCTTCTTAAAACTATCGATGCCGATATTTCCCCACTTGAATTATTTTCGGCTCCCATTGCAGGTAGCGTTTTAACCCCGCTAGAGGCAGATGCGAGAATTGCCACCCACAATGGCGCAATCGCCATTGCTTTTCAAATTCAAGATGAAAAATTAGATCGTTATGCAATCGCACTATCTGCCAGCGATGTTTTTCTGGTGCACTCATCTAAAATGGGGCTTTGGTCATCTGATAATAAAATAGCAAAGATTGCCCATGGTGCTAAAACACTTATGCGAATCTCAGAGCTCTCTGGCGTGGAATTTGATACTTCCATCGCGGCTTACCTTGTTAACCCAGGAGTGCGCGGACAAGAGTTAAAAGATTTACTAGAGCGCTGGGGCGATGGCTCTCAAATTGATTTTAGTAATTTTGAACAAGAGCTTCTAACTTCGGCCACCGCCTTATTTGCCCTGCGCGTGGCCCTTACAAGTGAATTAAAGCAGCGCAGCCTCTGGGAACTCTTTGTAGATATGGAGCTGCCAGTTGCTGCCCTTTTGGCACAAATGGAAAAAGTCGGAATAGCGGTAGATCGAAAAGGACTTGAAAGCCTTGCACAATACTTTGCTACCGAAGTTATGCGCGAGACAGAGTTGGCCCATGAGGCCGTGGGACATGAATTTAATGTAGCTTCGCCTAAGCAATTACAAGTTGTTCTCTTCGATGAATTAAAACTGCCGAAGACCAAAAAAATTAAGACCGGCTTTACAACTGATGCCGAAGCTTTGGAGTGGTTGCTCGAAAAAACCGGTCACCCAGTTTTAGCATCGCTGCTTCGGATTCGGGAAACCAAAAAATTGGGTACAACCGTTGAGGGTTTAATCACCGAGATTGCGCCCGATGGGCGCATTCACACACATTTTCAACAGACGGTAGCGGCAACTGGGCGACTTTCATCGACTGAACCAAATTTGCAGAACATTCCTGTGCGCAGCATCGAGGGGCGAAGGATTAGAAATTGTTTTATTGCCGGAAGTGGCTATCTAACTTTACTAACTGCTGATTACAGCCAGATTGAAATGCGAATAATGGCGCACCTATCTAACGATGAGCATTTGTTAGCAGCCTTTGAATCAGGTGAAGACTTACACGCCAAAATCGCATCCGAAATATTTGGAATCAAAGCATCCGATGTAGATCCGGAAATGCGCCGCCAAATAAAAGCGATGTCCTATGGCCTGGCATATGGTCTATCTTCTTATGGCCTATCGGCTCAGCTAGATATTTCTCCGCCGGCTGCCCAAGATTTAATGGACCGATATTTTCAACGTTTTGGTGGAATTCGCGATTATTTAAAGACTGTCGTAGAGGCTGCCCGCAAGGTTGGATACACCGAAACACTTATGGGGCGCAGACGCTATTTACCAGATTTGATGCATGATAATCGCGCCCGCCGTGAAATCGCCGAACGCATGGCCCTTAATGCACCAATTCAAGGATCAGCGGCCGACATAATTAAATTAGCAATGCTTAAAGTTCAAATTGCGATAGAACACGAAGGGTTCGAATCACGATTACTCTTACAAATTCACGATGAATTAATTCTTGAAGTAAAGGCAGGTGAAGAGGAAAGCCTTACTGCGCTAGTCAAACGCGAAATGGCGGCCGCTTACCCCCTACGCGCACCGCTAGATGTAAGCGCAGCTCTTGGTTTTACTTGGAACCAAGCCGCCCATTAGAGGAGTCTCGTCGCGGATTTGCTCTCACGCACGCTTAAACCGTAGCCTTGCCCTCCAGCCGCGCATGCGGGAACTACTACTAACTTATCCCTACGGAGCACCTTGACTACATCACCAGTAATTGCAATAAATGATATTGGAACAGCGGATGATTTTATGGCCGCAATCGAAGGAACAATCAGAAATTTTAATGACGGAGATCTCGTTGAAGGAATTGTTGTTCAGATAGATCGTGACGAAGTATTACTAGATATTGGTTACAAAACAGAAGGTGTAATTCCTTCCCGCGAATTATCAATTCGCCATGATGCAGATCCAAATGAGATTGTAAAAATTGGTGAGAAAATTGAAGCTCTCGTTCTTCAGAAAGAAGATAAAGAAGGACGCCTAATCCTTTCCAAGAAGCGCGCACAATACGAACGCGCATGGGGAGATATTGAAGGCAAGAAAGAGCGCGATGAAATTGTCACCGGAACTGTTATTGAAGTTGTTAAGGGCGGGCTCATTGTAGATATCGGGCTACGCGGCTTCTTGCCAGCATCCCTTGTTGAAATGCGTCGCGTGCGCGATCTGACTCCATATATTGGCAAGCAGATTGAAGCGCGCATAATCGAACTCGATAAGAATCGCAACAACGTTGTGCTTTCACGCCGAGCATTCCTCGAACAAACTCAATCTGAATCACGCACAACTTTCCTTAATCAATTACAAAAAGGTCAAGTACGCACCGGCGTTATTTCATCAATCGTTAATTTTGGTGCATTCGTAGACCTAGGTGGCGTTGATGGCCTAGTACACGTCTCTGAACTTTCATGGAAGCACATTGATCATCCAGGTGAAGTTGTTCAAGTTGGCGATGAAGTAACAGTTGAAGTTCTAGAAGTTGATTTCGAGCGCGAGCGGGTATCGCTCTCTCTTAAAGCAACGCAAGAAGATCCTTGGCAAGCATTTGCTCGCACGCACACCATCAATCAAGTTGTTCCTGGTGTCGTTACCAAACTCGTACCATTCGGTGCATTTATTCGTGTCCACGAAGGAATCGAAGGTCTTGTTCATATTTCAGAATTGGCCGAGCGCCACGTTGAAATTCCAGAGCAGGTTGTTCAAGTAGATGGTGAACTATTTGTAAAGATCATCGATATCGACTTAGAGCGTCGTCGCATCTCACTCTCTTTAAAACAAGCAAATGAAGGACATGAAGTTGAAGTGGAAGCATTTGATCCAACTCAATACGGAATGGCTGCTCGTTATGATGCAAATGGAAACTTTATTTATCCAGAGGGCTTTGAAGTAGAAACTCAGGAATGGAAGCCTGGCTATGAATCTCAACGCGAAGAGTGGGAACTTCAATACGCTCAGGCACAAGAACGTTTCATGGCACACAAGAAGCAGAAGACAGAAGCAAAAGCTGCCGATGCTGCGGCAGAACCAGTTGATGCACCAGCAGAACCAGTCGATGCACCAGCAGAGCCCGCTCTTTAAATTACTTTTTCGCGTAGCATCGCTTCATGCTCGTAGTCGCACTCACCGGAGGGATTGGTTCTGGCAAATCCCTAGCGGGTGAATATTTTGCAAAGCTCGGAGCTCTGCTCCTTGATGCCGACCAATTATCGCGGCTAGCAATTGAGCGTGGTACTGATGGTTTCAATGAAGTAATTGCAACTTTTGGTGATTCAATTTTAAAAAATGGAGAAATCGATCGGCGTGCGTTAGGTGAAATCGTTTTCAAGGATAAATTGGCAAAAGCAAAGCTAGAAGCAATTATCCACCCACGAGTACGAACTGAATTTGAAAGAGCAGTGGCCCGCCTTACTTCAGATGATATTTTGATATACGAAATTCCGCTGCTATTCGAAACTAACGGTGCAGGTAGGTTTGATTACATAATAAGCGTTGAATCCGAAATGGAAAAACGCATTGCCAGATTGCGCGCTAAAGGTTTACATATTTCAGAAATCCAATCCCGAATTGCTGCGCAGGCAACCCCTGATGAGCGAGCATCTATTGCCGATATAGTCATTGCAAACGATGGCAGTGAAGATGAGCTTTTACGCGCAGTTGAGAATTTATTTGAAGGTGAACTTCAACCAAAGTCGCGGAGTAATACCTCGCACAAGTAGGCTAAGAAAATGCGCCCGATAACTGACCTGCAACGTCGTGTTGAGCCATTTCGGGTTATAAGTGATTACATTCCAGCGGGTGACCAACCCGAGGCGATTGAAAATATCGTCAGGCGAATAGCAGCCGGCGAGCAAGATATTGTTCTATTGGGTGCCACAGGTACTGGCAAATCTGCTACTACGGCTTGGCTGATAGAACGCCTGCAACGCCCAACTTTAGTTTTAGCGCCAAATAAAACGCTGGCTGCGCAATTAGCAAATGAATTTCGCGAATTAATGCCAAATAATGCGGTTGAATATTTTGTTTCATACTACGACTATTACCAGCCCGAAGCATATCTACCGCAGACCGATACTTTTATTGAAAAAGATTCCAGCGTTAATGACGAAATTGAGCGATTACGTCACTCTGCAACAAATTCACTTCTGACTCGCCGAGACGTAATCGTCGTTGCCACAGTCTCCTGCATTTATGGACTTGGTACACCGCAAGAGTATGTAGATCGAATGATTACTTTGAAAGTGGGCGACGAAATTGAGCGAAATGTATTGCTGCGTCGCTTTGTTGATATTCAATATAAGCGCAATGACATGGCATTTGAACGCGGAACCTTTAGGGTTCGCGGAGACACGATTGAAATTATCCCAATGTATGAAGAATTGGCTTTGCGTATTGAAATGTTTGGCGATGTAATTGAAAAGATTTCAACGCTGCATCCTTTGACTGGTGAAGTCATTCGTCATGAAAGTGAGATGTATGTATTTCCGGCAACTCACTACGCCGCTGGTCCCGAAACCATAAAACGCGCCATAGGCGATATCGAAGATGAATTAACGATTCAACTCAAGGTTTTTGAAAAACAAGGCAAATTATTAGAGGCGCAGCGCTTAAAAATGCGAGCGACTTTTGATATTGAAATGATGGAGCAACTCGGGTTTTGTAGCGGGATTGAAAATTATTCGCGCCATCTAGATGGTCGCGAACCAGGTTCGCCACCTAATTGTCTCTTGGATTATTTCCCAGAAGATTTTCTGTTAGTGATAGATGAAAGCCACGTAACCGTTCCACAAATTGGTGCGATGTACGAAGGCGATGCATCACGGAAACGTACTTTGGTAGAACATGGTTTTCGTCTGCCTAGTGCGATGGATAATCGGCCACTTCGTTGGCCAGAATTTCTGGAACGAGTAGGGCAGAAAATATTTCTTTCCGCCACGCCTGGACCTTACGAATTGGCAAAAGTAAATAACGATGTGGTAGAACAAGTAATTCGCCCAACTGGTTTAGTAGATCCACAAATCATCATTAAACCAATTAAGGGTCAGATTGATGATTTGTTGAACGAGATAAATATTCGAGCACAAAAAAATGAGCGAGTTCTAGTCACAACTTTAACTAAGAAAATGTCAGAAGATTTAACGGATTATTTACAAGAAAAAGGCGTCCGGGTTCGATATCTGCATTCAGAGGTAGATACTCTGCGCCGAGTAGAACTTCTTCGTGAACTTCGTTTGGGTGAATATGACGTTCTCATTGGTATCAATCTTTTGCGTGAAGGTTTAGACCTTCCTGAAGTCTCACTTGTATCAATTCTTGATGCTGATAAAGAGGGTTTCCTGCGGTCTGCGACTTCTTTGATTCAGACCATTGGGCGCGCGGCCCGAAATGTTTCTGGTGAGGTGCATATGTATGCCGATAACATCACAAAATCTATGGCCAAAGCAATTGACGAAACAAATCGGCGCAGAGCAAAACAAGTGGCATATAACTTAGAACGAGGGGTTGATCCTCAGCCACTTCGCAAAAAGATTGCAGATATCACAGACCTTATAAATCGTGAATCCGATGATACGGATTTACTTTTAGCAGCTGGGAAAAAGGCGAATCAAAAAACTGCACCTGCTATTGGTTTATACAATAAAACTTTAGGATCTCTGCCGCGCCAAGAACTTTTGGCATTGATAGGCTCTCTCACTGATCAGATGCGAAACGCCGCTAGCCAACTTCACTTTGAATTAGCGGCACGGTTTCGTGATGAGATTAAGGATCTAAAACGTGAATTACGCGGTATGGACGAGGCAGGAATTTAGATGAGCATTGAGAAATTAGTTGTGCGTGGCGCGCGCGAACATAACCTTAAGAATGTTTCTATCGAATTACCGCGTGATTCATTTATAGTCTTCACTGGACTATCGGGCTCTGGAAAATCAAGTTTGGCTTTTGACACCATTTTTGCCGAGGGTCAGCGCCGATACGTTGAATCTCTTTCGGCTTATGCGCGTCAATTTTTGGGGCAGTTGGATAAACCCGATGTGGATTTTATTGAAGGTTTATCACCGGCAGTCTCGATTGATCAAAAATCCACAAATAGAAATCCACGTTCAACTGTTGGCACTATCACCGAAGTCTACGACTACCTTCGTCTGTTATTTGCTCGGGCCGGGCGTCCGCACTGTCCTAATTGTGGCAAGGGCGTTACTCGCCAAAGCCCGCAAGCCATAGTTGATCAAATTTTAACAATGCCCGCAGCCACTAAATTCCAAATATTGGCACCAGTTATTAGGTCACGCAAAGGCGAATTTGTGGAACTATTTGCTGATTTACTTAGTCAAGGTTATTCGCGCGCCCGCGTTGATGGCGTCGTTATCTCTCTTTCGCAGCCACCAAAATTAAAGAAACAAGAAAAACATACGATTGAAGTTGTTGTTGATCGATTAACAGCAAAAGCTGATTCAAGGTCGCGTTTAACTGATTCCATCGAAACCGCGCTCCGTTTGTCATCTGGAATAGTGGTATTGGACTTTGTAGATGCTAAAGGCGTGGATAAAGAGCGCACTTATAGCGAACATTTAGCATGTCACGATTGCGAACTCTCTTTTGAAGAATTGGAACCGCGTTCCTTCTCCTTCAACTCGCCTTTTGGTGCGTGTAGCGAATGCGCCGGTATCGGCACGAAGTTAGAGGTAGATGAGGATTTAATTATTTCCGATGGCTCTATTTCGATTAATGAAGGCGCGATCGCGCCATGGTCTGTCGGGCAATCTTCTGAATATTTTCTACGTTTACTCGAAGCCCTTTCTAATGAAGTTAAATTTTCAATGGATACCCCTTGGAAAAAACTTTCCGTAAAAGCAAAAGAGGCGATCATCAATGGCTTTGAGTATAAAGTTCACGTTAAATACAAGAATCGTTATGGGCGTACCAGAAATTACAGCACAGGTTTTGAAGGTGTTGTTCCATTTATTCATCGCCGCCATGGCGAGACCGACAGTAATTACAGTCGTGAAAAGTACGAAGCGTATATGCGCCAAATTCCTTGTTTGGTTTGCAAGGGCGCGCGCCTAAAGCCAGAGGTCCTTGCGGTTACTTTAGGGAATAAGAATATTTCTGAAATCTGTGAGTTAGCAATCTCTGATTGCGCAGTATTTCTCCAATCAATTTCAATGACCGATCGTGAAGCCCAAATCGCCGAACGCGTATTAAAAGAGGTAAATGCACGGCTAGGTTTCTTGCTCGATGTTGGTTTGGATTATCTATCGCTATCAAGGCCCGCGGCAACACTTTCAGGTGGTGAAGCCCAGCGGATACGACTCGCGACCCAGATTGGTAGCGGTCTAGTTGGAGTTCTTTATGTGCTGGATGAACCAAGCATTGGTTTGCATCAACGCGATAACCGTAGGCTTATCGAAACACTTTCCCGTCTTAGAGATTTAGGAAATACTTTAATTGTTGTCGAACATGATGAAGAAACAATTCGCTCTGCTGATTGGATAGTTGATATAGGCCCAGGTGCTGGTGAACATGGTGGGAAGATTGTTGTCTCAGGAGATTATGAAGCGTTGATTAATTCAAAAGAATCAATCACAGGGGCATATCTTTCAGGGCGTAAATCTATTGCTATTCCTAAAAAACGCCGATCAGTTGATCCAAAGCGAAAACTTGTCATAAAAGGTGCTAAAGAAAATAATTTAAAGGATTTAGAAGTCGAAGTTCCACTGGGTGTATTTGTCTGCGTCACAGGAGTAAGCGGTTCGGGAAAATCGACGCTGATTAACGACATTTTATATCTAACTCTTGCCAATAAATTAAATGGAGCCCGCCTTGTTCCGGGTCGCCATCGCACAATTACTGGAATAGATCTACTGGATAAAGTTGTTCACGTTGATCAATCGCCCATTGGCAGAACTCCACGTTCAAACCCCGCAACTTACACAGGTGTTTTCGATAAAATTCGTGCACTTTTTGCCGAAACAAGTGAAGCCAAAGTACGTGGTTATTTGCAAGGACGGTTCTCATTCAATGTAAAAGGTGGACGATGCGAGAATTGCTCGGGCGATGGCACTATAACGATTGAAATGAACTTTTTACCCGATGTATATGTTCCATGCGAAATATGTCATGGCGCCAGATACAACCGCGAAACTCTAGAAGTTCATTACAAAGGTAAGACAATTTCGCAAGTTTTGGATATGCCGATTGAACAAGCTCACGCTTTTTTCGAATCAGTTCCAACTATTGCTCGCTTTCTAAAAACATTATGCGATGTCGGTTTGGGTTATGTTCGTTTAGGTCAATCGGCTCCGACGCTTTCAGGCGGTGAAGCCCAACGCGTTAAATTATCCACCGAATTACAACGCCGATCAACTGGTCGCACCATTTACATTTTGGACGAACCAACTACTGGTCTGCACTTTGAAGATGTCGCCAAATTACTGGGAGTCTTAAATCGATTAGTAGATAGTGGTAATACCGTCGTTGTTATCGAACATAATTTGGATGTAATTAAATCATCCGATTGGGTTATAGATATGGGCCCTGAAGGCGGCTTTAGGGGTGGCACAATTGTTGCCGAAGGAACGCCGGAGCAAGTTGCAAAAGATAAAAAAAGTTACACGGGTCAGTATTTGGTAGATATTTTGGCACCGAAGAGAATAAAGTAAAAATGTCTGATCCGCAAAGTTATCGGCCAAGTAATATCCCAGAATTTCCTGGCGTGTATAGATTCTTTGATACAAACGATAAAGTTATCTATGTTGGAAAGGCGATAAACTTAAAGGCACGTCTGAACAGTTATTTTCAAGGAAATTTAGCCGAACGTACCCAGAAGATGGTGCACGAGGCGGTCAGAGTTGACTGGACGATAGTTGCTACGGAAGTTGAAGCGCTACAACTAGAGTTTTCGTGGATAAAGCAATACAACCCAAATTTCAATGTTACGTTTCGCGACGATAAGTCCTACCCATATTTAGCAATATCTATTAATGAAGCATTTCCACGCGTTTTTATTACTCGAAAGCAAAAGCGACCAGGGTTAAAATATTTTGGACCATTTACGCACGCGTGGGCACTCCGTACAACTTTGGATCTAGCTCTTAAAATTTTTCCGGTGCGCTCTTGTACTCCAGGAACTTTTGAACGAGCGCAGAAGAGTAAGCGACAATGCTTGCTGGGAGATATTGGTAAGTGTGCTGCGCCTTGTGTTAATTGGGTCTCGCAAGAAGAGCATAAGGAGTTGGCCGATCGCCTGGTTACCTTTATGTCACGTGGCAACGCTGATATTTTGCCAACACTTCATGAAGAGATGGATTTAGCCTCATCGAAGCAAGAGTATGAACGCGCCAGCAAGATCCGTGACCAAATCAAAGCGCTAGAAGTTGCGCGCGAATCAAGCGATGCTGCATTGCCCGAGAATTTAAACGCCGATTTTATTGCCGTTCATCAGGAAGGCGTGCATGCCGCAGGCTCTATTTTTATTGTGCGCGGCGGATCAATTCGTGGCTCTAGATCTTGGATAGTTGATCAAGAACGTGCGTTGGAAGGCGATGATCAAATGGGTTCACTTTTTTACTCAATCTATAACCAGAGTGGACCAGATGATATTCCAAGCGAGATATTAATTAACGAATTGCCTGCCGATCTTATTGCGCTACAAAGTTGGTTATCTCATTTGCGAGGGGCAAGCGTCCAGATTAAGGTGCCACAGCGCGGTGAAAAAGTTGAAGTAATTCAAAGCGTTAAACGAAATGCCCAATATGCTCTAATTCAATATTCAAGCAAACGAGCATCTGATTCAGCAGTTAGCGGTAAGGCGCTAACGCAGATTGCCGAACTCCTTAATTTACCGCATACTCCACTTCGCATTGAATGTTTTGATATCTCAAATATTTCAGGCACTACTGTGGTCGCATCTATGGTTGTTTTTGAAGATGGCTTGGCTAAAAAAAGCCAATATCGTCGTTTCATAATCGATACATCACAAGGTTTTGATGACACCCGAGCAATGCATCAAGTAATTACTCGTCGACTAAAGAGATTAATAGATGATAGAAATATTGACCAAGCCCAAGTAAAAGAGTTCGGTGGTCAACTAAATAAATTTTCATACCCACCTCACTTAATTCTTGTCGATGGTGGCGCTCCGCAAGTAAGTGCGGCTGCGCGCGCTTTGGCCGAATTGGGCATAACCGATATTGCGCTATGTGGTTTAGCTAAACGGTTAGAAGAAGTTTGGGTGCCAAATTCGAGTACCCCACTGGTATTGCCGCGAACTAGTGAAGGTTTGTATTTGCTTCAGCGTATGCGCGATGAAGCCCACCGCTTTGCGATTACTTTTCACAGGTCTCGCCGTTCTAAGATAATGCTGGAATCTATACTCGATGAAATTCCAAACTTAGGGCAAAGCCGTCGAGCCGCTTTGCTATCTAGATTCGGTTCAGTTGCCGCAATCCGTAAAGCATCAGTTCTTGATCTAGCTGCCACTCCTGGAATTGGAGAAAAAATTGCTCAAATAATTTCTAAACATTTGGCTACTTTTTCGAGTGAGAGCGCTAATGCGGGCACTGGCGAAATTACGCGCAATTAATACGGTCCTTGACAGGTAATGGAGAATGTCAATTATGAAGCAGGAGATTTTAATTGTCACTGGCATGTCAGGTGCTGGTCGATCAACGGTTGCCCACGCGCTTGAAGATTTAGGTTGGTATGTGGTGGATAATTTGCCACCATCTTTGCTGCCCGATTTAGTTACAAAGGGAACAGGATCGGATGCTAAGGAGCTTGCTGTTATTGTTGATGTGCGCGGAGGTCAGTTCTTCGATGAATTAAGCCATGCGCTAATAAGGCTTAAAGAAAATGGAGACGAATACCGGCTGCTCTTTTTGGATGCGACCGACCAAGTTATTGTGCAGCGTTTTGAATCGACGCGTAGACCGCATCCATTGCAAGGGACAGATCGCATTGTCGATGGAATCGCACGGGAGCGTGCCAAACTAGAAGCAGTACGAGCCGATGCCGATGTTGTTATTGATACCACTAACTTAAATGTTCACCAATTAGAAAAACGTACTGGCGAAATTTTTGCGCAGGGAAAATCTACTGGAATTCGAATCAACGTACTTTCATTTGGATATAAATACGGTATTCCTGTGGATTCAGATTTGGTACTAGATTGCCGTTTCATTCCAAATCCACATTGGATTCCAGAACTGCGCCCTTTGACTGGACTAACTAGTGAAGTAAGTAAAAAAGTTTTAGAAAGTGAGGGGGTTCAACCTTTCATCAAGGGATATGTCGCGCTAATTGAGTCGATGATTCCTGGATATCTTCGCGAAGGTAAAAAATATTTAACCATCGCTATCGGGTGCACTGGCGGAAAACACCGTAGTGTTGCCGTTACCGAGGAACTTGTGCGTCAATTTAATTCGGCCAAAGGCGTTGAAGAAATCTCGGTCCATGCTACACATCGAGATATTGGGAGAGAATAGAAGTTGCCAAGAGTTGTAGCACTCGGTGGCGGCCATGGTTTAGCGGCGACGCTTGCGGCGCTTCGCCAACTAACAAATGAAATCACAGCAATAGTTACTGTTGCTGATAATGGCGGTTCAAGTGGTCGACTTCGCAGTGAATTTCCAATTTTTCCACCAGGGGATTTGCGTATGGCGTTGGCTGCCCTCTGCAGTGATGACGAGTGGGGACGAAGCTGGGCGCAAATTATGCAATACCGCTTTACAAGTAGTGGTGAGATGAATGGCCATGCAATCGGAAATTTATTATTGGCCGCGCTCTGGGACCGCGATGAAGATCCAGTGGCAGGTTTAGATCGAGTTGGCTCGCTATTAAAAGTTGTTGGCCGAGTTCTACCAATGGCAGCCGTGCCCTTGGATATTGAAGGTACTTTTATTACTTCAACTGGGCGCATTGTTGTGCGCGGACAAGTTGAAGTTGCAACTGCGCGTGGACGAATCGAATCTTTAAAAATTCTGCCAGAAAATCCGCATGCTAGGCCCGAAGCGCTAAATGCCATTGCGCGTGCTGACTGGATAACAATGGGTCCAGGTTCGTGGTTCTCTAGCGTTATTCCTCACTTATTAGTGCCGACACAACGCGAAGCCTTAGTGCGAGCTAAAGCAAAGAAAATTGTGATTCTAAATCTGGATGCAAATTCGGCTAAAGGCGGCGATGAATTTGCTGGTTCATCACCCGATGAGCATTTAGAGCTCTTCAATAAATATGCCCCAGAATTAAAAATAGATTACTTTCTGGTTGATTCATCCGTTGTCAGAGATGAGAATTCTCTGCGCGAATTAGCACAAAAATGTGGGGGAGAGGTTATTATCGCGCAAATTCGCAAAGCCCCGGGCAGTGTTGATCACGATATAGATAAATTGGCCCGCCATTTGGGCCACATTTTCGCGCAAAGACTGGTTGGATAACGCCATGGCAATGACTTCAGCAGTTAAAGACGAACTCACGCGCCTCTCTATTACAAAACCATGTTGTCGAAAAGCCGAAGTTTCTTCACTACTGCGTTTCGCAGGGGGGTTACATATCGTTGCAGGCAAAATAGTTATTGAGGTTGAACTAGATACTGCGCAAAGTGCTAGGCGCTTGCGCAAAGATATTACCGATATTTACGGACATGTAAGTGAATTAGCAGTTCTTTCATCAAGTGGATTACGAAAAGGTTCACGGTATATTGTGCGCGTTATTAATGAAGGTGACGCCCTTGCTAGACAAACAGGTCTGGTGGATGCAAATGGTCGCCCAGTTCGTGGACTTCCACCACAAGTTATATCGGGGGCTACTTGTGACTCCGAAGCGGCATGGCGGGGTGCTTTTATTGCACACGGATCGCTCACTGAACCAGGTCGCTCATCATCACTTGAAATTACATGCCCTGGACCAGAAGCGGCGTTAGCCCTTGTCGGCGCGGCACGTCGCTTGGGAATTGCAGCAAAAGCGCGCGAAGTTCGTGGAGTCGATCGCGTTGTAATTCGCGATGGCGATACAATTGCAGCCTTACTTACTCGTCTTGGTGCACATGAAAGCGTCCTTGCATGGGAAGAACGCAGAATGCGCCGCGAAGTTCGTGCAACTGCAAATCGCTTAGTAAATTTTGATGATGCCAATTTACGCCGGTCTGCACGTGCAGCAGTTGCGGCATCGGCTCGTGTGCAACGTGCAATTGAGATACTCGGACCAACAATTCCAGATCATTTAAAAGCAGCGGGCGCACTTCGCATCAATCACGGTCAAGCAAGTCTGGAAGAACTTGGTTCGCTTGCATCTCCACCAATGACTAAGGATGCAATCGCTGGGCGCATTCGTCGATTATTAGCAATGGCTGATAAGAGGGCGCTCGAACTCGGAATCCCTGATACTGAAGCAGGACTTTCGCCTGATTTACTCAATTGATTCGTTTTTAACC
>JBCKHB010000009.1:0-35615 GCA_038906075.1 Candidatus Planktophila sp.
AAGACTATGGCGATGTACTAGACCAGACAAGGTTCCATCTTGTGCAACTACTGGCAAATCCCAAATTTCAAAGCTGGACATAATTTCTCGAGCCTTCTCAACTGTCGTGTCGGCACTTATGAACTTTGGAGTCGTATTGCCGAATTCTAATGCTGGTGTCACCAGCAAGGCTGGAAGTGGATTTTGCCGAGTCAAGAGCAATCGACGAAGATCTCCATCAGTCAAAACTCCAATTAATTTGTTGTCGTCATCCACTATAACCACAATTCCTAGTCGCAATTCTGTCATTACATCAAGGGCCTTCTTAAGCGTGGCATCCCTTTTTATTATAGGAATTCTTGACATCGGAAGGGCACGAGAACTAACAATTTCATTATTTGACATTATCTGGACCATATTTCTCTAGTAATTCTAAGCGCATTTCGTGGATTGCCTTTGCTTGACCTAAGACATGTTTCAGATCTTTTACATTAAGAACTGTATTTGGATCTGATTTCGCATTCTTCGGGTCATTGTGAATTTCAGCAAATAACGCATCAATACCAGCCGCCGCAGCTGCACGAACTAAGGCAGGGATGAACTCACGTTGCCCGCCTGAAATATCACCCATAGATGTAGGCATCTGAATCGAATGTGTTGCGTCATAGCAAACTGGATAACCTGTTTTAGCCATAATTGGAAGACATCTCATGTCATTTACGAGCATGTTATACCCAAAGAAAGTTCCTCGGTCTGCAAGAAGGATTTCATTTCCACCAGCAGATTCAATTTTCTTCACCGAGTTGGCCATATTCCACGGACTCATGAATTGACCCTTTTTCAGATGAATTGGTCGGCCAGTCTTTGCTGCTGCCTGCAAAATACTAGTTTGGCGGCATAAGTATGCAGGAACCTGAACCAGGTCACACACTTCTCCAGTGGCTTCAGCCCAAGCAGGGTCTGAGAAATCAGATGTAACCGGAATCCCAAAATTGTCGCGAATATCTGACAGGATTTGCAAACCATCTTCAATCCCAACGCCGTGGAAGCTTTCTGCGGAGGACCGACAGTCTTTGTCGTAGCAAGACTTATATACCCAATCAACTCCTAATTCATCACAAATTTTTCCGATACGCTCGGCCATCATGAAGGCGTGATCTCTATTTTCAATTGCACATGGGCCACCGATTAATACCAGTTTTCCACCGCCACCGATTTTGACTCGCTTGACCTTTCCATATCCAACTTCAATCACCTTTGAGAGCATCTATATTTCCTTCGCAATGGGTAGTTAATTTCACGGAGACTACCATCGATGTGTCATGACTTTTGTTGAGACACCAACCTTTGATAGGCATCACGGTGTGATTTGATAAATTGCTGCACTCCGAACAAGTCTTGTGACACTCTGGACGCCACTTCGCCCATCTTTGAGCGCATTTCTGCATCACGAGCTAATTTATCGATTGCACTAACCCGTTCTTCCTGATTATTAGTCAAGAATCCACTCAGACCCTCTTGTATCACTTCGGAGACAGAGCCAACATCTTCACCAATCAGTGGCAATTTGGCAAACCCAGCCTCAATAAGTGACAGGGGTTGAGCCTCGTTGTCCGAAGTTAATAATGCGATATCGCTCGCTGACCAAACTATGCTTGGCGTTGTCCAACCTAGAAAAACTACATTGGCAGGCGAGCCGTCCTTAATTGATTTTAAGAGTTCTCCATCTCCGCCAATTAGAAATATCAAATCTGGGAATACTCTTGCAAGATCGATCACACGATCGGGTCTCTTAATTTGAGAAATTCGACCTAACCAACCAATAACAATTTTATTGTCGGGGATGAATAACTTGCGCCTGATTGTCGATTTATTGGACAAGTTAATAGGTACAACTCCTGGACGCACAACAACGTATTGGCTTTCTTTTCCTATCCCTACCGAAATTAATTCATTCTTCACCCGAACACCAGATACAAGGATCAAGTCAGTTATCTTTGCAAGTAACTTCTCAATAAATGCAAACGCCTTACTTAAACTTTTACCAAAATAACCGTACAAAACATGGCCATGATAGGTGTGAACTATGGCTGGTCGATTTTTACCTAAAGTCAAAGCCGCAAGTCGCCCGACCATGCCCGCTTTTGCTGTGTGTGTATTAATTATGTCAGGTCTAATTTCTCGTAACTTTTTTCTAATTTCCAAGAATGAGATAAAGTCATTAACTGGAGAAATGCTTCGTGCCATTTTTCGAATTCGAAACCCATTCAATTCCGAAAATCGTGCATCTTCCTCCTCCCCTTCCTGTGTGTGTCCTGCAAGCAACCAGACTTCGTCTCCCTCGATTACTTGACCTTCAATTAAATTGGCTAGCCAGACAGCTGTGCCACCATTATTAAATCTGGCAATGACATGAACGACGCGCATGACAGCAAGAATAGTATGAATCTTCAATACAAAGGTTAGGAATGATTGTCAAGATTGGCTATTCTTGTTAAGTGGCCACGATAGAAATCCTTAAGTCAAAGATTTATAGAACCACACTTTCAAAGTGTTTTGATCTATTAAGTAAGCAGGATCGCCGCAAGCTTGGCATTATGGCGGTCTTACAGTTATTCCTAAGTTTGCTGGATTTGCTAGGTGTCGGATTAATTGGAGTGGTGGCATCTTTAGCTGTAAATGGAATAGGGTCAAGTGCCCCTGGAAGTAGAATCGGACAATTCTTAGAACTTTTACGCATCTCCAACTTCAGTCTTCAAACTCAGACCGCAATACTTGGAGTATCCGCAGTACTTGTAATGGTTAGTCGTACCCTATTGTCAATCTTCTTTGTCCGAAAGACACTCTTTTTTCTTAGCAGGAGAGGAGCTGCAATTTCCAGTGAATTATTTTCAAGAGTAATTTCCCAATCATTGCAAGGTATTCAACGTCACACTCGTCAAGAGTATGTTTATTCATTAACCTTTGGCGTTGAAGTTATTACTCTTAGAATTTTAGCTCAGTTCGTTACATTGGTGTCCGATGGATCCCTAATGATTGTGATGGCAATAGGGCTGTTATTTGTAGATCCGATTATGGCAGCAAGTTCGTTTTTGATGCTTGGTGGAGTTAGTTACATACTTTATCGAATGATGCATGAACGGGCTATACGATTAGGTTTACTTAATTCTCAAACAGATGTCGAGAGTCGGGAAAAAGTCGAGGAGGCAATTTCAACTTTTCGTGAAATTTCTGTAAAAAACAGACAGAACTTCTATGCAACAAATTTTTCAGAGTCTCGCTCGAGAATTGCAGAGATTTTGGCCGAAAACAACTTCATGCCTTATATGAGTAAGTATGTTATTGAATCAACCGTAGTCCTTGCTGCATTATTCATGTCAGCGGTTCAATTCCTTTTGAGTGATGCTGTGCATGCCGTAAGCACTCTCGCAGTCTTTTTGGCTGCTGGTACAAGGATCGCTCCTGCAGTTCTTCGCTTACAGCAAGGTGCAATACAAATAAGTAGCGGAATTGGTGCTGCTAATTCAACACTTGCCATGATTCAAGAGCTACAAAGTATTTCCCCTTCTGTAGGGGCAGCTCAAGATTTTTCTAAGAAACATGACGGATTCATTCCTGAAATTGAAATTAAGAATGTATCTTTGAGGTACGAAGGTGCGAACAATCTTGCACTTAATGATGTTTCAATTTCAATCCCAGCAGGTAAGACGGTAGCGATAGTTGGGCCATCAGGCGCAGGTAAAACGTCATTGATTGATGTGTTGATGGGAGTAGTAGTTCCAAAAGCTGGTGAAGTCAGAATTTCAAATCACTTTCCATCTGATGCCATTGCACGTTGGCCGGGGGCGATCGCTTATGTTCCGCAAGAAATCAATATTTCAAATGGAACTATTGGTTACAACGTTGCCTTGGGCTATTTGCAGTCCGAAGTTTCAGAGGAAGATATTCATAGCGCTATAGAAACTGCTCAACTTCGCGATGTAATTAAAGATTTGCCCTTGGGAATAGAAACACCCGTTGGTGATAAGGGCTCCAAACTCAGCGGCGGACAGCGACAGCGACTAGGGATTGCGAGAGCATTGTTATCCCGTCCTAAACTTCTAGTTTTAGATGAAGCGACTAGTGCGCTAGATGGAAAATCTGAACTTGATGTGTCGGATGCTATTCGAAATCTAAAAGGATCTATAACGGTTGTATTGATTGCACATAGACTCTCAACCGTTAGGGATGCTGACATAGTGGTTTATTTGGATAGGGGGAAAGTCATCGCTCAAGGTAGTTTCGAAGAAATTCGTTCTTCAGTTCCCGATTTTGATCAACAGGCAGTTCTAATGGGGCTGTAAGTACATTTTGTATTAACTGGATATGTAAGTCAAAAATGTGGTGCGTCAAGTTACCTGGCCCCTATTTGATCGTCGCACTCCTAATGCAGCAGATGGGTGCGGTAATTTGAGCCCAGTAGTCGAACTAGTAAAGTAGAAAACTGGTTTATTTTACGGGCCTTCAAGTCCTTCCTTTGAAGCGATTTGAAGGCTTTAACAAAATCACGGCAGTTAGGAATTACAAGAGGATGTAGCTCAAGGCATCTTTCCACTAGGTCAAACTTTCTATAAAGGATTAAAATGGAGAGATATTGGCGCCACCTAGATAGCAAATATGGTTGGGAGGCCACAAATTCAGGACTTCTCAGGTAAAGCGCGTCTCCAAAAACTAGTTGCCCATAGTCTGAAAAATGCTTTCTTTCCCACCTTCTTAAATTTACGAAGTCAATTAACTCAAAGTTCAAATTCTTCAGGTAAGAATCAACATCCCCAAAACAACTTTGACCTTTGTAAAGCTCCGAGAATTCGACTTCAAGTTCAAGACCGAGGCAGTTATTTAGTGTTTGGCTCGCTCCATTTAATGCTAATAATTCACTGCCCTATATATCTATCTTAATAAAATCAGGGTTATCAATTTTAATTACATCCAGTGGTTGGCCCCTGAGAGTTACTTTGTTTACTACATGAAACCTTTCAACCTTCGGAAAATGCATTAAGAATTCAAGGTTGGGTGAGTATATTGAGGAAAGCTGTGGATCGGAACATAAGTATAAATTGACTTCATCGGTAGAATCGAGAATAGCAGTGTCAAGAACTCTATAACTCTTACAATTATTGCTGTTAGAATTCAACTTAGAGCGAGACCGAGAATCTGGTTCGAAACATACATAATTCAAGAATAAATCAATTTTCTTAAATCTAGGTTCAATTCCCCCCGCTGCGCCGATATCAATTAAAGTTATCCCATCATTACCGAGAAGTAAACCCAACGCCTTCCGGATGGCACGCTCATGAGGCCTGTGAAAGAATTTTTCTAATTGTAGATATAAACTCTGTAAGACTTTTAGCATAGTCCCACCAACTTCTTTACAAGCGAAAAATAAAATAGTAATGCCATGCCAAAAAGGATACCGAATGTTATCTTAGGAGCAGGTTATTGCGTGGAGTCACAGAGGAATTGCTTCTTTTAGTGCGCTTTCGAGAACCGAGCTCTTTAATGCAGAAACTAGCGCAACATCTCTGCAGTTCCCACAGGCAATTCCCCAAGATTAAAGTTGGCAATCCCAGAGTTGGCAGATAGAGTCGCGAGCGTGTACCAAGCAATCGCAACCCACCCACCAAGCAATCGCAACCCACCCACCAAGCAATCGCAACCCACCCAACCATCCACCCAAAGAACTACCCACTCACCTAGTAAAATGTCTGAATTGTCCATTCCCCGCGACAATTGCTCAACAGATTCGTAGTAGCAGGTAGAGGCGGCGACGGTCGGCTCTGCAATACAAACCGGTAAGAAGGATTCCCTCGTGAAAAAGCAAGTGGCAATTAAGAAGAGTGCGAACTCGCAAGCTCCGATGCAATGGAGCGTTGGCGAGTTCGGTGCTTTCTACACAGAGCACCGCAGCGAACTTCATGCCCATGCTAAGCGCGTATTAAAGGATTCTGCAAAGGCTGAAGAAATCACACAAGATGCGCTCATCAAATTCATGCTCGCAGCCCCGGAGCTCGAATCTGCCGATCACGCTCTCTCCTACCTACACCGCACGATTGAAAACTTGTGCATCGACCTATTCCGCTTGGAAGGTCGTCGCCCGAATCTAGTCGTTCTAGATGATGCAACTGCTGAAGTTGAAGCAGCATGGCAAAATAATGGAGACCACTCCCAAGCCCTAAGCGCGGCCGAAGATGCCGCAATTATTCGTCAAGCACTTGCAATGTTATCGCCAGCCGAGCGCGCCGCCCTTGTTATGTGGGAAATGGAAGGCCGCAGCACCGAAGAGATTGCCGCTGAACTTGGCATCAAAGAATCTGCAGTGCGCCACACTGTTTCGCGCGCTCGCGCATCCCTTCGCAAAGTCTTGTCCGAACTCATCATTGATGAAGAACGCGGCTTAACTGCCCTCGATATCTTATCGACAACATATAAAAAGGCATCGGCCCTTGCCAAAAAATCTTCCAAAGTCGCCCTCTCGTTACTATTAGTAGCCACAGCCTTTCTTGGTTTTAATTCCTTGACTGGCAACGAAGGCGTAATCGCCCCAAGTTCCCAAACCGAAATTTCATCTAGCGCAACAGGTGCAGGCACAGATTCAACCATTGCCACCGATACCGATGCTTCCCAATCACCAACGCCGTCATCGGCCACTCCTTCACGGAGTGCGAAAACAAATAACAGCGGCCTAAACGTTAAAATCACTGGCCTTACATTTGCTGGCCTAGATAAAGATGGAATCCCAACCGGATTTACCATCACAGATTCAAATAACGTTGGTGGAACGACCCGTCTGACCAAGAGTGCCCCAGTCCTAACTGATGAAGGCGCGTTCTTGGCTAACCAAGTCTTAACCGCAACCATTGGCCCCAACCTGATCCTTGATCAGAAGGTCATCGTCGATGGCGCCGGAACTCGCTATGAGGTCGCAGGCGTAACTTTCGGGCAAAATGGCTTATGGGCGCTAACAAGCGTGGCTTCCAGCACCGTTGAAATCGAGCGTTTATCCAATGGTCAGTACCTAATGACCGCTACAATTTCCATAGGCTCATCGCCTACTTCAGAATTCACCATCCCTGTGGGCAACCGCGGGTATGACCTGAGCGCAGCGCCTAAGTCGGTAACGACTCGCCTGCTTCTCAATGCGGGTAAGACTCAAATTTTGGCGCAAGCCATTTACGTACAGACAAAGAAATAAATTAAGTTTCCTCGCCGGGTCCGGATACACGGTGGGGAATTTGATGGATCAGCACGTGCGATTCATCGAATCGGGTGAAAAGTATTTCTCATCAAATATGAGATTGCTTTAAACCCAAAGCCGAACTACGGATCGTCCGTACTTCGACTAAACGAAAGGAAATAAATGTCTACAAAGACAACATTCAAGCGCATAGCGCTTGTAGCTGTTGCTGCGTTGGGACTCGGAATGCTTTCCGTAGTGCCATCATCGGCATCAGTTGGAACACCGACCGTGACACTCGGAAACGGAACCTCTACCACAGCATTAAACTACGATTCATTGACTGCAGGCACATTTGCTATCTCTGCTCGTATGGATACTGGCGATTCAATAACAGTGGGAGTCGTTACAAAGTCTATTCCTTCAGGCGCAGCAGCTAACGTTGGTCAACTTCGTTATCTTGATTCAACTTCTGCTGCAAACACATTCACTGGTGTATTCTCCCTAATCACAGGCGGCACACAGGTGTCAAAACTTGATACAGCAACTCCTTCTGCAACTCCAGGGTTCTTTATTACCTCGGGAGCATCGGGTTTTGTAGGTGCAAATTTCCGAGTTGAATTGGATTCTGTAACTGCACGTACTGTTGGAACATACACATATACAGTGACAGTTAAGACCTATAACGTCGGTACCGCTCTTGCCGCTCCAATAACTACTACTGACTATGACGTAAGCATCGTAGTGTCGGCAGTTGCATCAGCATCACTGGTTGCTTCAGCTCTTTACTCAACACTCGGTGAGCCATCAGTTGCAACTAAGGTTGCGACAGTTTCATCAACAAATGCCGCAGCTGCTACGTTGCTCGTTACATTGAAGAATGCTTCAGAGTCGACGGCAGCACGTGAATCTGTTACTGCGACCATCACCGGTCCAGGAACAATCGGTGTTTCAGGTAGTTCAATTGGTAAGAGCGTTGTTCTTGCATACTCAAGCACATCACTTACATTGAGCGTTTTCGCTGATGGAACTGCTGGTGTTTCAACAATTAACGTTTCAACACCAAGCGTTACGTTCTCATCAAAGACAGTGACCTTCTTCGCGAAGGCTGCGACGAAAATCACCGCATCAGTAATCACACCTGTTCTAGGTTTGGGTCCTAATGACAATGCAATCTCTGCTACAGCAGTTGATACAAACGGAACTGCATGGACCGGAGCTATGTACATTGTGGCTTCAGCAGCTGCGGATGCTCTTATCGGTGGATCAGCAACAGCACCGATTGGATGTACATACAACACAACTGACCTAGTTCACTACTGCCCAGTTAGCACAATTGCAGGAGGAACAGCTAACTTCAAGTTAATTGATGCCACTACAGTGGCACTTGCAACTGCAACTTCAAATGAAGTTTCAGTAAGAGTTTCAACTGCAGTAGCTGCCGCTGTGAAAATCTCCTTTGATAAGGCTACATATCTTCCAAATGAGAAGGCAACAATTTCTATAACTCCAGTTGATGCAGCAGGTAAGAATGTTTCTGCACAAGCCTCTTTAGCCTTCCTTGCTACAGGTGGTATTTCATCTACCTATGCATTCGGAGCTGCTAGCGATACGCTAACTGCTACAACATTCGCTACTTCATACCTAACAGGAACTAAGAGCTACACCGTCTACATGCCATCAGCATCAGTCGATGTAAAGATCACAGCAACTGGTGGATCCACTCTTCCAAGTGCAGGTCAGGTTGCAATTTCAGCGTCAGCTACAGTTGTAGATACAACAGTTGTTGCTGCAATTGCAGCAGCAGCCGACGCTGCAGCAGAAGCAACTGATGCAGCTAACGCTGCAACTGATGCATCAAATGCTGCAGCAGAAGCAGCTGATGCAGCAACAGCAGCGGCAGAAGATGCAGCTGATGCAGCAAATGCAGCAACAGAAGCAGCACAAGCTGCCTCTGATGCAGTAGCTGCTCTAGCAACACAGGTTGCAACGTTGGTCGCTGGCCTTAAGGCTCAGTTGACAGCATTGACTAACCTCATAATCAAGATCCAAAAGAGTGTAGCTAAGCTCCGTAAGTAAGAAGGGTTTAATAACCCAACTTCATGAAGATCCAGGTTCTCTGGATCTAACGATCTAAACCGAAGCCCGGTTCCCTCTACGGAGGGGATCGGGCTTCGGTCTTTTCACTAGACTTCTTACATGCGTGTTTTGATTACTGGTGGCGCCGGATTTATCGGTTCCCATCTAGCCGATGCTCTATTGGCCCAAGGCGATGAAGTGAGAATTCTAGACAATCTCTCAACGGGCTCAATGGGCAACATCGCCCACCTTGCTGGCAAGATCTCAATCATCCAAGGTGATATTCGAGATCGGCCACTTATTGAGGATTCAATGAAAGATGCCGACCTAGTTCTGCATATGGCAGCGGCTCTGGGAGTAAATAATATCTTAGATAACCCAGTTGAATCCGTCTCGATTAACTTCATGGGTTCTGAAGTAGTTCTTCAGGCGGCGCTAAAATTAAATAAACGAATCATTATCGCCAGCACCTCTGAAATTTATGGAAAGAATCCAAAGCAACCTTTGAAAGAAACCGATGATCGCGTCATTGGAACACCACAAAAAATTCGCTGGACTTATTCGGATGCAAAGGCGCTCGAAGAAGCGGTTGCTCATGCGCTCTTTTTAGCCAATGGGCTTAAAGTTACTACCATCCGTTTATTTAACACTGTTGGCCCGCGCCAGACTGGTCGATATGGAATGGTTGTTCCACGATTTGTTAGTGCAGCGATTAAGAATGAACCTATTACAATTTATGGCGATGGTTCACAGTCACGCGTTTTCTGTCATGTTTTAGACGCGGTTGATGCGATTCTTAAGTTATCTAAAGAGAATAAGACTATCGGTGAAGTCTTCAATATTGGCGGTGAAGGTGAAATAACGATAAAAGATTTAGCCGCACAAATTATTTCTAAAACTAATTCAAAATCTATAATTACCTTTACTCCATATAATCAAGCCTATCCAGAAGGATTTGAAGATATGCAACGGCGAGTGCCAGATATTACTAAGATTAAAAACTTGTTAGGCTGGAAGCCTCAGAGAAACCTTGACCAGATAATTGATGACGTTTCAGCCTCAATGAGAAAGTAAACTAAAGTCGCACTGCGCCAGAGACGCTACCGGTTGTATCAAAAACATAAGGCGCAGATTTTAAGATGGAATCAACAGCCACAACGTTGTGTTTTGTTGCAACGATAGCAATATCTGCGCCCTTTAGCTCCGCAGAATTTTCACCTCGCCAAGTGATAACAATTGGGTCATGCCAAGTTACGATTGCACCTTGGCGCTTTAATTCTGCAATCAATAACTCAGATGGAGATTCACGGGTGTCAGCAACATTTGGCTTATAAGCAAGACCAATGACTAAAACTTTCTTGCCCATTAAATTTCCCCCATTGTCCTTTGCAACACGCCTAACAATATATTTCGGCATCTCTAAATTCACTTCATTGGCGCGCTCAATAAATGTTGCACGTACTCCATTTTGGGCAGAAATATGGGCTAAATAACTTGGATCAACTGGAATACAGTGTCCACCCACGCCGACACTCGGAGAAAACTTCATAAACCCATATGGCTTTGTATCTGCGGCTTCTAAAACTTCTCGCACGTCAATTCCAAGGGCATTGGCGCTTTGCGCGAATTCATTTACCAGCGCAATATTTACTTGACGGAAGGTGTTTTCAAATAGTTTTGCGGCTTCTGCAATCTCTGGAGATGAGACTTCAATTAAGTTATCGCAGAAAGTTGCGTAAAATTCTCTAGTTTTTTTCGTGGCTTCTGGAGTTAACCCGGCATAAAGGCGCGGAGTATTTTTTTGATCCCAATCTGTTCTACCCGGATCAACACGTTCAGGCGATATTGCATATAAATGTTCGACTACCACTTTGGAATATTTTTCGACTAGTGGTTTTATTAGATTTCGTACCGTACCCGGAAATGAAGTGGATTCATTGATTATTAGTGCTGGAGTTTTTAAGTTTTCACCAATGGTTCTGCAAGCGGCTTCAATAAAAGTTAAGTCTGGTCTGCGCTCTTTATCTAGCGGTGTTGGAACAGCAATAACAACAATTTGTGCTCCCGAAATGTCCGAGCCTTTGTTAGTTGCCCTATATCTATTGGCGTCAATCCATTTTTTCAAAACTAAATTGTCAACACCTTCGATGTGCGAATTGGCTTGATTTAATCTGGCAACAATTTTTTCATTATTATCAAAACCCACTACTTCATGCTGGGCGGCGGCAAAGGCAGCAATAGTTAATCCAACATATCCTTGACCAATAATTGAAACTTTCATGTATTCGCCCTTACCCAAAAAGGTTCTTATTCTTTGGGTCAAGCCTCTTCATGTTTTCAAGTGCCAGCGCTTTCTCTTGTGGAGTTGACTTACTGACCAAATATAGCAATCTCCAAGCATCAAATGAGTCGGGGTTAAATTCAACCCCTAATTTTGCATATTTATAAGCTAAATCGTAGAGCTTGCTATCCTCGAATAAATTAGCGGCCATTGCATATTTAAACGATGTACGCGGATTTAGATAACCACCGGCTAACGCTTGTTCAAGTTGTTCAGCGCTCTTTGAGATATGGACTGAACGCAATTTAATATCAGCACTTAGTGGTGGCAGAGTAATAATTAAACCAATAACCATTCCGATAGTTGCAACGAATAATGGCGAAATTACTTGCTCTCTATTCATTGAATTCGTGACTTTTCTGCCCCTGTTTTTAGGTTTCTGATTAGCAACAGTCTCATTTCCAATAGATATTCGAACGCTGCGTTCATAGGCAATAAGAGCACCACTTAATAACCAACCCCAGATAGCTAACCCAATTTGGTTAATGCTTATAACTGATTGAAGCTGATAACAAAACCAAGCAACTGCAATTGTCACAAATACTGCGTCGTAACTACGACTTCTCAGAGTGACTCTAACAAGTGCAATCCCAGCTAGTAATAAGATTGTTAGGTATGAGATAAAAAGCGGCCAGCCACCGAATGCAAAAATATCTAGGGGCACATTATGTGCGGTATTTGTAGTTGTATTAGGCCCAGGTGAAATCAAAGCTGAAGCTCTGCGCGCCCTGCGATACCAATCTCCATATGTATCAAAACCTACCCCTG
This sequence comes from Candidatus Planktophila sp., assembly GCA_038906075.1. Classification (GTDB taxonomy): domain Bacteria; phylum Actinomycetota; class Actinomycetes; order Nanopelagicales; family Nanopelagicaceae; genus Planktophila. The sequence goes on from JBCKHB010000009.1 coordinate 12,381, forward strand.
TCCAAGGATGGGAGGAACCAATATTCCATCCAGCGTACCAATATTCACCACGGAGAGAGACTGATAGCTTATAAATATATTTAGTAAGCGGGCCAATCTGCAGCGCGCCAAGTAGAGAAAAAATTGCTCCGATAGTGATTCCAAGTGAATAAAGCGAAGTAATTATCCAGCCTTTAAAATGAGAACGTATCAGATAAAAACCAACGATGGAAACACCAGCAGCGACGACAACACGCCCTTGAATTGCATTCGAATTGATAATTTCATAGACGGTAATCAAGAATACGAGGGCCGCTACTCCGCGCCATTTCCAAGTAACCTCTTTACCTACGGCAAAAGCGACGACCGCAGAAGCAAATATGCCAAGAAAGGCACCAACAAAGTTTGGATTACCAAAAGTACCTAAAATATTGCCATAAATGTTAGTCCATCCAACAAAGTCACCAAATAGAATGACCCATAACGAGTAAGCAACATTAATAATGCCAGCAGCGAATAGCCCAAATATTACAAGCCTGAAACTCGATTGTGTGCGCAGTAACGAAGCTGCCAAAGCGATAAAGAGTAGACACAAGTACAAGATGAAACCGTTATTTCGACCATACGACCCATATATATTTTGAGTCAGTGGGCCATCGCTATTTATGACAGCAGATATTGAAAAGATTAAAAATAACACCAGCGCAATAAGCCAACTCTTAGAACTCACCCAAATCAATTTAAAGCCACCATAGAGCGCTGCGGCAATTGCGGCGAATGCCACCCCACCTATCGCAAATAACTTAGTCACATTTACAGGATCAGTTACAGCCGATGTCAAGAGAAAAACAGTCACAAAAGCGGCGCCGAAGGAAAGGATTTTTGCAATAGTTTTTTCTGCTGGGTGGCTCAACATAGGCCAACATTAACGCTCAAAAAGACCAAAACCCGCTTAATTAAGAGCGAGAAGATAACTTTTTACCCTCAGATAGGTATTTGTTCCACACGGCTACTGCTTGCGCCTTACTCATCTTGGCAACTTGGTTCTGTGATGAGCCCACTTTGCGAATGAGGTTCCTCACCAGTTTCGCGTCCAAGCCTTCAGCGGATCTCTCTGGGATAGTTTTAGGCCGTGGTGGAAGGATCCCTTTTTCAACGCAACGATAGAAGTCCTCTTCGGTGACCCCAAGTTGATTGCGAAAGATCGCCCCAATCAACTTGGGGTCGTCTAACTGACCTGATCCGTGCGAGATACGTGTATAGAGGAGCTCTCCGGTTGACAGCGTCAAGGTGTAGCGAAAGTGATCGCCTGTCTTCTTGCTTGAAGATGCGGTCCCTTTCTTGGTCCATCCTTCGGTCTCGGCGAACTTACGATGATCTGCGTGCGTGAGTGGCCTCACTCGGCGTCGCTGAACACCACTTGGCGCAATTCCTCGCGGTCGCCAGCGAACATGGCAATTCTCGTCACCAGAACCTCGTTCTTCGCATGGTTCGGCGCATGGCGCAACTCTTTCATCCAGAGATCCGCGTAGTCGATCAGGGCGTCAAGGAACTCTTCCTCTGCAACACCCAAGTCTACCCCCACTGCATGTACAGGTACGTCTTCTAGCCAGAGCGCGACTTGATTAGTACTTACAGAACTCTTTACTAAGAACTTGGCGTCTCGGGCTAGAATGGAGTCGATCATTTGACGACGCAATACCACAAGGATCTCAGAGCGGCGCAGGACACTTACCCCACCCCTCTCAACTTGTTCAAGCACTGGCTTTTGATGGTCACGAAATTCACGCGACTTGAACTGGTGGGCAAATTCGAAGTTTATCTTGGATTTGATGGTCATGTGACATACTGTACCAGTGGTACATCGTGTACGCAAATAGATCATACTTGCGTACACGAAGGTGCGCGAGTCCAGGAAGTTGCGCTTTTTGCGCTTGGAACTTGAAACCGCTCCTTTTTAAAACATTCTAAATACACATTTACGACACTAACTAATTTCCATATTTTGACCTATGCAAAGAGTAAGTTAAATACATGCGCGCAAACAGAGGAACTTCAAGAGTCAGTACGCTTTGTCTACTGTTTTTGGTTGCGATTGGGTTGACGGTTCAAGCACCTATGGCTGCAGCAGTGGCCCCGGTAATTGGAACTTTCAATATCAGTACAACTACGTGGAGCAATGGTGCGGACCCGATAGCCATAACGCCGCCAACTTCCAATTCTGATGGTGCGTGGAGTTACACCTCATCGAATATCGGTGTGGCAACAATTTTTGCTGGAGCGTACCTAGTAATTAAAGGTGTTGGCGCCACGACAATAACTGCAACTCAAGCCGCAACAACTGGGTATGAACAAGGTCTTAAGACAACAACATTTACAGTTTCACCTGGGGCGCCAACGCTAGGTACTTTCCCCGCTATTTCGATTGGAATAGATGCACGAACTGTCTCGATTACGGAACCGACTTCTAGTTCCACGGGTGCTTGGATTTATACATCATCGAATCCTGCGGTGGTAACGCTTTCTGGGACAGTCGCCACCCTTGTTTCAATCGGGAGCGCGACGATTACTGCAACGCAAGCGGCAAGCGGGAATTGGGCCTCAATATCGATTCAAACAACGCTAACTGTTTCGGGTGGGGCGCCAACGCTGGGTGTTTTTGCTGATGTCATAATTACCAAAGGCGCTATTGCGTCGATTACTTTAGTTCCACCTATTTCGAATTCCTCTGGTAGCTGGACTTTTACATCATCAAATTTAAGCGTTGCAACTGTAACGGGATCGCTATTGATTCCGGTTGCTCTTGGCACAACAGTTATAACTGCGCAACAAGGGCCAGCGGGAATTTATGGTGCTGGTACAAAGACTATGACGGTTACAGTTGCGGGACCCCCGCCGACTGTAGGTGCGCTGGTAAATGTAACGCTTGAATTGAAACCATTTAATTCAAATGAATATGCGATTCTTGCACCGGTTTCGAATTCATCGGGTGCTTGGAGTTACACCTCGTCTAATTTGACCGTAGCAACTGTTACTGGTTCTGTGATTAAGGCGTTAGCTTTGGGAACAACCACAATTACTGCAATACAAGCGGCGTCGGCAGCTTATGCCGCGTCGGCACCAGTAACAATGGTGTTTACAGTAGTTGGCACTGGACCAGTACTAGGGGTTTGGGCAGATTTAAAAAAGAACAGTGGCGATCCTGATTTTATAATTTTGCCACCGACAACTTCATCTGCCGGTGCTTGGACTTTTACTTCATCTAATCCCGCAGTTATTGAAATAACTGGGACGACTGCAAAAGTTAAAGGTGCTGGGCAAGTAATTATTACCGGAAGCCAAGCGGCTAACTGGAATTGGACTGCCGGAACTGCGCAGCTAACGATTACGGTTGCGGGAACTTTGCCGGCGGTCTCCACTCTTAGCGCCTTTGAAGCTGGTCTTGGCGACGCCCCTGTTGCCTTACTGCCACCGAGCTCGACTTCCAGCGGAGCGTGGGCTTGGGTTTCATCTAACGCTGGCGTTGCAACGGTGAGCGGTAATATTTTAACAATTGTTGGAGTTGGCGTTTCAACAATTACTGCAATGCAATCCGCGGCTGGAAATTTTGCAGCCCCCCCAGCGGTGGTCACAACTTTGACGGTGAAGCCGCGCCCAGTTGTTGGAGAATTTAGCAATCTGGTGGCTAAATTTGGATCAGTTCCGGCAGCCGTTGTTGCGCCAACATCAACATCGACTGGGGCGTGGAGTTATTCTGCCTCGAACCCTGCGGTAGTAAATTTTGTTAGCGGTGTAATGCAAATTGTTGGTATCGGGAGTGCAACTATTTCTGCCAAGCAAGCGCCAAGTGCGGTTTTATCTGCCATCACAAAAACATTTACGGTCACAATTTTGCCTATAGCGCCAACCATTATGGCGCCAATGACGGTGAGTGTGGTCTTCTCAGCTACGGCTAAAGCAATCGCGCCATTTGATTCAAATTCCAGCGGTACTTGGACATATACAATTCTTAATCAAAGTATTGCCCAAGTTGTGGAAGGTCAGTTGGTAACTAAGAAAGTCGGCCAAACAATTTTTACGGCAGTACAAGCGGCCGCTGGCAATTACACAAGTAGATCTATTTCAACTTCGCTTATTGTTAGACCATATATAAAGGTTTATGCCATAGGGCGGGCAATTTATGTCGAGGTTGCTGGAGTGGCGCCAAAAGTAAAGAGCGGTGCTAAGGCTGGAAAAGTTGGAAAGAATGTCGTTGGTGCCGGTACACGTTTAGTGACAATTACTGTGGGTGGTACACCAATTTATAAGAAGTCTTTCAAAATAAAGTAGAACTACCGCCCGTCTACACCAAGGCCCGGTTCCTTGTCTGCTATATGGCTATACTTTCTTATCAATGTTGAAGTGGGATGGTGGTTACATCTGGCGCCCAGAAATGGTCCTTCAACGAATCCCATCTTTTTATGAGATCACTGAGTTAGGGTTGGAGACTCGTGGCTAGAGGCGCTTGGTGGTCCAGCAAGAGAGCCACGCCAGGTCCGGGTGACTGGAAACCTCAGGTTCATGACAGACCCGACGGCTCCGTTCCCTATGAAATCTTTCGCCAGAGCCTGGATGAGCCGACTCGCATTACCCTTGACCACGCCGTGAATTACATTCTCTTGGCACAGGGTCACAACGTTTGCCAGTCTCACTGGGGAAAGGCACTCAAAAAAGGACTTTTCGAATTTCGGATAGGCCAGTCGATTTCTGCGATTTGCAAAATTGCGAATATCCAACCACCTGCAGGTGCCCAAGTTGATCGCAAACCACTTCTGAGAGTTTTCTTTACGGTTGAGGGTGAGAAGGTTGTGCTCTTGCTAGCTGGTTACGACAAAGCAGGGGACGCTTCAATCAAGCGTCAGAAGGCGGAGATTGCGCTGGCTCGGCAATTCTTGAAGGAACATATTGAGCGTGAAAAGAGAGTTAATAAACAGGGGCGATAAATATCGGCTTTGGATTATTGACAATCTATACGCTATAACGAATAATACTATGCAGGGAGCACCACTGCCTGAAGGAGGCTACCATGGCTCGGAATTATAGAGATGTTGTTGTGCCCGTAATCGTAGAACCGGGTTCAGATTTGGCGCGCTTTGAGGAGGCTTCGAAGGAGTACTTCCAAGCCCTCTATGCAGAAGATTTTGGTCTCGGCGAGAGGATTGCCCGACGCCGCGCAGAATTATCTCTTACCCAAATTGAACTGGCTCGTCGGACTGGGTTGCGTCAAGCAATTATCAGCAATATTGAATGCGGGACTGCAAATCCAACTTTGCGTACTCTCAAGAAGATCTTTAAGGAGTTGAATCTTAAACTGAGTGCGGAGCCATTTAAGCGAGCATGATTGTCCAGTGAGCCTCACTAACCTTTGACGTATTTACCGGAGTTTTGGCTATTAATGAGCCTGTGAGGAAGACTTTACTTGCAACCCTTAAGATAGGCAGATGAGATACGGCCGCGTTTTAGTTGCGACAATTCTTGCTTTTACGGCCATAGGTTTTTCTCCTGCACTGGCAGCACCTGCGCGATTAGTCGATGTTGTTTCGGTTACTTGGGCGGGGGCGGGGGCTGCGCGGGGAAGTGTGGATCAAGTTGCATCTGTTATAAATAATGAAGTTGGGCCGCGCTGGAAAGCGCTGACTACTTTATATGGAGATACTAAAGATAGAAGTAGCACTTTTGTTTCGGGGCAGTTATTGACAAGTGCGATAAATCTAAGATCGCCAATGCCATGCACGGGGTCGCAGTCAGCTAGTTTTATTAGCCAAGTGCGAACTGAGGCATATAAGCGCTTTAACATCAGTGATTACAGTGCGCGATATTTGTTAATTGTTTCGCCATATGCTGGTTGTATTTGGTCTGGTCGCGCACTTGTTGGCAACTCTGAAAATAGCGATGGCGTTTTAGTTTTGCACGATACGATTTCGGCCTTTGTTATTGCGCACGAACTTGGCCACTCACTTGGGTTGGGACATTCCAATTTTATGCGTTGCAGTAGCGGGATTAGTGATGGGCCATGGGGCGCTGATTGCAAGGCAGTTGAATATGGTGGGGCAGTTGATTTGATGGGAAATGTTGATACGACTTCACCGCTATCGACTTATCACCAGTGGCGCATGGGTTTATTAGATAACGCTGATATAAAACAATCGTGGGTAAATGAAACAATTAATTTAGCGCCATCAGATTATGCAACTGGCACGCGGGTGATTTTCTTACGCGATGGGAAGAGTACTTACTGGGTGGAATATCGGCGCTCAACTAATGGCGCCACATATAGCCCAGGCTTAGTCGTTTATCGCACTGATCCGCCACCGATCTCATCTATTGTAAGTCCTAACCCAGAAGATGCGCTGCAAGGCGAATTCGGCACAGGTATCGCCGCCGATTTCTGGATGCTTAATTTAGGAAGTTATAAGTATTTAGGGTCAACTGTGGCGGGTTCGATGACGCTGCCAAGCGCAACACCTGTCACCTTTTATTCAGGCAACCTTTCACTCTCTGCAATACCTTCAGGTGAAGGTGTTGCAGTAACTATCACGCGCAAGAGTGTGGCAGCAGAGATTAGCGCTCCGGTTTTAACTGATCCTGCTACCTGGAAATTTCCGAGCATCGAAATTATAAAAAGTGATAATTCGGGCGCAGATATTGCAATTGCTAGCTATCAAATTCAAGTAGATGGCTCCATTAGTGATCTGCCGCTAAGGGCGGTAGAAAAATGGATACCTACTTACTTAAATCCGTTTAGCGCGTCAAAAACCGTACACCTTCGCGATTTGCCCGAAGGCACCTATTCGCTAGCCATTCGCGCAGTTGATGTTAATGGCAATAAGAGCCCGTGGAGTACTTCTGTTAACACAATAGTGGATCGGAGCCGCCCTGTTGTGACTTCTGATTTTAATGTAATTTCTATAGATGCCAACAAATTAATTCTTTCATGGAGGGGAGCAAAAGATGTTGGCAGTGGTCTATGCCAAACTAATTTAATTAACGAAGACGGGTTTGTGCTGCAATCCAGTACTGAAAAATCTTCGCCAAAGATAACTTTAATAAATGGCGCAACACTTATCGCAAAAGCCCAACTCTTTGATTGCATTGGCAACGGTGTTATTGGCGACTTATCGGTCAGTAATTCCGTGACCGATGCTGGTAAATCATCGCGAATAGGTAAGTGGGTTAGCGCCACAGGTTATGGCTCGGGCGCGCTGAAATGTACTGGAAAATGCAGTGCATCTTTTCTAACTAAAGGGCGATTTGATGTAATGATGGGCGATGGCGCAGCCCAAGTAATTAGTGGTTCTAGGGTTGTTGCACAGATTGCCAACTCAAGAAGTGGAGCGCTTCGAATCGGTGCCAGCGTTGATTTAGGTGCATCGAAAAAAATTGTGCGCATCTCTGGCTCTAACTTTGTTTTAATCGGTTTAGGTTTAGTCAACGCAACTTTTACTAATGTCAAAGATTTAGATCGCTTGCCAGCTATTTCAGACCCCTCATTCTCTGATTCAAAACAGGTGGTGCTCTCTAAATATGGTTTCAACGCAGGTGATTTTTCGCAAGAATGGACAGTTTTACCAATGGGTGGTGGAACAACGCTAGGCGATGCAACCTTGGATTTGTGTAGCGGAGTTTATTTATCAGAAAAAGAACGCTTAGAGCGCAGACAAGTTATCGCCACAAAAGTGGCATCCCCATTTTCTTTCCTTTCAACCGAAGTTGTCCGATATTCATCGGCAGCCGCTGCGCAAAGCGCGCTAGACGAGTTAGTAAAAACTTTGGCGCAGTGCCAACTTGATAAAGGTTATAAAGATTTAACGGGTACTTTTACACCGCAAACTTTTTCTTCGTTTCCTGCGCTGCCAAGTGGTTTAGTTGGCGAAACTTCACGGGTTCTGGTTCGCTCGCAAATCAATACCGGGGCAGAGACCCGCCAATTGCTGGCGCTCTATCAATATAGCGGCGATATTTTTACCGGCTTATACATAATTGTAAATAGCGATAAGGCCTTAACCGATCTGCAGGTAAAGAATTGGTTGCAAATCGGTGTAACAATGGCTAATCGGTTAAGCGGAAAGAGCGTTTAACTGGGCTACTTCCTAGGCCTGTTAGGGAGTAGCCTTAATTCATGGGAAAGCGCCAGGAGTACCTCTTCGAACACAAGGAAGCGATCAAAGAGATCGCCTTCCGCAATAGAGCGTTACGATCAGGTAGTTCCCCTCACTAGATTCTCTGCCTCGCCTACTAGATGGGTCTGGTAACCTTTTACCTATGACCCGGTTGGAGCAGTTGCAGGCGCAATCAGCGCAGATACATGAGATTGCTGCGCGTCACAAAGCTCATTCTGTGGCTGTTTTTGGTTCGGTCGCTCGTGGTGAGGATGGCCCCAATAGTGATGTTGACTTATTAGTGGATTTTGAGCTTGGGGCTTCGCTTGTTGATGAGTTCCACCTTCAGGAGGATTTAGAGGCGTTCCTTAAAGTGCAAGTTGATTTGGTTTCTCGGGGCGGTCTTAAGCCACGTGACACCCAGATTCGGGCAGAAGCGCTTGCCCTGTGAGCCGTTTAGATGATGAGCGCATTGCCGATATTTTGGAAGCATCTGAGAAGTTATCGGAGATTGTTGGACGTGGGCATGAGTTCTTCCTTACAGAATCTCTGGCGCAGTTGGCCTCAGAGCGGCTAATTGAGATTATTGGTGAGGCCGCGAGCAAGATTTCCAAGGAGACCCAGGTTCTTTACCCAGGTATCGCATGGAAAGACATAATTGGGATGCGTATCCGGTTGGCTCATCACTATCACCGGATTAACCCAAATAACGTGTGGGTCGCTGCAAGCCAGTATGTTCCAGCGCTGACTACATTCTTACAGGCAGGAACTACCCCTAACTAGCAGAGGCCGCTGGCACTTTTAGGATATTAACAGTCGGCGTAACAATGGCGAATCGGTTAAGCGGAAAGAGCGTTTAACTGGGCTACTTCCGCGCTCGTTAAAGTAATAATTTGCATAATTTGCGTTACTTGTTCGGCAGTTCTAGCACTTGCAACAGGGGTGCTTACCAGCGGATTTGCGCGCAACCAACCTAACGCGACGGCAGAGATTGAACAGCTATGGTTTTTTGCAATCAGATCAAGGGCTTCGATGATTGCCCAATTTTTTGCGGTTGCATATTCTTTAACCCCTTGTGCGCGCATTGAATCTACTTGAAGACCGGGGCGATATTTTCCGGTTAAGAAACCACGAGCCAAACCAAAATAAGGCAAGACTGACATGCCATGGTGATCTAGAACTTTCGATAGCGCACCTTCTACGCCTTTGCGGTGGATTAAGTTGTAATGGTCTTGCACCACAACATAATTTGGTAATTGATGGCTTTCTGAAACGTTTAACGATTGTTGCAGCCTCGCTGGTGTGAAATTAGATGCGCCGATGTAACGAATTTTCCCCGCAGTAATTAATTTATCGTATGCCCCTAAAGTTTCCTCTATTGGAGTATTTGGGTCATCATCGTGACTGTAATACAAATCAATGTAATCGGTCTGCAATCTGCGCAGCGAATCATCGCAAGCGGCCATAATATTTGATGGCGACAAGCCAGCGCGGGTGGTAAGTTTTGCAACTTTCGTGGCAATCACCATCTCGCTTCGGTTATTATTTTTTTGCATCCATGTACCGATAATCGTTTCTGATTCTCCGCCGATATTTCCATCTTTCCACTGCGCATACACATCGGCGGTATCGATGAAGTTGCCACCACCTGCGCGGTAAGCATCTAATACTTGGTGTGATTGGCTCTCATCGGCGCTCCAGCCAAAGACATTTCCACCCAAGCAGAGCTGGTGAACGGCAAGGTCAGTCTCGGGGATGGTAATCATGGGACAAACTTAGGGCAGGATTGCCCCATGGTTGAAACAACGGGTGGATTTACAAGTGCTGGGCTGGCGTTAGAAGCGCAAACGCTAACTTTGTCCTCGCTGACACAAGGCGAAGCAATTGAGATTGGCGAAATCGCAGTTGCCATTGGTCGCGATAGGAAATTGCCAATTGCCGTTGAAGTTCGCATGGGCGGCTGGATTGTTTTTCATGCATCCTTGCCCGGTTCAACACCTGAAAATGGCTCGTGGATTGCCCGCAAAGCGAGAGTAACTATGGCCACCAAGAACTCAACAATTTATGAACGCGTCTTAGCTGAAGAGCAAGGCATCGATTGGTATGCCAGCAAAGGCTTGCCTGAAGAGACCCATGCAATTCATGGTGGGTCGCTGCCGTTAAATGTAACGGGAGTTGGTTTGGTTGGGATTTTATTAATTAGTGGTCTGCCCCAAATTCAAGATCATTTATTAGGCGTTGAAGTAATTACCGAATTCTTAGCGCGCAAAGGCGAATTGCATTGAGCGTTTGGGTTTGCGGTGAAGTTCTCATTGATATTTTGCCAACTGGCGCCGTTGTCGGTGGCGGTCCTGCAAATACTGCAAGGGCGCTAGCGCGACTTGGTTATGGTGTGCAGTTTATTGCTGGAATCTCAACCGATACTTATGGTCAAAAGGCACGCAGAGAATTAATAGAAGATGGCGTGGGTTTGGAACTAGCCCACACAAGTGATAAACCAACATGTACCGCCACCGTTTCTATTTCAGAGTCAGGGGCGGCCGCGTATAAATTTTTAATCGATGGCACTGCCACTTTTGATTTCGATTCTTCGTGGCTGCCTGATCCTGAAAAATTTAGACCATCAGTTCTATATATCGGGACGCTGGCCACAATTATCCAACCAGGGGCATCGCATCTATTTGATTGGGCAGTTGCGGTGAGCGAATTTGTGCCAATTATCTTTGACCCGAATGTGCGTTCATCAGTATTGGGCGATCGCGAAAAGTATTGCGCAGTAATCGAAAAATGGGCTGCCATCTCATCGGTGATAAAAGTTAGCGATGATGATTTATCGTGGCTCTATCCTGATGAAACGCTGAGCGAAGTTGCCAATCGTTGGATTGCAGGTGGCTCTGCACTAGTTGTGCTAACCCGTGGCGTGCATGGGCTAATTGGTTTTACGCAAAACGCTTATGAAGAAGTAGCCGGCGTTGATGTGAAGGTGGTTGATACAGTTGGGGCGGGCGACACAGTGGGGGCGATTATTGTGGAAGGCGTAATTAAAGATGGCGTTGCGGCGCTGCATGGAGTAGTTTTAAGTGAAACGCTGCATCGCGCAGCAGTTGCTGCGGCAATTACTTGTTCTCGCCTCGGTGCCCAGCCGCCAAGGTCGCACGAACTAATGGAGGCGTTAAGAAAATAATGCAATTCATTGATGACGCAGAATTTCAAATATCAATTGACTTAGACCAAGGCGCACGAATCTCATCGATTATTTGGCGCGATATGCAATTTACGGTGCCGTTTCGCGGTGAAAATTTAACTTATGGTTGGTATGCCATGGCGCCATGGGCAGGGCGAATTCGTGATGGCATTATTAAAAGCCCTACCGGAGAAGAATTTCAATTACCAACAACTTATGACCCACCCCACGCTATTCATGGCTTTGCCCCAAGTTCTTCTTGGCAAGAAATTGGCCCGGGCCGTTCTATCTTGCATTTACCTGCGCCATATAACGGTGCCAGCGTTGAGCAAACGATTGAAGTTTTAGATGATGCGATTCGTTGGTCGTTGGAATACGACCCAGCCAATTGCAACTTACCTGCATGGATGGGCTTTCACCCATGGTTTCCCCGCGATTTAGATCGCGGGGGCAGCGCCGAAATTGAATTTTCGGCAGCAACAATGTTGGAACGCGGTAGCGATGGCTTGCCAACAGGCAAGCAAGTCAAACCAACGGCGCAACCATGGGATGACGCTTTTACTGGAGTGATTGGCACGCCATCTGTTGTTTGGGAAGATGTGGCACGCATTTCGATCGAATCAGATGCACCGTGGTGGGTCGTTTATACCGAAGATAGCGAAGGCGTCTGTATCGAACCCACAACCGCGCCACCTGATGCTGCAAATTTGGGAATTACTGGTGAAAATTACATCGAAGCACTCTTTGTTTTCGGCGAAGAATAATTAAGATTTATCAATGATTAATCGTACTCATCTGGCATCTTTGCGCGTTAAAGAAGAACTGCGTTTTCTGCAATTGCATCCGCAAAGCGGCATAGCTTTTCAAGAGGCCAAAGCGCATATGCCAGCAGGTGTTCCTATGGCATGGATGGCGAAATGGCCAGGGGCCTACCCCATATTTATTAAGGAGGCTAAAGGTGCGCACTTTAGCGATATTGATGGAAACACTTACATTGATTTTTGTTTAGGCGATACCGGTTCGATGACGGGGCATTCACCCGATGCCATAGTTGCTGCGATTCGTGAACAAGCGGGCCGAGGAATAACTGCGATGCTTCCAACAGCGGATGCAACAATTGTTGCAAAAGAATTAGCAAATCGCTTTGGCTTGCCGTTCTGGCAATTTACGGTTTCGGCAACTGATGCCAATCGACATGTTTTGCGCTATGCCCGATTAATTACTGGTAAATCAAAAATCATCGTTATTGATCGCTGTTATCACGGCAGCGTTGATGAAGCTTTTGCTACTTTGGATGAAGCTGGAAATACCGTTGCCCGCGAAGGAAGCGTTGGCGCACCTATTGAGCTGGAAAAAACAACGCGCGTTGTGGAATTTAATGATTTAGGTGCGATGGAGATTGCGCTTAAAAACGGTGATGTCGCAGCAATTTTGATGGAACCTGCCATGACAAATGTTGGAATTGTTCTACCAGAGGACGGTTATCTGGCAGGGGTTCAAAGATTAGCCAAGCAATACGGTGCGCTATTAATAATTGATGAAACCCACACTATTTCAGTTGGTGCTGGCGGTATGACGGCAGATTTAGGTTTAAAGCCAGATTTTCTAACAATTGGCAAAGCAATCGGCGGCGGAATCCCTACTGGAACTTTTGGTATGACCCAGAACATTGCCGATTCAATTGCGCGCTTAGTTGATTTAGCAGTTATTGACACAAGTGGAATCGGTGGAACTTTAGCTGGTAACGCGCTATCGCTTGCGGCGATGCGCGCAACTCTTAGCGAAGTTTTAACACCAGCTAACTTTAAGCAAATGATTGCTTTGGGCACGCGCTGGAGTGATGGCGTAGATGCGGTGATTGCGAAATATAAATTACCTTGGACATGTAATCGCTTAGGTGCGCGCGCTGAATATATGTTCTCAGCTAGCCCACCGCTAACTGGTGGGCAAGCCGCCGCTGCTGGTGATTTTGAATTAGAGCAATACATTCACTTGCGCGCGTTAAATGATGGCTTTCTAATTACACCTTTTCATAATATGGCGTTAATGTCACCGGCCACAACCGCCGCCGATGTTGATGCACATAGCGCGGCCTTTGGCGCCATGTGTGCCGACTTAACCAAGTGATAGCCTCTGCGACTATGAAATACGACGTCAATCGCATCCGTGCACATTTTCCAGCGCTAAATACTGGCTTAGCGTTTTTTGATGGACCCGGTGGCAGCCAAGTCCCCGATCTTGTAGGCGCCGCTATTGCTGCTGCAATTACCAAAGCGATTTCAAATCGCAATATATTTACTGAGTCTGAAAAAAGCGCCGAAGAAATTGTTTTAGAATTTCGGCGCAGTGTGGCTGATTTTATTGATTGCGATCCACAAGGCGTTGTTTATGGGCGCAGTTGGACGCAACTTACTTATGATTTCTCGCGCACCTTGGCCAAGAATTGGAAAGCGGGAGATGAAATCGTTGTCACGCAGTTAGATCACGATTCAAATATTCGTCCTTGGATTCAAGCCGCAGAGGCAGTCGGAGCCACGGTGCGCTGGGCACAACTTGATACGGCAACTGGCGAATTGCCGGTATCGGCCGTGGAAGCAGTCTTATCAAGTAAGACAAAGTTAGTTGCAGTAACTGGTGCTGGAAATACTTTAGGTACTCGCCCAGATTTGAAAGCTATTGGTGCAGCCGTACATAAAGTTGGCGCACTTTTCTATGTTGATGGGGTGCACTTAACTCCACATACACCGATTAGCATGAAAGAGATCGGTGCAGATTTCTTTGGTCTCTCCTTTTATAAATTAATGGGTCCGCACTGCGCGGCGTTAGCTGCTGCGCCCTCGCTTTTAAAAACACTTAACAATGACAAGTTATTGCCAGCAACAAATAATGTGCCTGAGCGGTTTGAATTTGGAACGCTACCCTACGAATTAATGGCTGGAGTAAGTGCGGCGATTAATTTTGTGGCTGATATGGCACCAGGTTTAGCAACAGATCGCCGTTCTAAGATTGTTAATTCGATGGCGGCGCTGGAAGAATATGAAGAAGAACTCTTCGCCTACCTTGAAGATTCGATTAAAGATTTACCTGGTGTTACAACGTATGGTCACGCCAAAAAGCGCACGCCGACGCTATATTTCTCGTTTGCGGGAAAGAATAGCGACGATATTTACAAAGCTATGGCCGATAAAAAAGTTACACTGCCTGCAGGTAATTTTTATGCACTCGAAGTCTCGCGCGCATTAGGCCTAGGCGATTCAGGTGCGCTGCGCGCTGGTCTTGCGCCGTACAGCACGCGCGAGGATGTTGACCGCTTAATTAATGGACTGCACGAACTGCTTTAAGATTGATTTCAATCTAAAAATATTTGCTGGGGAAAATAAAAGGCTCAAGCGATATAGCCGTGGCCAGTGATCTCTCTTGAGCTCTAGATAAAGTGTATACCAATCGCGAAGTAATTTAGTTAAAACCCATGTGGTTATATAACGCGGTTCCTGCAACATTATCGGCATCGACATAGAGCATGGCCTGCTTTAGGTTTTTGGACATAAAGTAATTCATTGCAACAATCGATAACGCTTTAGCAAGTCCCTTGCCAGTTGAATTCGGGTTAACTCCAACAACATATAACTCACCAATTGGGCCTTGCGTGACAAGATCTTCGTGAATTTTGGTCCAGCAGCAACCAATAATTTTGCTATTTTCAATCGCTAAGAAGAAGCCAGCAGAATCAAACCATGGCTCGCTCATGCGGTTTTCTAAATCTTTTAACTGCCAGCCACCTTGGTCTGGGTGGTGGGCAAAAACTGCGTTGTTAAATGCCAGCCATTCGGCTTTATGAACCCCAGCGTTGAAAGTAATTATTGAAATATTTGGATTTGATAATTGTATTTCTGGAAAGGGCACAGATAGCGGGCGATAAAGTTTGAGAATATGACGCATGGCTAAACGCGCTCAGAAATTGAGCTCTCTTTGCCGCCAGTTGGACGGGTAAATCGGTAACCAACATTGCGAACGGTGCCAATGATGGATTCAAATTCTGGGCCAAGTTTGGAACGCAAGCGACGAATATGTACATCAACTGTGCGGGTACCACCAAAATAATCGTAGTCCCAAATTTCTTGCAACAACTGCGCGCGGGTAAATACTCGACCGGGATGCTGCGCTAGATATTTAAGAAGTTCAAATTCTTTAAAAGTTAAATCAAGTGGGCGGCCTTTTAAGCGTGCCGTATATGAATTCTCATCAATGACGACATCACCAGCTCTAATCTCACCCGATGTCGGATCAGCTAAATTCTGTGCTGCTACGCGCTTTGCGATTGCAAGACGAATTCGCGCATCAACTTCGGCAGGTCCTGCGGTATCGAGTAGTAGATCATCAAAGCCCCAATCAGCGCTAAGTGCGCTCAGGCCACCTTCAGTTGTAATTGCAATGAGCGGACAAGCAAGGCCAGTTGTAGTAATTAAACGGGCAAGGCTCTTTGCCGCAGGTAAATCGCGCCGAGCATCGAGTAACAAGATATCAATTTGCGGAACATCAACTAGAACGCTGGCTTCTGCTGGCAAAATCTTTACTTGATGTTGCAATAAAGCTAGCGCTGGTAAAACTTCCGCGCTCGCGCCAAGTGTGTTAGTTAATAGCAACACTCTGGCCATTGGTAAAGGATACTCGTGGGCAATAAATGAGACCAATTAAGGGATAACAAGGGCTGGCGGTAGAGTTAGCACATGGCTGATAAGCATGAACTACGCGAAAAAGGGTTGCGATTGACTCCACAACGCGAACTTGTTTTAGCTGCGGTGCGTGCCTTAGGTCATGCAACTCCAGAAGATGTTGCCGAAAAAGTTCGCGAAAAACATCCTGGAATAAATCTTTCAACGGTTTATCGCAATTTAGAAACTCTGGAAAATGTTGGGCTTGTTGTGCACACGCATTTGGGCCACGGCGGGGCTACTTATCACGCCGCTGAAGAGCTAACGCACTTGCATTTAGTCTGCGAAGTCTGTGGCTCAATTGGAGATGCACCGATTGAGTCTGCTGCTAATTTTGTTAATACGCTATCCGATGATTACGGTTTTAAAACTGACGTATCGCACTTTGCTATTTATGGCACTTGTTCGAATTGCACGAAGTAGCCATTGATGAGCGCCGTATTAATTGAAGATGGTCCAGATAAAGGCGCTATCTGGCATTTTGGTGAACCCGTAAAGGAACAGCGCGCGCTGGAAGCAGGAATGGCTTGGGCAGATCTTTCGCAACTAGAAATTGTTGCAGTTAGCGGAGCAGACCGATTGCAATGGTTGCATGATTTAACTACCCAGCACCTTGAAAAATTAGAGCGCGACACATGGAGCTCAGCCCTTATTTTAGATACGCTCGGCCATCTGCAATATCAATTTAATTTAGTCGACGATGGCCAAACAACTTATCTGGTGCTTGACTCTGGATATAAGAGCGCACTTATTGAATATCTTACGAAAATGAAGTTTATGTTGCGCGTTGACGTGCGCGATGCAAGTACGGAGTTTCGAGTATTGCGCGCCCCCGGTATGGCAACCGATATCGGCGGACCTTACGCGCTAGTTCCTATTGCTGAATTAGAAGAGATGAAAAAGTTATTTTCTGCCACCGCAACACAAGTTGGTACTTGGGCTCTCGATGCAATCCGTGTTGCTGCTGGGCGACCACGAATTGGTTTTGATACTGACTATAAATCGATTCCAAATGAATTAGGTGTTCTTAACGTTTCTGTTCATATGAAAAAAGGTTGTTACCCCGGCCAAGAAACGGTGACAAAAGTATTTAATTTAGGTAAGCCGCCGCGCCGCTTAGTGATGTTGCATCTAGATGGCAGTGATGTGGCATTTCCGCCAGTGGGCAGCAAAGTAGAAAATAACGGAGTGGTAGTTGGTTTTCTTGGCACCATTGCGCGCCATCACGAATTAGGAACAATTGCCCTTGCCGTTATTAAGCGCAACACACCAGTTGAAGCAACGCTAAGTGTTGAAGGGGTTCCAGCATCGCAACAAGTGATCGTGCCTGCATAAGATGAAATTATTAGCGTTTAATAAACTAGAGCCTGTGCGCTTTCCGCGGTAATTTCTTCCACAAAAACTGCAGCTCCGGCAATTCTAATCCCACTAATTTGATCGCCATCTTTTATATCGCGGCGTAGTGCGCATTGCGTACATAGTGTTACTTGACCGTCGAGGATAAGAGATTTAAGTGCATCGGCAATTGATGGGGCGTGTGCAAGTTCAAATTTTTCTGCCTTGTCAGGCAGAGCGAACCAAGAAGCCTCACCAGTTAGCCAAAATGAAACTTTTACACCCGAAGCCAGAGCAATTGAGGCAACACTAAATGCTTGCGAAACTCGTTCTGGGGCTTCGCTTCCGCTGGCTAATTTAACTATCAGTGCGCGCGACATAGCCCAACTCTAATCCTTGACCCCCTAGGCTTGCGACATGGAGCTCATAACATCGGTGGCTCTCGCTCTTGTCGCAATTGCGCTCGGTATCGCGCTTATTTTATTTGCGTTGCGCGCTAGGCAACCGCGCGCGCGACGCGGCAATTACAAGAGAGGTCGGCGTTAAGTGGTTTTTACAATTCCAGAGGGCTTGCACCCAGATTTAAATCCGCTGGCTTGGTTAGTTGGAACTTGGCGCGGGAAAGGGCGGGGTGAATATCCAAGTGTTACTGCCTTTGAATTTGCACATGAAATTGTTTTTAATCACGATGGTCGTCCATTTTTAAATTATTATTCACGCTCTTGGATCCTAGATTCAGATGGCGAAGTTGTTCGCCCCGGCGGATCAGAGGTTGGTTTTTGGCGTATCAAACCGAATAGCGTTTTAGAAGTTGTTATGTCGCACAACACTGGAATAACTGAAGGTTGGGTAGGGCAATTCGATGGACCAAAGATTCAATTAGTTTTAGATCACGGTTATTCTGCGCCAACTGCAAAAGTAGTAACCGAAGGTGTTCGCTTATACGGATTAGTCGAAGGTGAATTATTTTTCTCTTATGACATGGCCGCCGAAGGCCATAAATTGCAATCGCATATTTGGTCTTCTCTACCTCGTTCCACGGATTAATTCGCACAATTTTGAAGTAGAGCGTACCCTTTACTAATGAACGGTCGCATTGCAACGCTAATGGTTCACACATCACCCCTAGATCAGCCAGGTATTGGCGATGCTGGCGGCATGAATATTTATGTCATAGAAAGTGCCGAACGAATGGCGGCGATGGGTATGGAAATAGATATTTTCACGCACCGCACCGATCCGAATCTTCCGGAAACTATTGAAATTTCTAAAGGCGTAAATATTCGTTACTTAAATGCAGGTTCAACAAATCTTACGAAGGAAGAATTACCGGCACTTCTTGGCGATTTATCGAAGGAATTTACCGCAATACTCAAGCAGGAAAAAGCCTACGATGTAATTCACTCGCATTATTGGATTTCCGGAAAAGTTGCTATGCCAGCATCGCTCCAATCAGATATTCCGCTGGTGCACACGATGCACACCATGGCGCGCGTTAAGAATTTAAACTTGGCCGAAGGTGAAATTCCAGAACCAATGATTCGGGTACAAGGTGAAGTTCAAATCGCCGCCGCCGCCCAAGCGCTGATTGCAAATACCGATGCCGAAGCTGCAAGTCTGGTTTCACTCTATGGTGCTTGTCCTGACATTGTTCATGTCGTTAATCCAGGTGTTGATTTACATAAATTTACTCTTGGCGCAGGTCGTACATCTGCTCGCACAGAATTAGCGGTATCACAAGATGCTTTAGTTATTACTTTTGTTGGTCGCATTCAGCCACATAAAGGACCGGAACTATTAATCCGTGCAGCATCTGAAATGATTGCACATTCGCCACATTTAAGGTCACGTTTAATCGTTAACATTATTGGCGGAGCCTCTGGGGCCAACACGAAAGAAGTTGAACGCTTAAAAGAATTAGTTACATGGCTTGGAATCGATGACCTTGTCCATTTCGCGCCGCCGGTTTTGCGCGCTGATTTACCAAAATGGTATCGCGCCGCAGATTTAGTGTGCGTGCCAAGTTATTCTGAAAGTTTTGGTTTAGTCGCACTTGAAGCACAAGCATGCGGCACACCTGTTGTTGCAACTGCAGTAGGCGGTCTTCGCACCGCAGTTGCCGATGGTTTTTCAGGTGTATTAGTAGATGGCCATGATCCAAAAGCATGGTCATCTGTTCTGTCGCGTTTATTGCAAGAACCACAGCGCCGAGTATTGCTCTCAATGGGGGCAATCGAGCATGCATCGCACTTTGGTTGGGATGCCACTGCGCGCGGCACGCTAGATATTTATGACCGCGTACTTTCAGATGCTCGTGAAACGCGCATAATTTCAGGACGCTAATGGCCGCAATCGATCCACGCATTGTTATCGAAGAATTTCTCGATTCACACACCTTGGATTATGAACGCCGTGATAACAATACTTTTTTAGTCTCGTTGCCAGGTCAAGCCAAACTTGTGACACATTGTGCGCTAGTTATCGGTGATCATTCCCTCAGTATTAACGCTTTCGTAATTCGAAAACCAGATGAAAATGAAGCGCAAGTACATGCATGGTGCATGCGAAAAAATGCCAACATGTACGGTGTTGCCTTTGCAATTAATGAACTTGGAGATCTTTACTTAGTTGGACGCTTAACGCTAAGCGCGGTTAGCGATCGCGAGATTGATCGGTTACTTGGCGCTGTTTTGCAGTATTGCGATGCCGCATTTAATCCGTTATTGGAATTAGGTTTTGCTAATGCAATCCGGCGCGAATGGGCTTGGCGTGTTTCACGCGGAGAATCGCTGGCAAATTTAAAAGCATTCGAACATCTGCTGTAATTGGTTAGAATAGTTAGATGAGTATGGATTTGATTTTGCTTCGCCATGGTGAAAGCCAATGGAATGCCAAGAATTTGTTTACTGGATGGGTCGATGTGTCACTTTCGGAAAAAGGAGTTCAAGAAGCAAAGCGCGCTGGCCAACTTCTTAAAGAACGCAATCTGACGCCCGATATTGTTCACACATCATTATTACGACGTGCAATAACTACTTCGCAATTAGCCCTCGATGAGTGTGATCTCCATTGGATTCCAGTTAGACGTTCTTGGCGATTAAATGAGCGCCATTACGGGGCTTTGCAAGGAAAGGATAAGAAAGAAACTTTGGCAATTTATGGCGAAGCACAGTTCCAATTATGGCGTCGCTCTTTTGATATTGCGCCACCACCAATTGCCGATGGCGATAAGTATTCACAGAGCAATGACCCGCGTTACGGCGACCTTGGTTCGGATTTACCCAAAACCGAATGCCTAAAAGATGTAGTAAATCGCATGGTTCCTTATTTAACTAATGAAATTGCCAAAGATTTAGCAAGCGGTAAGACGGTATTAGTTACAGCTCATGGCAATTCAATTCGTGCGATGGTTAAGCACCTTGATGGCATCTCTGATGCAGATATTGCTGGCGTAAATATTCCAACCGGCATCCCACTTCTTTACCAATTCGATAAAGATTTGCAACCAATTAAAAAAGGTGGCGAGTATCTAGATCCAGAAGCAGCAGAGGCTGCAATTGCCGCGGTTGCAAATCAGGGCAAGCGCTAATTATTGCTATTTATATATTCACCAGTTACTAAAAAGTAAACACTTCCAGCAACATCTACCGCATGATCTGCGCAACGCTCATAGTAACGACCCAAGAGAGTCATATCAATCGCAGTTTCATTCCCGTGTGGCCATGAATCATCGAGGAGAATTCTAAAAAGTTGACGGTGTAATTTATCCATTTCATCATCATCTTTTTCTAGTTGTAAAGCTGCATCGGTATCGCGAGAATTAATAATTTCAGAAGTTTTATGAATAATTCGTTTGGCAACATCGCCCATCTCCTGCAGCGTTAACGATAGTTCCGGCGGCACCGCCGTTGCTGGGTAGCGCATCCGTGCAATTTTTGCGACGTGATGAGCCATATCGCCCATTCGCTCTAAATCAGCACTCATACGAATCGACGCAACGAGAGCGCGCAAATCTCCAGCTACTGGCTGCTGGCGAGCCATTAAATTTAATATGCGTGCATCTAAATCATGATGCAGATTATCTATCTTGTCATCATCTGAAATTACTTCTTCGGCCAACTTTAAATCCGCAGTCAAAAGCGCAGTAGTAGCTCGCTCCATTGCATGGCCCGAGAGCTGACACATCTCAATAAGAGTGTCACTGATGGCATCTAACTCTTCATGAAAGGCATCACGCATAGGAGAACGGTATCTTGAACTTTAAACGCTGGAAACGCCTTAGTTGAACGAATGCTGAATAAAAGATTAACTCTTGGCTCTTTTAGCTCCATCGCACCGCCGAGGCGTGATAGAGCGAAGATAAAACTCTACGATAGAGCCATGTTCAAGCTCCGGCGAGCAAGCGTTGTTGTTGCACCGGATTGGGCCGTACCTAAAGGGATCCTTGATTTACTAGAGATTCTCGATGCCGAATATCTTTTGTTAGCCCCGGGTGAAGTTGTCATTAATTCCTCAAAGGGAACTACAACTCTTGGAATTGTTCGAGATAACCGCTTAGTTTCGCAATCGATAGTCAATTTAGTTCGCGCGGTTCGAAGATCAAATCTCTACCAAGAAGCAACCGTTGAACTTCCGCGCGGACCAGTTGGGGAAGGCACGCACGATCTATTAGTGCGGGTAACTCCTTTTGGCGCGGATGGCTTAGTAATTGTTTTAGTTTTCGACGATAGCGAGTTCCGCCGCCTCGATTCTATCCGTCGGGATTTTGTTGCCAATATTTCACATGAATTGAAAACCCCAATCGGCGCCCTCTCTCTATTAAGTGAAGCGGTGATGGAAGCCAGCGATGACCAAGAAGCTGTTCTGCGCTTTGCTGGTCGAATGCAAGTTGAAGCAAAGCGTTTATCGGATTTGGTGCAAGAAATTATTAATTTATCGCGTTTGCAAGGCGTAGACCCATTAGTTGGAGCTAAAGCAGTTAACGTGGCTGATCTCATCGGCCAAGCAATCGAGGAGTCTCGATTAATGGCGCAAGTGCGCAAAATTTTCATTGCCTTTGATAAGAAATGCGATGTGGAAGTCTTAGGTGATCGCTCACAACTTGAAATGGCAATTAGTAATTTAGTAGAGAATGCCATTAATTACAGCCCAGATGGAACTCGCGTTGCAATTTCACTGAGCAAAGCCGATGGCTTGGCCGAAATTTCAGTTTCAGATCAAGGTATTGGAATTGGCGAGAAAGATTTAGAGCGCATCTTTGAACGTTTCTATCGCGTGGATCCTGCGCGCTCGCGAGCAACTGGCGGAACGGGCCTCGGATTATCAATTGTTAAGCACGTTGCAACAAATCACGGCGGCGATATTTCAGTATGGAGCGCCCCGGGTGCAGGAAGTACCTTCACTATCCGTTTACCTGAGTTTGCAACGATTACCCCAGTAGTTAATGAGAATGTGGAGGCAGTTAAATGACCAGAATTCTCGTTGTAGAAGATGAAGAATCTTTCTCTGATGCTCTTGGATATTTATTGGGGCGTGAGGGTTTTGAAATTAGCATTGCTGATACTGGACCAAAGGCAATTGAAGAATTTGATCGTAATGGCGCTGACTTAGTTTTGCTCGATCTTATGTTGCCAGGGCTATCGGGTACCGAAGTTTGTCGCCAACTACGCCAACGCTCGAGCGTGCCAATAATTATGCTCACTGCCAAAGATTCCGAAATAGATAAGGTGGTAGGTCTTGAACTAGGAGCCGATGATTATGTAACTAAACCATATTCATCACGAGAATTACTTGCCCGAATCCGTGCAGTATTGCGCAGAAATGGTGATTTCAGTGAAGGTGCTAACGACTTAAATGTATTGACTGCTGGGCCAGTTCGGATGGATGT
>JBCKHB010000010.1:0-33855 GCA_038906075.1 Candidatus Planktophila sp.
TTCATCAGTGCGGGCAAGGATTCGTTCTTCGCCGATATTTCTAGCCTGACGCAGGGCAATGGTCATGCGGATAAAAGCCAAAAGAAGCGTTGAAATCGTTGGAAGCAAAATAAAAGTAGGAAAATAGCCAGGGCGCAGTGCCATTAGAGCCAAGAGTGTTGCACTTAAAAAGATCGATAGCGCAATTAGAACTGGATTTATATTTCTCTCATCCTTTGAATCAGAACCGATTCGCCAGAAACTCTCCGAGATTAAGAGGATTCCGACTAACCAACCATCATCGATTAAGGAACCGAAATAATATGAACCATTAACGCTCATCCAGAGATATAAGAAATCTGAAAGTGCAAAGAAAATAACACCACTTATTAAAAAAATTGATCGTACAGAAAATCTCTGAATAGCCACCGCACTTATAGCCACCGAAATTAAAATCAGATCTGCAATCGGATAAGTAATTGCAAAAAGAGTTGTTGGTAAGTCGCTATCGAAATGCGGCAAAACAGGTTTAAGAAGAAAAGTTGCCCCAAGAGTACTGAGTCCAAGACCAAAGATTGATGCATCGAATATTTCCAGAACTTTAATCTTCCTGCTTGGAGAAATCAATCTTGGCAGAGCGATGATGGCGAAAGGGTAGAAGAGCAGGTAACAAATATTGGAAGTTATTTGTGCGGAATATGAAATGGAATAGAAAGATTGGGCACTAGAAATAATTGAGCCTAATAGCCAGAAAGATAATGCGCTAATTAGGAGCGCTTTTGCAATCGGGTCAGTAAATTTTGGCGAACGTGCAATAGAGAATATCGATATGACTACCACAGCGTTATATATGTATACCTCGCCAAAAATGGATGGCTCTGCCAAGAGATTCCGAGTGAGTAAATGAATCAGCAAAAATATGGGGCCTAAAAATCTCAGAACCGTGTTACTTCGCACTTGTAATTGTAAAAACGATTTAGAAGTAGTTATGAATAGGGGAAGCCATAGATGAGCACCGAGAACCCTATAAACCTTTCACGCAGAGCAGTTTTGCACGCACCAGCGAGCTCTCGCCACTTCAAACTTTGCCGATTAAGGCAAGCGCTACAACCTTAACTATTGGTTAGTAGCCTTTACCACAAATAAGTTTTGTCCCATCTAGGCCATCTTTAACATCGCGCTGGGCGCTTTCATAACCAGTTAACGCTTGAGCACGCGATGTAGTGATTCGATTTATGGCACGTTGAACCGTCCCAGTTGCACTTGTCAAACTTATATTTGATGCCAGCGCTCTTTCAAGTGTATTGATTGCTCTTTCAAGTGTCTTGATTGCTGTTTCATATGCCTTGATTGTTCTTTCATAAGAAGCAATATTGGCAGAATTCTTAGTTAAGTTTACTGCATCAGCTTTCATTGTTGTCAGTTTTGCGGTGATACCCACAATTTTTGTTTTGTAGGTTTCAATCTTGACAAGAGTAAGAGCGCGAAATTCCGCTAATACTTTTTGCTGTACGGGGATGTCAGCAAGAGAGTCCGCTAATACTTTTTGCTGTACGGTAATCTTGGCATCAAGTTCTGCAATAGTTGTATCAGTTGCGCTTTTAATTGCGGGCAAGTTATTTTTCGCTTTGATATAGCTCTTTGCGGTATTTAGGCAATCAACGGAGAGCCAAGTCAATTTTGAATTTGTAACAATTGGATTCTTCGCACACTTGTAAGTTCCGGCACTTGTCTTAGATATTGCGCCAGCTTTGGCGCAAGCAACGCCATTGCTAATCTTTACCGCAGCTGATGCTGTTGTGGCAGTTAGAAAACCTGCGGCAACTATTAGGACGATCGATACTATTCTGGCTTTACGAAACATTACAAACCTCCATTGATTATCTAGCAATAATAGCGATGGTATTTGATAAATCTGCTGATAACGCGCCTAAAAGCTTTAGAAATTACGGAGAATGTGTTGAAATTTTCAATGGCGCTGGGTTAGCGACGTTGGCGAACCCGAACATTCATTCCTAGTTTTCGAACCAGGGGTCTTGGTCCAAAGCGCGCCACTGAAGCCAAAATTTTGTACTGCCAACCTGGGACCGAAAGAACGCTACCCCGTTGTGATTGGCGCCACGATGTTGCAACTAACTTATCGGCATCGAGCCACATGAAATTTGGCAAGGAATTCATCTTCATTCGGCCGCGTTGGTGAAATTCAGTACGAGTAAAACCTGGACAGAGGGCGCTTATTTTTACCTGCGTACCGTTCATCTCGGTGTGAAGTGATTCAGATAGGACGGTCAGATAGGACTTCGAGGCGCTATATGTTCCCCCTGCAATCCAGCCCGAAACCGAAGAAACATTGATGATTGTTCCGCAATTGCGCGCTTTCATCCCCGGCAGAATTGAATGCATTAAGCGCATAGGTGTGCGCACTAAAACATTTAGTAAATCCTCTTCTAATTCAATTTCACTGCTTGTAAATGCTTTTTTAATTCCGAAGCCTGCGTTATTAATAAGTACTTCAATCTCGTTATTTGCAATAAATTCTTCAACAACACCACATCCTGAATCGGTTGAGAGATCGGCCTGAATTATCTGTGTGGCAATTTTGTAAGTTGATTCAAGGGCGCTGGCACGCTCCTGCATGCGTGGCAAGTCGCGTGCGACCAATACGATATTAAAACCTTTAGATGCTAATAACCGCGTGAAACTCTCACCAATACCTGCAGTTGCACCCGTCACGATTGCCCATTTACTCACACGATCCCCTTTGCCTAAATTTTCAATTCACCGATTGCACCTTTTGGGACAAACGGTTTAATTGGCGCCACTGCCCTAATTCTCTTATATCCAAGGCCCTGTTGTGGCCGTTCGTCACTCTGATTATTATTTGGCCAGAATGAAAAGGCTCTTTCGGCTTGGGCCGTAATTGTCAAAGCCGGATTGACTCCAAGATTTGCCGTGATTGTCGAACCATCGACGATATGAAGAGTTGGGTAATTCCAAACGCGGTGGTAGGCATCGATGACACTATCTTTTACCGAACTTCCTATTACGCATCCGCCCGAAAAATGCGCGGTAAATGGCGCATTAATAAGATCTCCTATATGACCACCCGCGATACCACCATATTTTTGGGCAATCTCACGAACTACTTGATTTGCGGCGGGAATATAAGTGGCATTTGGATGCAGTGGGTCATTCTTTGATGTTAGTCGCCAGCCAAAAATACCTCGCTTGCTTCGCACTGAAATCGAAGAATCAACGCTTTGCATTGTTAGTGCAATAACTGTGCGTTCGCTCCACTTTCTAACATTGAGAATTTTTGCAAGCAGAAGTGGGTTTTTTAAGAATTGCTTAAGCCATTGCTTGCGACGCAGCTTGGAGGATGTTCCATCGGTCATAATCGTTTGCAATAGGCCCATTAAATTGCTGCCTTTGCCATAACGCACAGGTTGAATATGGGTGTGTTCGTCAGGGAAGAAAGAAGAAGTAATCGCACTACCTTCACTGAAATCAATTTTCACATCTGGCATCATCGCACCAGTTAGCGCTTCACTATTAGTTCTAGATAAATCGCCCAAGCGCTCTGAGATTTGAGATAACGGGCCATCATCGCGCATTCTATGCAGAAGTTTTTGGGTGTTATATGTACCTGCTGCAAGTACGACTTGATTCGCCGTGAAAATTTTTTTGCCACCGAACCAGCGCCCAGACTTAACTGTTTGTATCTTCCAGTTATTTCCAGCAACCGGGGCAAAGGATTTAACAGTTGTTAGTGGGAAAACTTTCACTCCTGCAGATTCGGCTAATCCCAAATAATTTTTCGGTAAAGTATTTTTCGCGTTGTAATGGCAACCAGTCATACATGCGCCACATTGTCTGCAACCATTTCTCGCGGGTCCTACTCCGCCAAAAAATGGATCTTTTGCTTCTATTCCGCTTCCTTCTCCGAAATAAATTCCAAGTGGTGCCATTTGGAATGTATCTCCGACTCCCATTTTTATCGCAACATCTTTCATAACTTGATCGCTATTTGAAAAATATGGATTTTTGGTAACACCTAACATTCGACGTGCTTGGTCATACCAAGGCTCTAATTCGGCTTTCCAATCGGTAATTGCTGCCCACTGTTTATCTTTGAAATATTGATCACCTGGTTGATACAAAGTATTGGCATATACGAGTGAGCCGCCACCGACACCAGCACCAGCTAGAACTAAAACATCCGGCAGCACATGGATGCGTTGAATTCCAAAGAGACCGAGTTTTGGCATGTAAAGAAATTTACGGATACGCCAAGATGTTTTTGGAAAGTCAGAATCCTTAAATCGTTTTCCAGCTTCGAGAACGGCAACTTTGTAACCTTTTTCGCTCAAGCGAAGTGCGGCAACAGAGCCACCAAATCCTGACCCAATTACGACGACATCAAATTCTTCTGCCACGTATTTAATCTAAAGCAATTAAGAGCTAAATAGAAGCGATTAAACGGTAATCCCAGATGCATCTTCTTCGCGAATCGTCCACGAAGTTCCGTGAGATTCCAAAAGATCCAAGAATGGCTTTGGTTCAAACCATTCAGGGCCATTAACGCCTTCGGGTTTCCATATTCCTGTGTGGATTAATTCCATTGCAATAACAGGATTAACCGCAGTCTGCCAAACAACGGCTTGGTCACCGTATTCGGACATTGACCAAGCATTATCAACTACGTTGTATATATAGCATGCATAAGGTTTACCTTTTTTATTTAAACCTTTAACGAGAGCCCCGGCGCAAGTTTTTCCACGCATACGTTCACCAAGGGTTGCAGGATCTGGCAATGATGCAGCGAGTAAGTCGCGTGGTGAAACCGATATTCCCTGAACATCGACATGGTCTTTGCGATCCATGCCCAGCATGTGAATTGTCTTTAAAGTAGTAATGAATTGTGCACCGAGGCCATATTTGAAGTTAACTTTTTTAGCATCAATTTTTTGTGGAATTAGTACGACTTCTTCGTGCTCAACATTTACACATTCAACTGGACCAATTCCTTCAGGAAAATCGAATATCTCGATTTCGCTAAATGGTTCGGTCGTAAACCAACCACGCCCGTCCTCCCAAACCAAGGGTGGATTAAGACATTCTTCAATCGTTGTCCAGATTGAAAAAGATGGTGCAAAATTATGACCCTCAACCGTTAAATTTGAACCATCTAAAATAGTTATGGAATCAATTCGGCTAAAGAGAAAATCTGATGCATAGCGCGCAAAGACATCGCTCAAGCCGGGTTCGATTCCCATACCAACGAGTGCGTAAATTCCGCGCTCTCCCCAGTTCCAGTCACGCGCAAATTGTTCATCGCCAAGTTTTACGCCAGTTTCGCTATTTGGGTAATGCGGATGTGGTCGAGAAAGTGACATAGCCATGTCAATGTAATTACGATTTTCAATTTCGCACGCCAAGAAAATTGGCATTACAAAGCGCGGATCAACTGCATTGATAACCACATCTGGATCGGCCTTGCGAATCAAGGCGCGAATATCTTCAAGTTCGGCAGCATTAACTTGGGCTGCAGAAAATCGTGCATCTTTGACTCGCACGACCGCATCTTCTGCACGCGAAAGGGTGCGATCTGCAATAACCATCGATGAAATAAACGATCTACGGGAAGCAATATTGACTATTGCTCTGCCAACACCTCCCGCGCCAATTACCAGCGCCTTCATTGTTGGCCCCTCATGGGAAAAACTCCGTATCAGTAGGAAACTAAGTCTAGTAGAAAGTTATTTTTCTGACAAGATTGCGCATGAAATTGAAAAATTTTATAAGTCCCCGTAGCTCAGTGGATAGAGCAACCGCCTCCTAAGCGGTAGGTCGCAGGTTCAACTCCCGCCGGGGACACTTATTAAAAAGTATTTAATGTTTTAAAGTAAAACGTTGCATTGATTTAGGAGCCCACCAATTTCGTTCTCCAAATAAACGCATTAGCGCTGGAACCAACAGGGCACGAATTACGGTTGCATCGAGTAGAACTGCAAAGGCAACACCAAAACCAAGCATCTTTATTGAGGTAACACCACTTGTAATAAATGATGCAAAGACCACAGCTAATAATAACGCTGCTGCAGTAATAATTCGCGCTGATTTTTGCAAACCAATTGCTACAGATTCAATATTGGATTTGCCAGCAAGATGTTCTTCGCGGATACGTGACAGTAGGAAGAGTTCGTAGTCCATCGATAAACCAAAGATAACAACGGCGACAAGGATTACCGAACCAGTATCTAAAGTTCCGGTAACGGTGAAGTAACCAACGAGCCATTTAAGATGGCCATCTATAAATATCCATGTAATTGCGCCAAGAGTTGCCATGAGCGAGAGGCCATTAAGAATCACCGCTTTGATTGGCAAAATAATCGAACCTGTGAAAACAAATATAAGAATTAAGACACTGATAGCAATCCAGCCGAGGGCCCAAGGCAATTTATCGGCAATGCCATCCTGTGAATCTGTGAAATCGGCTGCTGCGCCACCAATTAGCGTTCCTTCAGGCCGATCGATTGCTCGCACTTCATGAATGATTTTTGCGGAAACGCTGCTGCGAGAAGATTCTGATGAGATGATCTGAATGCGAATATCCTTGCCGTAAATTTCAAAATTTCCAATACGTGATATTCCTGCAACGCTTTTAACTTTATTTAAATAAGTTGTGATTTCACCTTCCCGACCCACGCCATCTGGAACAACAACTTCAATTGGTGAACCTTCAAAACCAGAGAAGCGATCACCTATCACCTTTGCTGAAATTGCTGCAGGATTAGATGCTGGCAATACCCGCGAATCAATTTGGGCAAAACCAATATTTACAATTGGAGCGGCAAGAATTCCTAGAAGTAATAACGAGCCAATTGTTACGGGAATTGGTCGATTCATAACGTTGCGCGCAGTTCGTGCCCAACGACCATCTTCTTTTGGAGTTATCGCACCTCGCCTGACAACACCCTTATCAATTTTATGACCAAGAATTGCAAATAGTGCGGGCAAAGGAAAGAGTGCGCTGAGAACGGCGAAGGTTACTACTGAAAGACCAGCCATACCGAAAGATTTCAAAAAACTAAGTGGAAATAGCAGCATTGAACCTAAAGTCACAAAGACGGCAATACCTGAATAAAGAACCGTCTTCCCAGCAGTTGTTACGGTCACAAAGACAGCCTCATCGACGCTTTTGCCTTGGTGTAATTCTTCACGGAAGCGATTAACCATCAAAAGCGCGTAATCAATTCCAAGACCTAAACCAAGGCCAGTTATCAAATTAAGTGCAAAAACACTCACATTAGTAAATAGCGAAAAGATATAAATCAATAAAAGTGATCCAAGAATTGCGCTAATTCCCACGAATAATGGTGCGACCGATGCAACTAAGGCCCCAAAAACAAATGACAACAAAACGAAGGTCAAGGGGATAGCAATAGTTTCGGCTAGAGCTAAATCTTTTTCAATCTTCTCATTTATCGCGTGCGTAGTTACTCCTGGGCCAGATGCATAAACTGTTAAGCCTTGCCTTTTGCCATCAAATTTTTCCTGAAGCAATGCACCAAGTTTTCCGAGTTTGCCCCAGTCTCTAGAATTTGGATCGGCATAAATAAAGAGAAAAGCGGCCTTTGAGTCATCTGATTTAAGGTTTGGCGCTAAGCCGGCAGACCAATAAGAAAGTGTCCTAATAACTCCTGGAACTTGTGAAACCGATTTTTCTAAACCAAGTGCGGCACTTGCAACGCTAGGCGTTGAAACATCTTGCATCCCTGAATCGATAACGAAAACGGCGACAGGTTCTTGTACTTTGAATTTTTCCGTCAAGTAAGTAGCGGCCTTTGCAGATTCACTATCAGGGTCGGAATATCCACCCGTATCGAGTTTTCCAAATGCGAGTGAGCCAACACCACCGGCAACCAAGATTCCAATTACAAATAGAATTAAAACACCCTTACGGCGCCGCACGACAAAACGAGCCAAAGGTTCAAACACAGCTCAATCTCCTTAAAAATGTAAGTATAATTCTAAGTATGAGCGACCTCTTTCCGAAAATTACATCTGATGAGATTGAGCTTGATGAGGATGCGCAAAATAAGAAACGTGAAGAAGAAATTAAGTTAGATAAACCACCACATCACGAAGATTAGTCAGCCTTAGGTGCTGGCGCAGCTGCAGGAGTGACGGCAGCCACTGGTTCTGGTGTACTTTTCTTGACAGTTTTTTTATTTGAATCATTTTTGTAAAAACCTGCGCCTTTAAAAACAACTCCAACTGCTGAGAAAACCTTACGTAATTCACTCTTGCACCCAGGGCACTCTGTCAATGACTTTTCTGCAAAAGTTTGAAAAACCTCAAATTCATGGTCACAAGAGTTACATGCATATTCATACGTGGGCATAGTCTCTCCGTCCATGGCCTTCTCACTGCTCGCCATAATATTTTATCGCTAGGGGTAGAGGCAAGTATAAAGAAGTGAGACGATAGGGGCGAATTAAAGCCTGAACAGCGCCTACTTTTAGGGGATTGGAAGCGAGATTGTGAAAACTGCAAAAATTCAATCCATTGCGAGCACATCACTTATCTTTTTTTTCGCAATCTTCCCGATAGCTACGGCAAATGCAAATTCTCTTGTTAGCACTTCACCGATTATCGGATCAACGCTTTCTATTTCTCCAAGTTCCGTAACAGTTACTAGTCAAGTTATTTTGTTACTAGATGGAAATGAAATAACAGTTACTGATTCTGCCGGAAACCGCGTAGATGATGGCACCTTAACAATTAGCGATATGAGTGCCACCGTAGGGCTAAAGCCTTTGGTAGATGCTGGAGTTTATAAAGTTAATTACATTTTATTAGCAGAAGGAGAATCTGCGCTCGAAGGAAGTTTTAATTTCAATTTTTCGGCGCCTAGCTCAATTGCAACCACGCAACCGCTTTCAACCGTTCCAGTAAAAAGCGCGAGCAGCAGTTGGGGAACTAGCGTCTTTGTAATCGGAGCGCTAGTTCTGGCATTTTTCGTTTTAGTTGGCCTCTCATTATATGCGCGGAAAATCTTTAAAGATAGATGACTCTATTTTCTAGTTCTTTTGGAACCACAGGCCTGCTTGTCACATCACTGGGTACGGTCAGCAAATTCATTAGCCTAGTTTCAAGCTTTGTTTTAATTGGATCGTTATTAGCGATGGCATTTTTGCTTTTAGATACCGAAGGAAAATTATCAACATCTGCGCAAAAGTTGAAATCACTCGTTAGAATTTCATCTCTTGTCTGGTTTTTAGGTTCTTTGGGAACGATATTTTTTACACTTGCAAATATATTAGGTCAACCAATTTCAGTGGCTTTAGATATTACAGTTTTAAGGTCGTTTGTCACACAAATAACTTTAGGTCAGTATCTACTTTTTCAAAGCTCCATTGCTCTATTAGTATTTATTCTAAGTACTCGATTGCGAAGCGTTCTTGGAACAATTGGGCTATTAGTGGCAACAATAATCGGTCTGGTTGCTCCAATTTTTCAGAGTCACACAGCTTCTAGCGGCTCGCATGCCTTAGCAATTGGTTCATTAATTGTGCATGTTGTTGCGCTTTCATTCTGGGTTGGTGGAATTTTCACAATTGCAGTCTTAGATCCCGAAGATCGACCACTCGCAGTACCACGATTTAGCCAACTCGCACTCTGGTCAGTCTTCGCAGTTGTTGCAAGCGGAAGCGTAAATGCTTGGGTGCGGTTGGATTTTAAATCTGCTTGGCACACCGGATATGCATTCGTAGTAATTGCAAAAATAATCCTTACATTAGTTTTGGTAGCGATTGGTTATTTACACAGAAAGAATCTAGCAAAGCGCGATTCAATCGACTGGTTAGGTCTTAGTCGACTTATCTTCGCTGAAGCATTTCTAATGATTTTGATCGTTGCTATGGGTGCTTGGCTCTCATCGAGTCAAGCACCTATTAGGAGTCAGAGTACAAAATTTAGTGCTGCACTCGAAGTTGTTGGAATTGCTACACCGCCAGCGCCATCTTTTAGGAACATACTTTTTGCATTTGAGCCCGATGCGCTAATGATGGGATTACTAATAACCGTAGTTGCTTTATATGCAAAAGGGGTAATCGTTTTATCGCGTCGAGGCGATAAATGGCCTGTGGGTAGAGCCATTGCATTTGTTTTGGGAATTGCTGCTATAAATTTGGCAACAAGTGGTGGCCTTGGCTTATATGCATATTTCGCTTTTTCTTATCACATGATTGCACATATGTTTTTAGGAATGATTGCTCCAATTGGAATCGTACTTGGAGCACCAATTACTTTGGCGCTTCGCACACTTCCACAAGGACGCAGGAGCGATGAACGTGGTGTTCGAGGAACACTATTGGCGGTTATGCACTCGAAACTTGCAGGTATTTATACGAATCCAATTGTTGTTTTAGCAATTTTTGATGGTTCGCTTTTTGCGCTCTATTTCACTTCATTTTTTGGAAGCATGATGCAGAGCCATCTTGGGCATCTGTTTATGAATATACATTTTAT
Source organism: Candidatus Planktophila sp. (assembly GCA_038906075.1). GTDB lineage: Bacteria > Actinomycetota > Actinomycetes > Nanopelagicales > Nanopelagicaceae > Planktophila. Next base: position 10,516 of record JBCKHB010000010.1, read on the forward strand.
TTTGGCCGGAATTCTATTTTTCCACGTCATAATCGGAATTGATCCAAATCCGCGAAAAGTTCCACACCTTGTGCGAATAGTAATTCTCTTTGCTGCCATGAGTATTCATGCCTTCTTCTCGGTTGCACTTATGTCATCGTCAACTTTGTTAGATAAAGGTTATTTCGCATCACTGCAGACTCCATGGTTAACAGATTTGTTAGCCGACCAACGCTCTGGTGGTGCAATTGGGTGGGCGATGGGTGAAATTCCAATACTTCTAGCCTTGGTTGCAACATTTATTCAGTGGATGCGTGATGATTCAAGAGAATCTTTGAGAATTGACCGAAATACAGCTAGGAAAGCCGCCATGGGCCAGCCCGATGAATTAGCCGATTACAATCGATATTTAACGGATCTAGCAGAACGAGACAGGAAAGAAAAATGATGGAGTCAGTTTTTGACTTACCAATTGAGTATAAAGAATTGCGTGCAAGTATTCGCTCGCTTGCCGAGAAAGAGATTGCCCCATTTGCGCTAGCCGTCGACGAAGATCACCGCTATCCAAAAGAAGCATCGATTGCCCTTACCAAGGCCGGATTATTTGCAGCGCATGTTCCAACTGAATTTGGTGGCGATGGCGCCGATGCGCTTGCAATGGTTTTGATAATTGAAGAAGTTGCTCGAGTCTGTGGTTCATCTTCACTTATTCCAGCAGTTAACAAATTGGGTTCACTTCCGCTAATTTTCGGCGGAAATTCAGAGCAGAAAAAACGTTGGTTGACACCACTTGTCCAAGGTAAAGGTTTTTCTTATTGCCTTTCCGAGTCTGATGCGGGTTCGGATGCATCTGCGCTTAGAACAAAAGTTGAACGCGTTGGCGATGGTTGGATTTTAAATGGCAGTAAGAAATGGATTTCAAATGCCGGTGTTTCTGAGTTTTATACAGTTATTGCCCAAGGCGATTCATCCAAGGGCGCAAAAGGAATTACGGCATTCATTGTTGAAAAATCTGATGCAGGTGTTTCATTTGGTTCGCCGGAAAAGAAAATGGGTTTTCGCGGTTCTCCAACGTGTGAAGTTTATTTTGACAATGTAATACTTGGAGATGATCGGCGCATTAGTGAAATTGGTGAAGGTTTTACATTAGCGATGAATACCTTAGATCACACCAGAATTACCATTGCCGCACAAGCACTTGGGCTTGCTCAAGGCGCCTTAGATGTTGCAGCGAAATATTCACACGAGCGTAAACAATTTGGTAAGCCTATATTTGATTTTCAAGCTATTCAATTTATGTTGGCAGATATGGCGATGAATATCGAAGCCGCGCGGCAGTTAACTTATGCCGCTGCGGTCAAGAGTGAGAATGGTGAAAAAGATTTGAAATTCTTCTCGGCGGCATCTAAGTGTTTTGCAAGTGATGTGGCGATGAAAGTTACGCAAGATGCAATACAAGTTTTAGGTGGTTATGGCTATGTCTCGGATTACCCAGTCGAACGCATGATGCGCGATGCCAAATTAACCCAAATTTATGAAGGTACCAATCAAATTCAACGCATTATTATGGCTAGAAATCTTCCAACAAATTAATTTCTTTTAAAGCGCACGATTATTTCTGGAGTGGCAGCAGCATCTAGGGCAATATCATGGTCTTCGCGTGGTAATTTTTCGCTCGTTAATTCGCCAGAATGTACTAAGCCGATCTTCCAACCACTTAATTTTGGTAGCGCCTTGTCGTAATATCCGCCACCTTGACCGAGCCTGAAACCTTCTTGATCAATTCGAAGTGCCGGAACGATAACAGCGCCAATCGATGACAAATCTGTAAAGGTTTCCCCTAAAGGTTCGTGGATTCTCTTCTTAGTATTTAATTGTGAATCATCTCCATTCCAAGATACCCATTCCAATTCGTCTCCAATGATTCTGGGTAATAAAAGCGTCTTTCCAACGGCAAGAAGCTCTTTATTGATTTCCACCGTGCTCGGCTCTTGGGCAAATGAGAGATAACTTGTTACAACTGTGGCGGAGATAACTTCTAGTGCTTTCAAAATAATTGTAAAGGAAGACGGAATGAATTTTTGTGTGCGCTCACGGCGAAATCTTTGGCGAAGTTCATCTTTTTTCTCGCTTTGATTCATCAAATCCCCTAGTAGTCGGTGTTCAACAAGTATGGTGTGATTATGGCAGAGCACACCAGAGTCGATGAATTTTTAACTTCGTTGCTCGCGATTTGCAAGCCACTTGAATCTTTTGAGATGCCCCTACTAGATGCCCATGGGGCAACTTTGGCTGCCGATATTTATTGCGGTGATCGTCTAGTTTTACGTGAAGGTAGCCGTATTCGTTCGACGCAAATTGGATTAGCGGCATCAATCGGTAGGGATCATTTACCTACCCGTCCACATCCACGAGTTGTTGTGCTTTCAGCGGGGCCCGATTTGGTCGAACCAGGACAAAAACTTTCAGGTGAAGAAGAATTTGAAATTAATTCTTGGTTACTCACAACTGCGGTAAGAGAAACTGGCGCAGTTGCATATCGTGTTCACTCGATTCCCGAGGATGAAGTTGAACTACAGAAAGTTATTGAAGATCAATTAGTTCGTGCTGATCTCATCATCATTAGCGGAGAAAGACAGGACGATTCTTTTGATTTAATCACACGCACACTTTCAAACCTTGGTGAAATTAAAACCATAGATCTCGCAATCGAAGCAAGTGGCCGACATAATTATGGAGAAATTGGTCCTGATAAAACTCCGGTCATAACACTTCCGGGAGATCCGATTGCTGCATATATCTCCTTTGAACTTTTTGTACGACCAATGATCCGCACAATGCTAGGCGCAGCAACGATTCACAGGCCCTGCGTAAAAGCCAAACTCGAAAAGACGGTGGCATCAGAACCCGGAATGCGTGCATATATTCGCGGATTTTTATCTGAAGATGCAAAATCAGTAATGCCCCTATTGGCGCAGGAAGATTTAGCAACTCTTTCGGATGCCAATGCATTCATTGCTATTTCAGAAAATGAGACGGAGAAAATAGTTGGTAGCGAAGTCACTGTCGTTGTACTTGAGCGAAGGTATATTTAAGTAAATGTCTACTTGGCCGATTCATTTGGCAGGTGCAGAAATTATCTTGCGCCCTTTAAGATTTAGAGATCGAAATAAATGGAATTCGGTTAGAGCCCAAAATAAAAATTGGCTAACCCCGTGGGAGGCAACTGTTCCCTTTATTCCCGAAATTAATCAACAAGCGACAGATTCGACAGAACTACCTTCGTTTCTTCAAATGGTTCGCTCTCTAAATCACGAAGCCCGTAGTGGACGTTCCTTCTCATTTATTATTTGGCACAATAAAAATCTAGTCGGGCAAATCTCACTTGGTGGGGTGATTTACGGGGCGATGAGGAGTGGGCATATTGGTTATTGGATTGACCGTAATTATGCCAATCGAGGGTTTACAACGCAGGCAGTAAATCTTTTGACCGAATTCGCCTTCAAAAAAGCGATGCTGCATAGAGTTGAAATTAATTTGAGACCCGAAAATGGTGCATCCAAAAGAGTTGCAGAGAAAGCAGGGTATGTTTTCGAGGGTCAGCGGACTCGGTATCTGCATATTGATGGCGCATGGCGCGATCACCTATGTTTTGTTAAGGAAAATCCTGCGCTGAATTAGCACCTAAATGCACGAAACTTTGCATCCCTTGCTTTATCTTTAGTCATCATGGCTTCAGGACTTATCTATATTGCAATCATCGGCATGTGGGTGGCTTATTTCTTGCCACGCTGGCTGCATGACCGAAATGAATTTTCTGGTAAATCAGTTGAGCGTTATAAGAGCGCTCTGCGAATAGTTGCCAATGCATCCCCTGCCGGAAGTTCGGGTACCGGTGTAATTCATATTGACCTTGACAGAGAAGCAAAAATTGCTCAAAAAATTTTACGCCGCAGAATACTTTTTACGATATTACTTTTTTCGATAACAACAACACTGGTAGGTGGGATTATGAATACGATGCCATTGCTTTATTCACTTGTTCCTGCTACTGGAATATTAATTTATGTGATTAGTGTGCGGCGAGAAACAATTGCAAAACGTCTCCAACAACGTCGCATCCAACAATTGCACCGCGGTACTACTGGAGTCTCAACAACAAATTTAGCAGAAGTGGTTACTCCAAAATATTCACAAGAACATTGGATTCCGCTTTCAGAGCGTGACCTTAAAGGCGTGGTATTACTTCCAAAAGGAAGTGCTCAAGTGCGAAATGTTTGGGAACCAAAAAATATTCCGGTCCCAACATATGTAAATGCCCCCAAAGCAATTATTCCTAAACGTTTAATTGATTTAACAATTCCAGGTGCATGGAGTGAGGAACAAGAGCTACTTGAACGCGAAGCCCTTGCTGCTGCTGCACCATCGCGCGATGAAATATTTGATCAGCAGTTAGCGGATGAGGCAGTTGAACGATTGAAAAAGAACAGAGCGGCTAACGGATAAATTTATTGGCTAGATCCAACTAGGGAACCACATGTAACGATGCCATGATTGGTAGGAAATAACTTCGCCCGTAAACAAGGGTAGGAAATAAATAAAGTTTAAAAAGATAAGTAAAGTTAGAGAAAATACTATGCCTTGTGAAAAGGCCGGTTTCATAGTGCTATGGAACAACGCTTTTGCGCAATAAAGCATGGCAAGAATGAGATATGGCTCAAAGACAATTGCATAAAAAGTGAACATCGTTCTCTGTTGGATAAAGAACCAAGGCAGATAGCCAGCGATAATGCCAAGAGCAATTATGTTAAGTGTTAAATCACTCTTGCGCGCAACTATGGCGCGAAGCCACAGGCCAAGAGTTACGGTAAGTGCGATTGTTCCAGTCCACCAAAGTAGTGGCGTGCCTAAAGCTAAAACTTCTTGTGCGCAATCTTTAACCCCACAACCTGTCGGTGCATCATAGAAGAAAGATGTTGGCCGTCCCATTACCAGCCAACTCCAGGGATTGGACTGATATGAGTGTTTCTCTACCAGACCTGTATGAAATGAAAGTATTTCTGCGTGGTAGTGCCACAAAGATTTAAATGGATTGTTTGACCAATTTCGACCCCAACCTCGATCACTTAAGAACCATCCTAACCAAGTCGAGATGTAGATCAATATCGGTAAAAAACCATATTGAAATATTTTTATTAGCGTTGGGCGAATTAATTCTTTACCTGAGTTAGAAGAAAATACTTTATAGAGCGAAACTAAACCAATACAAACCAAGAAATAAATTGCGCTCCATTTGACACCGCCTGCCAGCCCTAAAAATACCAAAGCACCCCAATGCTGATTTTGAGACCAAAAGTAGATTGCGCAGAGAATGAAGAAAGTTAGAAAAAGATCTAGCAGTGCTGTCCTTGAATGCACGAGCAAGAGTCCATCCATAGCCATCAGCGAGGAACCAAGGGCGGTTAATAGTGGCGAATAAAAAAGAACGTGCACCAAGCGGGCAAAAACAAGGATTAGAAGTGTTCCAAAAATTGCAGTAGCAAAGCGCCAGCCAAACTCATTATTGCCAAATATTTTCATGCCAAAAGCAATGAGCCATTTTCCCACTGGAGGATGCACGATGAATTCAGGTTTATTGCCTGTTACTTCGACACCGTATTTTAAGAAGTCTTTTGCCCCATCAACGTAGTACACCTCGTCGAAGACGTAGCCTTTTGGGACCCCTAGATTTATTAATCGAAGCACCAGTGAGATGGCAGCAATAAATAGTGGGGCAATTGCTGAAATCATGGCGATAGCGTATGCGCACACGCAAGAAAATAGGAAGAAATTACTGAGATGATTGCGCCATGGTTCTAGTTTTAGCGGCAACTCCGTTAGGTAACCCTGGCGATGCAAGTTCGCGCCTCAAAACTGCGATTGCATCTGCAGACATAATCGCCGCCGAAGATTCGCGTAGATTTCACCGCTTAGCCGCAGATCTGGAGATAACTTTTACTGCACGCGTTATTTCATTTTTTGAAGGCAACGAAGATGAACGAACTAAAGAATTTATATCGAATTTGGAATCAGGATTAAATGTTTTAGTTGTATCGGATGCGGGAATGCCAACAATTAGCGACCCAGGTTTTCGTTTAATGCGCGAGGCGATTGAGAGAAAGATTGAAGTCAGTGTTCTTCCAGGACCAAGTGCCATAACTATGGCAGTTGCTCTCTCGGGGTTACCAACGGATCGGTTTACTTTTGAAGGTTTTCTGCCGCGAACAAACGGTGCTAGAAGTACTGCTTTGGAAAAACTTCGTTTTGAAGAACGCACAATGGTTTTCTTTGAGGCGCCACACCGTTTAGCCGCCTCGCTTTTGGATGCGCAGAGAATTTTTGGCTCTATCCGACCTGCTTCAGTATGTCGCGAAATGACAAAACGCTATGAAGAAACTATTCGCGGCACCCTTAGCGATCTGGTTGAGTGGAGCGAGTCCAATGAAATTCTGGGAGAAATTACCTTGGTTATTCAAGGTGCATCAATTAATTCCGAGTTAAAAACTTCGGCAGAAATGGTTATCCGAGTCCGAGATTTTGAAAGTGCTGGTATGGACCGAAAGAGCGCAATTGCTGCAGTGGCGCAAGAATTTTCCATCGCAAAGCGCATTGTTTATGCAGCGGTCATCGATGCCAATAAGATAGCGAAATGAACGAATCAGTGGACGAGAAAGCGTTTTATCTCACCACGCCGATTTATTATGTAAATGATGCTCCGCATATTGGTCATGCGTACACAACTATTGCTGGAGATGTTCTAACGCGCTGGCACCGCCAAAAAGGTGAAGCTGTTTGGTTTCTCACTGGAACTGACGAACATGGTCAAAAAGTAATGCGCTCTGCGCAAGCCAATAACAGCGCTCCGCAAGATTGGGTAGATCGTCTAGTTGCTGATGCTTGGAAACCAAATTGGGAAGAGCTAAATATTGCAAATGATGATTTCATAAGAACGACAGAAAAACGCCACACTGAACGGGTACAGAAGTTCTTGCAAGGGTTAAAAGATTTAGGCCATATCTATGCAGGGAAATATGAAGGACCATATTGCGTTGGGTGTGAGGAATTTAAATTACCAGGAGACTTAATTGATTCTAATGGCGAAAAATTATGTCCAATACATAGCACAGCAATTGAATTGGTTAATGAAAATAACTGGTTCTTTAAATTATCGGCCTTTGTCGAGCCATTGCTTGAACATTATCGAAAAAATCCGGAGGCATGCCAACCTGAGAGCGCACGTAACGAAGTACTTTCATTCCTAGAAGGCAAAGTTTTAGATTTATCAATTTCGCGCTCGACCTTTGATTGGGGAATTCCAGTTCCTTGGGATCCAGAACAAGTCGTTTATGTCTGGTTTGATGCGCTATTAAATTACGCAACGGCAGTTGGACTTACAGATGCGCCAGAAAGTGATGGCGGAAAGAAATTTGCTGCAACTTGGCCAGCCGATGTTCACTTAGTTGGTAAAGATATCTTGCGCTTCCATGCAGTTATATGGCCAGCAATGCTAATGGCTGCAGGTATTGCTGTGCCAAAGAAAGTTTTTGCCCACGGTTGGTTATTAGTAGGCGGCGAAAAAATGAGCAAGAGCAGGTTAACTGGGATAGCTCCACAAGACATCACTGATCATTTTGGAGTCGATGCATTTCGTTATTATTTTCTTCGCGCAATTCCGTTTGGTAGCGATGGTTCATTTTCATGGGAAGACATGAGTGCGCGCTATACATCAGAGCTGGCAAATGATTTTGGAAATCTTGCATCCCGTTTAGCTGCAATGGTTGAAAAATATTGTGGCGGAGTTTTACCGGCAATTAGCCATGATTCTAGCCTTGAAGCCGCACTTGTTGCCACGGTCGCAAAGGCCGATCAAAGGATGTGCGATTTAGATTTCCAAGGTGGAATAAGCGCAATTATGGATTTTTGCAAAAAAGTAAATGGATATGTAACCGAAAAAGAACCTTGGATTCTCGTCAAAGACCCAGCAAATGCGCGCGCCGTAGAAGAGATTTTATATAACACTGCCGAATCGTTGCGCGCTTTAGCGGTGCTTTTAAATTCAGTCATGCCACAAACCTGTGAAATTTTATGGCAGAGTTTGGGGGCGCAAGAAAAACTAGGAGCAATTGGAATCCAAAAGATTCTCGATGTTTCAAAGTGGGGACAGTTGCCAAAAGGCGCAATCATTACAAAAGTTCCAGCCCTATTCCCACGCTTAGAAGTAAGTGCAACATAAGAATGGCTGATCGCCACAATCGCGATATTGATCGTCCGCGTGCACCACTTCCGGAACCGCTACCTGTTCCAACTGTTGATACACATGTGCACATTGAAATTATTACAGATAGCGCACCTGATGCAATTGAAGTACAAGAAATTATCGAGGAAGCAAGAAGTGTTAATGTCGATCGGATTGTGCAAGTTGGATATTCTGCAGAACAATCTCGATGGTGTGTAGCCGCCGCCGAAAAATGGAATAACTCAATTTTAGCTGCAGTTGCACTACACCCAAATGAAGCCCCAAAGGTGCCAGATTTAGAAGCCGACTGGGCAATTATCGAAGCGCTTGCCGAGCATCCACGAGTGCGAGCAATTGGTGAAACAGGTTTGGATTATTACAGGACACCGCCCGAATTGCGCCCCCGTCAACAAGAGTCTTTTAAGTGGCATATTGAGTTAGCAAAGAAGACAAAAAAAGCGTTAATCATTCACGATCGAGATTCACACGATGACGTGCTTTCAATTTTGCTGGAGGTCGGAGCACCAGAGAAAACTATTTTTCACTGCTTTTCGGGTGGCGTTGCGATGGCGCGCACCTGTATTGAACGTGGTTACATACTCTCTTTTGCTGGAACTCTGACTTTTAAAAACGCTCCAGAATTACGCGAAGCGCTGAAGTTGGTTCCAATTCAACAATTACTTGTAGAAACAGATTCACCTTTTCTTGCGCCAAGCCCGCATCGTGGAGCTGGAAATACTCCAGCCCAGATCGCAAATATCGTGCGTGCTATGGCAATCGAACGCGGGGATGAGCTATGTGAATTGGCGAATGCGCTAAGTGTTAACGCCGAAAAATTGTTCGGTTCATTTGCGGCCTCACAATGACTCTTTTAGGCGCCGCCGAAATTCGCGAATTAGCAAAAAGCCTTGATTTAAAACCATCTAAATCACTGGGCCAAAATTTTGTGATTGATGCAAATGTTTGTCAGAAAATTGTGCGCACGGCGGGAGTGACAAGTTCGGATATTGTCTTAGAAATTGGCCCAGGTTTGGGTTCACTAACGCTTGCCTTACTCGAAGAAGTTGATCGAGTTATTGCCATTGAAATTGATCCAAGGTTGGCGCAACAATTACCTATTACTGTTGCAAAACACTACGAAAGGCCCGATAAACTTACGGTTCTAAATCAAGATGCACTTCATATCTCTGCGCTACCAATTAACCCGACCGTATTAGTTGCTAATTTGCCCTATAACATTTCCGTTCCCGTTTTACTTCATTTACTAGAGACGCTACCGACGCTACGATCTGGTGTTGTTATGGTGCAAGCCGAAGTAGCAGATCGCTTGGCTGCCAGCCCCGGTTCAAAGGATTATGGAATCCCAAGTGTAAAAGCGGCTTGGTGGGCAAATGTAAAAGGGGCAGGCTCGGTATCGCGCTCTATTTTTTGGCCCGTGCCAAGCGTTGATTCAAAATTAGTTGGCTTTGTCAGAAGACAAACTCCTGGTGATGAAGAAATGCGTAAAAAAGTTTTCTCAATAATCGATGCTGCATTTGCGCAACGACGTAAAATGCTCCGCTCGGCGCTCTCCAGTCTTTTTGGCTCTTCGGCGGGGGCGCAAGAGATCCTTATTGCAGCAGGAATAGATCCGACACTTCGCGGAGAAGTGCTAGAGATTTCAGGTTTTTGTGCAATTGCTACTTGCGCACCTAACTTTTCGCCACGTTAGGCAATAGAGTCAATTCATGCCGATTAGAAGCGTCACCGTTCGTGTTCCTGGGAAAGTAAATCTTCAACTCTCGGTTGGTCCGTGCGAAGATGATGGTTTTCATAATCTGGTGACAGTTTTTCAAGCAATTTCTATATTTGACGATCTCACAATGACGCTCGCTCAGCCTGGTAATGGATTAACTATTTCTGTAAAAGGAGATCAGAGACGCGCCGTACCAACGGATGCGAGTAATTTAGTTGCTCAAGCTGCGAAATTGATGAGCCAAGAATACGACGTAAGTATTGATACCCATGTTGAGATAAGAAAATCAATTCCAGTTGCAGGAGGAATGGCTGGCGGAAGCGCTGATGCAGCTGCCACAATTGTTGCGATTGATTCGTTGTATTCACTAGGTATGTCACGTGAAGAAATGAATGAAATTGCGGTTCAACTGGGAAGTGATGTTCCCTTTATGTTAAGCGGTGGAACTGCAATTGGCCGTGGCCATGGCGACCAATTAACGGCCGCGCTATCTCGTGGCACCTATCACTGGGTTTTAGCCCTTTCTACAGTTGGGCTTTTAACATCATCTGTTTACAGAGAATGCGATCGTTTGCGTGAAGGTTTGCAAATAGCAGAGCCTCAAACGAATGAAGCGCTAATGCAAGCACTTTTAACTTCGGATCCAAAAACAGTTGGGGCATCTTTAGTAAATGATTTGCAAGCAGCAGCGTGTTCTTTGCGTCCGGCGCTTCGATTAACTTTAGATGTTGGGCAGGAATACGGAGCACTGGGTGCAATTGTTTCTGGTTCAGGGCCAACTGTTGCATTTTTAGTTGCCGATGAAGAACAAGGTTTAGATTTAGCAGTTGCACTAACTGCAAGCGGTGTTGTTGGAAGTGTGGCCCGCACAGTTGGCCCAGTTACTGGCGCCAAAATTGTTGAGGTTCGTTAGTTATCTTTTTCTAAGGAAGAGGCCAATAAACTCAGTAATTGAGCCAGTTCATTTCGCTGATCTTTTGTAAGACCTGAAAGAAATTCGCGCTCGTGTATTAATAATTCTTCCAATGCAGAATCAACCGCGCGTATTCCAGCTCTGGTTAGTTTTACTAATGAGCCGCGACCATCATTTGGATCTGCTTGGCGTGTAACTAATTCCAATTCCTCGAGGCGGTCTAAACGATTTGTCATTGTGCCGCTCGTGACCATTGTTTCTTGCATGAGTTGGCTGGGAGATAATTGATACGGGCCACCAGCGCGCCGAAGGGCTGCAAGAACATCAAAACCCCAGTTTTCTAAATCTGCGAAAGCATCGCGCCGTGCAATATCTAGATGGCGTGAAATACGAGTTATTCGGCTTAAAACACCGAGAGGCGCTATATCTAAATCTGGTCTCTCCCGCTTCCATTCTGCGATTAGACGGTCGACTTCATCGCGCATTGAGCAAGGCTAATGGTCGCAAGCACCACTTGTAATAGGGGAGAATACGGGTTCCGCCATTGTGTAGTGGCTAGCACATGGGCCTTTGAAGCCCAGGGTCCAGGATCGATACCTGGTGGCGGAGCAAATAGCAGGCAATAGACTTACCTTGTACTCGTCCAGAGCAAACGGCGGGAGCCACTCTTGAACAGTAAGAAAGCGGTTGTTGAAACCGTAATTGTTTTAGCCGCAGGCGAGGGAACTCGAATGAAATCTGCGACACCAAAGGTTTTACATAGCGTTGCAGGTCGAACGCTGCTCGGACATGTTTTACATGCAGTTAATGAATTAAATCCAAAGGAAATCCTCATCGTTGTTGGATCGGGTCGCGAAGAAGTCGAAGCCCATATTGCAATGATTGCACCGAATGCTAAAACAATCTTTCAAGAAAAGCGTGGCGGCACGGGCCATGCAACGCAACTAGCACTGGCAGAAAAATCTCCAAGCGGCACAGTCTTAGTTTTAGCTGGCGATACCCCAATGCTCTCAGGTGGTTCGCTGGCCCAATTTATTGCAATACATACTGAAGGCGGTTTTGGCGCCTCAGTTTTAACTGCCGAGCATCCCGAACCAACTGGGTACGGTCGAATTATTCGCAATGACGAAGGTGAAATGTGTTGCATTGTTGAAGAACGCGATGCCACCGATGAGCAACGCTTAGTTTATGAAATTAATTCGGGAGTTTACGCATTTGATGGTGCCTTGCTTTCAAAAGCAATAGGAAAACTCAAGGATTCCAATGCCCAAGGCGAACTTTTCTTAACCGAAATTATTGAAATTATGCGCAGCCAAGGTGTTTCAATTGCTGCAGCGATTGTGGATGATTACGTAGAAATTTTGGGAGTAAATGATCGCGTTCAACTTGCCGAAAGTGCGGCGTATTTACGCGAGAGAATCAACGAAGACTTTATGCAAGCTGGGGTAACTATTGTGGATCCTGCAACAACTTGGATTGATGCCACCGTTAAAATTGCCGCTGATGTAGTTATATTTCCCGGTAGTGCAATAAGTGGCCGAACAACTATTGCAACTGGGGCAGTTATTGGTCCACGCACAACCTTGATTGATTGCGAGGTAAAGGCAGGAGCGAAAGTTCTGGAATCTTTGTGCACTTCATCTGTAATCGGCGAAGGCGCCAGTGTTGGTCCATTTACTTTTCTGCGCAACGGCACAAACCTTGGGACAAATGTCCGTGCTGGCGCATTTGTCGAGATGAAGAATGCAACGGTCGGAACGGGCTCAAAGATTCCACACCTTTCATATGTTGGAGATGCCACAATCGGCGAGGGAACGAATATTGGCGCAGCAACAATTTTTGTCAATTATGACGGCGTTGATAAACACCACACTGAAATTGGTGACCATGTACGAATTGGTAGTGACAGTATCTTGGTTGCGCCAATCTCAGTTGGAGATGGTGCATACACCGCGGCTGGATCGGTCATAACTGAAAACGTTCCAGCAGGAGCTATTGGTGTTGGCCGAGCAAAGCAACGAAATGTCTTAGGCTGGGTCATGCGTAAGCGTTCTGGTACAAAATCTGCAGAAGCCGCTGCAAAGAGTGAAAAAAAGAAGAAGGGTTAATTTCAATGAGCGAAATTCGTCTGGCCTCTGAAAAGAAATTACGTTTATTCTCCGGTCGCGGATTTCCAGAATTAGCAGATCAAGTTGCATCTGAACTTGGTATCCCGCTAACGCCAACCTCTGCATATGACTTTGCAAATGGTGAAATTTTTATTAGATTTGAAGAAAGTGTTCGCGGTTGCGATGCCTTTGTTATACAGAGCCATTGCGCCCCAGTAAATAAACAAATTATGGAACAACTTATCATGGTCGATGCGCTGAAGCGGGCATCGGCAAAGAGAATTACCGTTGTTGCGCCTTTCTATGGGTATGCGCGCCAAGATAAAAAACATCATGGGCGCGAACCAATTTCTGCTCGCTTGATGGCAGATTTATTTAAGACCGCGGGCGCCGACCGTTTAATGTCTGTTGATTTACACACTTCGCAAATTCAAGGTTTTTTTGATGGCCCAGTTGACCATCTGTTCGCGCTACCAATGCTGGCAAATTATGTCGGCAGTAAAGTAGATCGCTCTCGTGTGACAATCGTTTCACCAGATTCTGGTCGAGTTCGTGTTGCAGAACGTTGGTCGGATTTACTTGGTGGTTGCCCAATTGCATTTATTCATAAAACTCGCGACCCGCGAATTCCTAATGAGTCAAGGACTGGTCGTGTTGTTGGAGATGTTGAAGGACAAACTTGCGTTGTTATCGATGACATGATTGATACTGCTGGAACAATTACAAAGGCAGTAGACGCACTCGTTGAAGCCGGAGCAAGTGAAGTAATTATTGCGGCAACACATGCGGTTTTATCGGGTCCTGCAGTTGAGCGCTTAAGAGATTCAAGTGCAAGTGAAGTTATAGTCACCGACACTCTTCCAATTGGCGAAGATCAAAAATTTGATAAATTAACTATTTTGCCGATTGCTCCACTGCTCGCTAGGGCAATTCGCGAAGTCTTTGAAGATGGCTCGGTTACCAGCCTCTTTGAGGGCTATTCCTAATCGCCTTATTTAGCCGCGATTTGCGTTTTGGTCGTAACCTTGGCTAACCTTTGCTTCGTTCCGGCGAGGGTAAGAATTATTTTCCGTAATCGACGGTGTAGGAATTACTCCTGCTGGGACTTTTGTGAAGCAACCGAGAGTTAAGCGCACTAGAGGAGAAATAAAATGGCAGAGATAACTATCAACGGTGTACGTCGTACCGAATTTGGTAAAGGCGCATCACGTCGTGCTCGTCGGGATGGTTTAGTTCCTGCTGTTATTTACGGCCATGGTGAAAAGCCATCTCACATATCTCTTCCTGCACGCGAACTTGGCGTTGCACTAAAGAATTCAAACGTTCTTCTTGATGTAGTTGTTGACGGAAAGACTGAGCTAACTCTTCCTAAGGCAATCGTTCGTAACCCCTTGAAGTTAACCCTTGAGCACGTCGACCTTTTAATTGTTCGGCGTGGTGAAAAAGTTACTGTTGCAGTTCCAGTTCACACAGCTGGCGAACATGATCGTGATGGAATTCTTGAACACGTTCACAACTCAATTGAAGTTGAAGTTGAAGCAACTTCTATCCCAAGTTTCTTTGACTTAGATCTGACTGGTCTTGTTGCAGGACAATCTCTATATGCTGGCGATGTAAAAATTCCCGCAGGAATTGTCCTTATTTCTGATCCTAAGATGATCGTTGTTCACCTTTCAGAGCGCTCAACGGCAGTTGAAGAAGTCATACCAGTTGCAGCTGTTGCAGCTGTTGAAGGTGCTGGGGCAACCGATGCACCTGCTGCCGATACCGAAAAGAAAGACGCCTAAATCTTTTAATTCTCTAGCGATACTGCCGAATTAGCCCGATACCCTTTAACCATGGTCTGACTTGTTATTGGTTTAGGTAATCCCGGTGATGAATATGCCAATACCCGACACAATATCGGGGCAATGGTCGTGGATGAATTAGCTAAACGCCATAACGTTAAATGGTCATCCCACAAATCTCGAACCGAAGTTGCAGCCCTTAAATTAGGTTTTGGAATTGATGCCGCGTCAATAATTTTAGCTAAATCCAAAAGCTATATGAATGAAACCGGTGGTCCGGCAAAAGCTCTGGCGCAATTTTATTCGATAGCACCACAAAATATTATTGCGATTCACGACGAATTAGATATTGGCTTTGCTGCAATTCGTTCAAAAATTGCTGGCGGCGATAATGGTCATAATGGCTTGAAATCTATCACCTCATCTTTCGATACTGCAGAATATTTCAGAGTCCGCATGGGAATTGGACGTCCAATAGGGCAACATGATCCGGGAAATTTTGTTCTTAAACCCTTTTCGTCAGCAGAGAGGAAAGAGTTAGCTGAATTTATTTCGCGCGGCGCGGATGCAGTTGAATCTTTAATAACGGTAGGACTTGAAACAACTCAACAAAATTTCAATATTTAAAATTAGCCAGTATTGCGTAGGCCTGCGGCAACACCATTTATCGTGAGCAAAAGTGCGCGACGCAAAATCGGATCAACGCTTTCAGGGGTTTGACGAACTCGATTGAGCAGATTGATCTGCATCAAGTGGATGGGGTAAAGATAATCTTCTCGAACTTGCAGGGTTCGGGCCAAAATGGGCTGATCTCCTAGGAGTGAAGCCTTATCTGTCAAAAGCAGAATCTCTTGCACTGTTAAATTAAATTCTTCTTCAATATCCCCAAGGAAATGTTGTAAATTTTTGGGTACAAGTGCCTCAACATAACGCTTTGCAAGTTGTAAGTCAGTCTTTGCTAGAGTCATTTCAACGTTGCTAATAAAAGTATGAAAGAAATGCCAATCGTTTAGCATCGCCTTTAGGACTTGCGTTTCCCCAGCTTCGCGTGCGGCTTTGAGGCCAGTACCAACTCCGTACCAACCAGGCACAATTTGGCGAGATTGTGTCCAACCAAATACCCAAGGGATAGCGCGCAAACTATCTAAACCGCTTGTTGCATCTGGTCTGCGTGATGGCCTAGAACCAAGGAGCATCTCACCTAATTGTTCAACTGGTGTTGATGTATAAAAATATGCCGGCAAATCTGGATGATCAATTAAAGATCGGTATCGTGTAAAGGAATTTGAACTTATGAGTTCCATACATTCATTCCATTTATCTAAATCTTGAGAACTCTGTCTCGGTGCACGGTTTAGGACTGTTGCTTCAAGGGAGGCGGCAAGGATGAGTTCAATATTTTCGCGAGCGAGGGAAGGCAAGGCATATTTATCGCTAATGACTTCGCCTTGTTCGGTCATTTTAATTTGTCCATCAACCGAACCCCACGGAAGTGCAACAAGGGCTTCATATGTTGGACCGCCGCCACGACCAACAGAACCACCACGGCCATGGAACAAGCGAAGTTTTACTCCATACTTAATTGCAACATCGCGCAGGCGACGTTGCGCCCGATGAATTTCCCACTGGCTTGTTGCAATTCCGGCATCCTTGTTTGAATCAGAGTACCCAAGCATTACTTCTTGTATGTCACCACGAAGATGAACAATTTTTCTATAACCAGGATCGCTAAGAAGTTTCTCTAATATTTGATCGGCTGCCCGCAATTCGGCTACGGTTTCAAGCAGCGGCGCAAATCCAATATTGGATTTATTGAGTGAAATATTTACTAAACCAACTTGTTGAGCAATAACAACTGCGGCCAGCAAATCATCAGCGCCTTTTGTCATAGAAACGATGTAGGTCTCAATAGATTCTGGTCCAAAACTTTCGATTAAATCTCCAATGGCTTTAAAGGTTTCGAAAGTTTTCTGCGCCGACGCATCAAGTGAATTATTCTTAAGTAATTCTGAACCGCCAATAATTCGCGCTAAAATCGTGAAGCGTTCGTCGTGCGACATCGTTGGGTATGCCGGGTTATCGAGCACTTGAGACAAAAGATGATGATGGGCATCGCTATGTTCACGAATATCAAGTGTTGCATGGGTCAAGCCGAAAGCGGCAACGGTACGAATGGTTCGTTCGAGTGCGCCGGTTGCAATTAGTTCACCCTTATGAGCAAAGAGGGAGTCGCGCATTAAGGTCAAATCTTTCATTAATTCTTGAGTATTTTTGTAATCACGGTGTGGAACATGCGGCCCACTCTTTGCGTGACGATCACGAGTAAAAGTTAATCGGTGCACAATAGCCGTAGCCTTAAGGCGATACGGTTCTTCAATATTTAAGCGCTTAAAGCGCGGTTCGAATTCAGGAATATATTTAAGGTCTTCTTCTACCGATGCCGATAATTCTGGGGTTGCGCCAACAATTCTTGTAGAAACTGATAATAACTGTCGCAAATCATTCATTGCCGAAATCATCGCTCTAATTGCGTGACCTACTTGTAAGACCATCACATCTTTAGTTACTTGCGCAGTGACATTTGGGTTTCCATCACGATCTCCACCAATCCAACTTCCAAATGAAAGTGGACGAGCAGTTACAGGAATTTCTATATCTAAACGTTTCATTTCGCGGGCAAAATCACTTAGTACTTCGGGGACGCTTTGATGAAATAAATCATCTAGGTAATACAAAGCATTCATCGCTTCATCGAGTGGCTCGGGGCGATCTAAACGCAATTCATCGGTCTGCCATAATAAATCGATTGCTTCTGCAAGTCGCTCGCTTTGCGCAGGACCTTTACTCTGATCTAATAATTGGGCAATGCTTCCCAATTTACTCAAAATTGAACGACGAGCCGCTTCAGTAGGGTGGGCTGTAAAAACTGGCCGCACCATTAATTCATTGACCCATTTTTGAATTTCATCTTGAGTGATTTCATGTCCTGGTATTTGCGCTTTTAGCGCTACTTGAATTTTATCTACTGCCCGTGTTAACCAAGAACCACCTTCGGCGCGAGCATCGGCCAAGACTCGTGAGCGGTGAACTTGTTCTGCGACATTTGCTAAGTGAAAGTAAGTACTAAATGCGCGTACTAATTCAACTGATTCTTCAACCGATAGAGCAGCAAGCAGTTCGACGCCATCGCCTTCACGAATCGCTTTGCGCACTTGTTCAACAAGGCTAAATAATTCTGGTCCTTCTTGGCGAAGGAGAGTCTGTCCAAGTAAGTCACCTAATTGGCGAACATCACTGCGCAACCCAGCATTATCGTTGGCGAAATTTCCGCTAGCTGCTTGCGCAATACTCATGGGGCGATTGTAACTGGCATTACTTACATGGCGAGAGTAATTGCAAGGAGTACAGCGAAGGCCAATTGTAATTTGCCAGTCTTCTCAAGTATTGGGATTAGCTGTAAGCCTGTTACCCCACCCATGACTTGACGAGAAAGTGAAATTGTAAATGGAAGCAGCAGCAGCGTTAAAAAACTCCGAAGTCCAACCAGTGCGGCTAAATGAGTGATTGCCAGCAAAGATACGAAAAATATTCGAGAACGATGATCGCCAAGACGAACTGCCAAAGTTCGTTTACCAACAAGTTCATCTTGTGCACGATCTCGAATATTATTTGCTGACAAAATTGCACAAGATAGTGTGCCGATTGGAAGGGCAACAATTGCACTTTTAAGGCTTACATATTCGGTTTGAACATAGTAAGTTCCGATTGTTGCAACTAAACCAAAGAAAAAAAATACAGATATTTCACCAAAGCCACTGTAACCATACGGATTTTTTCCACCCGTATAACCCCAAGCCGCCAGAATGGCGAGTGCTCCAATTGCGATAATCCATAAATTAGTTTGTATTGCAAGGATGAGGCCTATGCATGCAGCGAAGAAAAAAGTAATCAATACTGCGTTCTTAACCGCTTGGGCACTGGCTAAACCACTTGCGACTAAACGTTTTGGACCTATTCGATTCCGATCACTGCCACGAACGCCATCACTGTAATCATTGGCATAATTCACACCGATTTGTAGCGAAAGACTTACTAACAAGGCTAAACCAGCGTGGAGTAAATTCTTTTCACTTCCGGCAAGTGATGTAGCGACTAAAACAGGGGCGATAGCAGCAGGCAAAGTTCGAGGTCGGGCACCAATCAACCACCTATTCATGTGCTACCAAATTCATAAGGGCCACTCGATCTACCTTTCCAATCCCCGTAAGTGGAATTTTTTCTAGATGATGAATCGTTTTTGGTTTTGCCGCGCTTCCTAGTTTTTCTTCGAGAAGTGATTCAATTTCTAGATTTGAAATATTGCCCACAACAGCCAATTGAAGTGATTCTCCCCATTGGGCATCTTTTATTGCGAAAGCTGCGAACTGAGTTGTTGGGAATTTAGTTAGCAGGGTCTCCTCGATTGCGCCTAATGAAATATTCTCACCACCAGAAATTACTACATCATCAGCGCGACCTGAAATAACTAGAGATCCATCAACTAATTCTCCGTTATCACTTGTTATAAACCAACCATCTAGAAAAGTTTTCTTCCATAATTCTGAGTTATTGACATATGTACTTGCAATGACGGGCCCACGAATTTTAACTAGCCCATTATCAGAAATGGCAACTTCAACACCTTCCAAAGATTTGCCGTTATAGACACACCCGCCACTTGTTTCAGTCATTCCGTAGGTAGAGATAATTTTGATCCCAGATTTCTCACCTTGCGCCTTTAATTCTGCAGAAAGAAAAGAACCGCCGACAAGGACTGCTTTCGTACTTTGCAAATGCTGCAAGAGTCGATCATCACCACTGAGGGCTCGAAAAAGTTGAGTTGGAACAATCGCAGTGAAATCAGCCTCTGGATATTGCGCATCACTGCAGCTATTTAAATTAATTGGAGTTGTACCTAATTCCAGTGAACGCAGCAGGATATTTACGCCGGCAATGTGATTTAAGGGCAATAAGAGAGACCAGATTTGCCCGAACTCTGCTTTTACAAATTTATTTGCAGCTTGTGTCGATGCACGAAGTGCACTCGCCGCGAGCCCAACTTCTTTGACAACTCCGCCCGTGCCGCTTGTCGCGATGACAAGGCATATCTCGGATGTAACCGATCTGCTTTCAATCTCACCAAAGCCGATTGCAGGGCCTTGCCCCGAGAGAGCTTTTTTCAACGCGCCTATAATTTCTGGGATAGTCGACGTTGGGCTGATTACGTATAAATCGCGTTGTGACTTCGTATCCATTACCGCCGTAGGCTATCGCTTGCAGGCGAATAAGGGGGAAATTTTGAGCAAGCCGATTAAGCGTGATTTTGGAAGTCGAGAGATTCCGCAATGGAAATCTGCTCCTGGCGGCGAGGGATTCTCTGATGTTAAATATCAAATCGGTGATGGTATTGCAAAAATTACAATTGATAGGCCATCCGTTAGAAATGCTTTTCGTCCACAAACAATAATTGAATTGCAAAGTGCTTTTTCGCTTGCTCGCGATAACGATGAGGTCGGAGTAATTATTCTGACTGGAGCAGGTGATGAAGCGTTCTGTTCTGGTGGCGATATAAGTGTTCGCGGAGATGATGGCTATCTTGGTGATGATAATTTAGCTAAAAAAGGAATTGGCCGTTTAAATGTTTTGGATTTACAAGTACAAATTCGTCGTACACCAAAACCAGTCATAGCAATGGTTGCTGGTTGGGCAATTGGTGGAGGGCATGTTCTGCATGTTGTATGCGATTTAACAATTGCCGCTGATAACGCCAAATTTGGTCAGACCGGACCAATGGTTGGTTCATTCGATGGTGGTTACGGCGCAGGTTTATTAGCTGCTCACGTTGGACAGAAGAAGGCTCGCGAAATTTGGTTTATGACGCGCCAATATGATGCGCAAGAAGCTTTGGCAATGGGACTTGTAAATACTGTTGTGCCACTTGCACAACTAGAAGCAGAAACAGTTTCGTGGTGTCGTGAAATGTTAAGTAATTCGCCACTTGCAATTCGTTTGTTGAAGGCGAGTCTAAATGCCGCAGATGATGGACTTGCAGGAATTCAACAATTGGCCGGAGATGCAACGCTACTTTTCTATATGAGCGAAGAAGGACAAGAAGGTCGCGATGCATATAAAGAGAAGCGCGCGCCAGATTTTAAGAAATTTCCTAAGCGCCCTTAATAAATGCTTGATTTAATTCTCGAAAATGTGCAGGTAATTAAACTTGCAACAAAGACTAATTTTCGATCTGTTACATCGCGTGAAGTTGCTTTAATTGAAGGTCATCAAGGCTGGGGTGAATTTTCACCGTTTTTAGAATACGAAGCCAGTGAATGTGTTCCGTGGCTAGTTAGTGCAGTAGAAGCCGCAATTGCACCGATTGACGCGCCACTGCGAAAAAGCATTCCAATTAATGGCACTCTGCCAGCAGTTAATGGGGCGTTAGAAATAATCGAAATATTAAATTTTTATCCAGGGGCAAAAGTTATTAAAATTAAAGTCGGCAATAATCTTGAAGAAGACTTAAAACGCTTGGCGCTTGTGCGCGAAATTGCCCCTGATCTTGCGATACGTATAGATGCTAATGGTCTTTGGAGTGTTGATGCTGCAGAAACTTTTATAAATAAAGCAGGTCCAATCCAATATATCGAACAACCATGTGCAACTATCGAGGAACTTCGCGAATTAAGGCGCCGTGTTTCTGTGCGAATTGCTGGCGATGAAATAATTCGCAAAGCTAAAGATCCTTTTGATGTTAATTTAACTGATGCAGTAGATATTTTGATGCTCAAAGTTGCACCTCTTGGCGGAATTGCAATTGCCAAGAAAATTGCGGCGCACCATGGTCTACCAGTTGTCGTATCAAGCGCGTTAGAAAGTGCGGTCGGAATATCGCACGGCTTAAAACTTGCGGCATCAATTGTCGAATTAAACTTTGCTTGTGGTTTGGCAACTGGTAAATTGCTTAAAGAAGATGTTGCTGCGCTACCTGTAATCAATGGGGAAATCGCCGTAGCAAGTGTTATTCCAGATACTAAGAATTTTAGCGTTTCGCCGGAGCGACTAAAGTGGTGGAAGGATCGAATTAGGCAAACTTGGCAGGCAGGTGCCAGAGAGCGCATAGAAGAGAGTGGGTGGAGTTGGTGAGTAATTCAACTTCATTGGCGCGCATCATTGTTAGACAAATAATTGAATCTGGAATTACCGATGTTGTTATTTCTCCTGGATCTCGAAATGCGCCGCTCTCCTTAGCATTTTATGCGGCAGTAGAGAAAAAATTAATCAAACTTCATGTTCGAATCGATGAACGAAGCGCTGCATTTTTCGCATTAGGTCTGACTAAAGCAACAGGGCGAGCAGTACCAATTGTTTGCACGAGTGGTACTGCTGTTGCTAATTATCATCCCGCAGTGTTAGAGGCGCACCATACAAATGCGCCACTTTTAATTCTGACTGCAGATAGACCGGCTATGTTGCGCCGAACAGGGGCAAATCAAACGACCGAACAAGCGCGCATTTTTGGAAAAGCCGTTCGATACTTTGCAGATATTGATGGTCCAGTTTTTCCAATGGAGTTACCACTAGATAGTTTGCGTACCGGCCCAGTTCATTTGAATGTGCAGTTTGATGAGCCGTTATTGCCAGATGACGATAATTCGTGGCTTGATAAAATCGTAGTTGTACCTAAAGAATTTGTTTCAAGAAAAAGTGCAGACGCCCTTAAAACCTCTGACTTGCGTGGAGTTTTAATCATTGGGCACGATCGTGGTGGTTTAAGTGTTAAAGATGTCAAAGATTTTGCAAAAAAACTTGGCTGGCCAATTGTTAGCGAAGACCCATTGACTTTTCCTGATGCGATTTCTCATGCCTCAATCTTTTTGACATCAAAGCAGATTTGTAAAACACTTATTCCACAATCGGTGATAGTTATAGGTCGCACGACCTTGTCTAGGTCAATCAATTCATTTATTAAATCTAGCCCGGTACAAATTGTTATAGATCCAAGGATTGCAACAGTTGACACTGATCGCACGGGCGATAAATGTTTTACAACCTTGCCCGCAATCGACTCAAAAGGCGCCTCACCAGAGTGGCTAGAAAAATGGCAAAAAATTTCGGAGCGAGCTGCGCGAGTTTTAAGTGATACAAGTGGTTGGAATGAAGCAGCTATTGCTGGCGAAATTGGTCGCTCTATTCCAGATGGTTCGACTATTTTTATTGCTTCTTCGCGTCCAATCCGCGATATTGAAGCATTCGCCGTTGCACGAGAAGGAATTGAAACTTTTGCCAATCGCGGTCTTGCTGGAATTGACGGAAATATTTCAACTGCACTTGGGATTGCATCTGCGCGCAAGTCGAGCTTGGCCGTAATTGGCGACTTGGCTTTCTTGCATGATTTAACGGGACTTATCAATAATGAATCTATAAATTTGCGTTTTATAGTTATAAATAATGATGGCGGTGGAATTTTTTCAACACTTCCACAGCGCGGAGCGGTTGGTTTTGAA
>JBCKHB010000011.1:0-32866 GCA_038906075.1 Candidatus Planktophila sp.
TTGATCATTTTGGAAGTAAGAAATCTCTGATTGGGTCAGGAGCCATCTTGGGACTTGCTCTCGCGCTTCCTGGGTTGGCAGAAAATTTATTGACTCTTCATATTGCCATATTCATACTCGGTATCGGGATAAGTTCGACAGATATTGCAGCCAATGCCCATGCTGTTGAAGTCGAAAGTGCATACGGGAGACCGATTTTCACTGCCTTTCATGCAATGTGGTCTGGTGGTGGAGTCATCGGTGCTGGAATTGGCGGATTTGCTCTCGCACATGAATTTCCAATGCACTTAACGCTGACTTTCGCTGGAATTATACTCGGAGTTATTTCACTTTTCGTATCGCGCTATCTTTTACCTTCCGTGAGTCACGCATCCGAGCTGCATAAAA
This sequence comes from Candidatus Planktophila sp., assembly GCA_038906075.1. GTDB lineage: Bacteria > Actinomycetota > Actinomycetes > Nanopelagicales > Nanopelagicaceae > Planktophila. Next base: position 388 of record JBCKHB010000011.1, read on the forward strand.
GTTTTTCCAAGGCAGAGAAATCTCAATTGCGAAAGGAAGCGAATAAAGCCAATCGCCCGCATCTCAAGCTGGTATTAATTTTGGGCGTATTGGGTGGCTTTGCTGCCGTGATCGAGGGGATTGGAGTTGATTGGTCAGCACTTTTCCAAGTAACAACTCTGCATGCAACAAAAGCAGAGGGTGCTTTTTCAGTCATGGTTTTCTCTGGAGCGATGGCTTTGGTCCGAGCTTTTGCAGATCGCATAGTTGGGCGCATCGGTCGCATGGCTGTAATTCGATATGGGGCAGTTCTGAGTTCGATAGGAATGTTCTTAGCTCTGACGCTGCCCAATAAATCACTCTCACTCATTGGTTGGCTAATAGTTGGTATTGGAATTTCAGCCATCGTTCCTCAATTCTTCATTTATGCAGCCACTATTGGTGAAGCTTCACACTCAGGGCGAAATATGTCCAAGGTATTCGGACTGACTTATTTCGGATTGCTGGCAGGACCAGCAGCCATTGGATTGCTGGCTTCCTATCTTTCACTGCGTGCAGCACTTGGAATTGGGGTGTTGTTGGGTGCGATCATCGCAATCGCAACGTTTTACCTTCCAAAATTAAGCAAAGAGCCAACACCTGTTAGTGGTTGATACTTCAGGGCGATCAACGCGAAAGCGACGATACCTAATCAGCGTTATTGCTATCCCTCTGCCGCTATCGAAGGTTGGCAGTACAAATACAAATTATAAAAAGGTACGAGAAGAAACCAGCCAGATTTACCGACATCGTGCAGTCGGCGCACTGTCACAGATATCGATGGCACCAAGAGCGCAAGGAATGTGAGACTGGAAATAAAACCAATCCCTAAAATTGAATCGAGGATTGAAGAGACCACATCAACAAGAAATGTAAATGCAATGAACCACCAAAATTCAGACCTAGTGGCCCGCCCTGAAAAGTTTGTATAGTTGGTAAGCCCCGCATTAGTCGCTTCTTTTATATCCATAATCCCACCCTAACCAATTCCTCTGGCTTTTCCCAAAGAGCCACCCGTTGCAATGCTAGCCATTGCGATAGCCGAACTTGTATTTAGATACAAGCAGATGCGAAAGGATCAGCGCGAAAGCGATGATACCTAATCAGTAACAGTACTGGAATCGTATCAGGCGGTCGGGTCGAAGGCGTAGAAATGCGCTTTCGACCCGATTTCATTTTAACTACTTTGCGTTACATTTACTTTTGGCCATCTGTCTGTGCACAAATTTCATCTAAACAGGAGATAATAGAGTCTGAAGAAAATCACCATTCTCCTCAATGAAAGGCATTGTTAACATGTCGCAAACCCCGGCCGAAATCCTTGGTATTACAGGTGCTGATTTCGTTATGTTTAGTACCAGTTGGTGCGGATACTGCAAGCGGTTAAAAAGTCAGCTAAATGAGGCTGGTATTAATTTTCGGGAAGTAAATATTGAACAAGAGAGCCAATACGCGCCATTTGTTGAATTAGTCAATGGTGGTAATCAAGTTGTGCCAACACTGCTTTTCGCTGATGGTTCTTCATTAACCAACCCATCAGTAATTGCGGTTAAAGCGAAGATTAAATCTTTGCTTTGATAGCAGCGCCGAACCAACTATTTAGTGCTCGAAATCAGTGGCCCTTGCAAAGGGCGTCAAACTCCTCTGGCCACTGATCCTCGAGACTGCTGGAAGAAACGGGAATCGAACCCATGCCTAGTAGGTGACATCTACTTATGCTGCCACTACACCATTCTCCTAGGTGCGAATAATGCTTAGGAATGGAGTAGCTGAAGTTCTAAAATCAATTAACTGTGGATATATCTAGATAAAACAAAATGGACCCGATTTCTATCGAGTCCAGTTTGCCGTCACCTACTAGGTGTAAAAATAATAACACAACATTACAAAAACAAAAGGGACCCGGTTGATTCCGAGTCCATTTGTGTTGTCAGCCAACCATTTTCAAATTTATCCACACTGGCACCCAAAAAAATAATCCACTAAAGCTTTTGCACTTATCTTTCCTGTGCCTAACCCGATCACCTTCATCAAGTTGCAACATAGCTGCAGCCATGTTCATTGATTTTCCAATACAAATTGGAAACAAGGTGAAAGGGGGTACTGATGACATGAAACTAATTGATATCGCAATGCTAGCCATTGCGATAGCCGAACTTGTATTTAGATACAAGCAGATGCGAAAGGATCAACGCGAAAGCGATGATACCTAATCAGTAGTACTACTGGAATCGTATCAGGCGATCGGGTCGAAGACATAGAAATATGCTTTCGACCCGATTTCATTTCAACTACTCGGAGTTACTTCTGTTCCACTGTAGACCACTTACTATTTTAAATATTCCCCCAGCGAAACTATTTAGTGCTCGAAATCAGTGGCCCCTACAAAGGGCGTCAAACTCCTCTGGCCACTGATCCCACTACACCATTCCCCCAGGTGCGAATAATGCTTAGGAATGGAGTAGCTCAAGATCTAAAGTCAATTAACTGTGGATATATCTAGATAAAACAAAATGGACCCGAAAATACTCAGGTCCATTTGTGTTGTCAGCCAACCATTTCAAAATTTACCACACTTGTAAAACAAAATGGACCCGAAATTAATCGAGTCCAGTTTGCCGTCAACTAATTTGCATCGCAAGAATAACACAATGAAATCAGCAATAACTTTGACGCACTCGCAAGAGAAAAACTACGCAGCGTTACTAAATGGAACCCTCCCCACACCTACCGCCGCTTTATATCCCTAGCTATCGCCCACGCCCAATAGAACAGAGCCAACTGCAACGGCAATCTGGCATAGGCAAATAACGGTGATGGCATTGCGCGATCACTCCAGATAATTGCCATATTTATATTTGCTGGAAAGACTGCAATAAATAATAAGAGCGCACTATAAGCACCCAATAAACGCAGAGGCTTTCCCCAAAATAGAACGCCAAGTGGTGCCAACAACATCGCTGCAATCACAAGCTCTGCCACACCACTTAGATGTACCCAAAACCGCACATCCCCCGGCAAGAATCCCGGAACGATTGCATCTAATGACTTTGGAAATGCAAAGTGAGCGATGCCTGTAACAATTAACATGATCGCCATACCACGACCCGCGCTCTTTGCCTTCATGAAACCTTCCCGTGGATAGTTAATTGTGTGAGCCTAACGCTGGTGAGGGGCAAGTTAAGGAATATAACGAGGAAAATGGCAAGGAGGAGAAAGCGAAATAGACGAATAAAATGCAATCATACGTGATCTGACTATCCCGTCTTCTAGAATCTACGAGAGAAGTTTGTTAATCTTCTTTACGAGCATTTCACGTCGCTGGATTATAAAATCATCAAATGAGTATTGATCAAGAATCTCGCCCTCCAAGGGTATAGCTTGCAATTCTAATTGAAGCCGATCTTTAGACGCAATAATCTTCCTTAGGTACTCGCTCGGCGCTTTATCCCTTATTTCTCGATTAGTTTTACCTCCAATAAATGCGAGATTGGAAATGTCATTTACTTGGGACCGTTTAAGATCTGGATAATTCTTTTTGAGAAACGCTTTTGGGAATATGTGATGGAATTGAAGCTTGTCTTCCATACCAGAGTGTTTAGCAGAGATCTCTAATTTACTGTACCAATCCTTCGCCCCATCTTCTCGAAATGCCAGGAACATGGCTTTGAAGTAACCACTAGTTGATCTTCTTCCCTGCAATTCAGAACTGGTGACGTCTAGGCGTCCAAATTGGGCCGACAATCTTTCAAGTAACTCTGCAACAGCACCACCATTCTTCAGGACCGAGAGGTCCTGATCTAGAAGTGTTTCCGGTGATTGTGAGTATCTAGACTTCGTATTTGATATTAATACCCAACGTCGCATAGCGAGGGCTTCCTCTTGAGATACTTTATAGTTTCTCTTAGATCCCCAGAAGGCCACTGTGAAAACGATAAAAGGAGATGTTAGAAGCGCCAAGGAATCGATCCTTAAATTGCTCTTAAGAAAATTCAATGCAAAGGTAATACTGCGCTTGCTTTCGGTCCATCCAGCTTGTAGATCCTCAAGACTAACGGACCCAAGTGTCTTAAATCTAGATTGACCAGTAGCACAAATTACCAATCCTCGGACAAAGAAACCGAGATCAAAAAAGAATCCTTGTTCTACTAATGTTTGTTTTTGAAAATTCTGAAACTCGACCAATGAATTACGCCATTTAGCGGTGATTTGCGCCAATGCGAGATCAGCGCTTCGAAGTTTTACGCCAAGGGAGTTTACTCGAATAAATATTTCAGTTACTTCTTCATAAGACAAAGTAGGTTCAAGAATATCCAGTCGATATACATACTCGCTAATGCCCCTCAGTTTTTGTAAACGATTTGAATATTTTGTGTACAGAGGATCAACTAGCGAAGTTACTCCTGCTTTTATCATAAACGCAGAATCACTATGCCTCTTGAATACTTCACTCACATTTACCCAATTCTTGGCGGATGCTAGTTGTGGGTTTGAAACGATAAAGGTAAATTGGTTGAAACGTTGCTGAAGGACATCGAGCTCATCTTCCTCATCGTCAATGTCTTCATCAAAAATTATTGCACTACCTGGAGAGTCATCTATATCTATAAAAGTGGACAGTTCATCTGGATGATCCAGATTGAACAAAATATCTATTTGCTTTAAGGCTCGCCCATCGCGTACTATCACCGGTTCTCCCCTAAGAACACTAAATAAGGAAGTAAGGCGTTGTTGGCCATCCAACAATAGAAGAGGTCTTGAAGTTGAACTTTTTTCTGTCTTTATAGCAAAGTCGGTAGTTGGAACTTCATTGTCCGCCTCCCAAAGAAGGATGGTTCCGGATGGGTAGTTGCGATATAAAGAGTCAAGCAGATCGCGCACACGAGTAGATTTCCACACATACTCACGTTGCATTTCTGGCTTTTGAATATAGCCCTTTTCAATTTGAGCAACTAGCTGACTAACAGACATTTCGGATTTCGCCACTAAGTGCTCCTTGGTTCAATTAAGAGAATTATAGCGAACTACTGAAAATTTTAGGTACATTACTTTTGAAAGACAACTTCTCGGTGATACTCCAAATACTCACGTTGGCCATTCCAAAACTCCCCAACATTTTGGCCTACTGAAATTGACCATTGATCTAAAACTTTTGGATTCAATTCCTTGGAAATCAAAATTCCACCGGTGTCTCTAAATGTCAGGAATCCACGGTCAAAAAGATGATCAACATGCGGCGAGAGTAAAAGTCCATTATTCCCATCTAACTTTTCCTCATTATTTGATACTGACCATGGTTTTATATGGCTTGCCCTTAAATGTTTAATGTTTGTAACACCAGTCACGCGACAGTGGTTTTCAACCAAGCGAACATTTGCTTTAAAAATACCTTGCCCGCGTCGAGATTTTGTTAACTGAATCTTTTCGAGATCTCCTTCAAGGTGGCGTGCTTGAATTTCAAGGTTAATTTCATATTCTGATTCGAGTTCGTTCAAAGGCGCAAGTTCTTGTTGAATTACTGGGATATTAGCGTTAGTTAAATCCACCAAAAGTTTCCCGAATTGACTAGAGATTTCTGTTAAATAAATTCCCTGAAGTCCATTTCCATTTGACTGCAGTGGTGCATATTTATCACTAAGCAATGGAACGATTTGTTGCATGAAATCTTTGGGCTTTATTGGGTTTTCAAATTCAACGAATTCAACTTCGACAAACCAGCCTTCATTAGACCAGTTACTTCCAGCCGTGCGAAAATTTGGCTTAGGCGCGGTGACCGCGGTGCGCTGGATAACGCCAATAGCTTTTATATACGTATCGCAATACGAAAAAACTAAATCGCCCGGGCGTACTTCTTCCATGGTGTTATAAAAGTAATTACGCCCCCCATCAGCTCGTGTTTTTGGGGACCACAAGAACCCACCAGGTACCTCAAACTTATAGGTCTGGTTTTGGTTCACCCACCAATAACGCATGAATCTAGATTAGAGTTAATTTGATTTATCTGGAAGGGCATCCGTCAGCCTTGTCAGTTCTGCTTTGTAGCCTTTTGGTAAGTAAAAAGGGAGCAAATCGATGCGATTTATTAGAAGCAAACCATTCTTGATTCTGGCCGTAGTAATGGCGGCTACTTCATATGTTAATCTCTACATAATCACCAACCCAATCGTTGGACTTATTCAAGGGATTATCTGGATTGCTATGGGGGTCGTTGCCCTGCGATATGAACCAGAGAGTTCAGTCTTAATAAAGATTGGCAGATTTATTGCTGGAGTCGCTATTGCTATATTCATTGGTGTTGTGTTTTTGAACTATCTAAGTTCTTCGGATAGTGGAGGCTAATGACACTTTCAGAAGATGAATTATAAGCTTTGGGAGACAAGATTTGTAGTGACATCGCTCAGTGGTTTGAAGATGATCCATGGGATAAAGAGTTCATAGAATTCTTTGGTGAATAGGTTGTCAGATTCTCCTGTTTAATGTGCGCACTCGAATTCTTCAATGATGCTTACGGCGAACTTCCTAATATCTGATGTGGCCTTCTAATTTATTCATCTTAAGGTTAGAGTTAAATCATGCGACGATTTGCGGTCATTGACACTGAAACTACTGGCCTAGGTAAAACTGACAGAATTTTAGAGATTGGTGTCGTGCTTGTAGATGGTGAAAATATTGTACAGGAGTGGGAAACATTAGTTAATCCTGAGCGAGACATTTCTAATTCATCTATGCATGGCATTACTTCGGAAATTGTTTCACTTGCTCCAATTTTCTCGGAAATATTAGACGAAGTTTCAAAACTTTTGACAGGAAGAATTCTTGTTGCACATAATCTGCCCTTTGACTCACGGATGATAGCTAACGAATTTAGCAGATCTAGAAAAGAAATAGACTTTGGATCAGGGTTCTGTACCCTAGCCGCTACTCATAGCAAGCTAAGTGTTGCGTGCGAAAAATATAAGATAACCAATATAACCGAGCATCGTGCTCTAACCGATGCTAGAGCGACATCGTCCTTATTATCTAAAGTATTCAAAGACTCAAATACTTTAAAGCCAGTGAGCGTTAATGATTTTGATCCCATAAAAATTTCTAGAATTCTCTCAAGGGCTGCAAGCAGTGATTCACACTTACCGGGAAACCAGAATTTGCGAAGAATTACTCAGGAAATGGATGTATCAAGCCTTGATGGTGCTTACTTGTCATATTTTGATGCTCTGGCATACGTAATGAGCGATTTAAAAATTACTGAAAATGAGAAAGCTAATCTTTCCTCTTGGGCTTATGATCTTGGCTTAACTGAAGCAGACCAAGAAAGAGCTAATTCCAAATTTATTCAGTTATTGATAGACGCTGCAAAGCGTGATCAATATATTTCTGAATTGGAAAAAAAGTTGATTCTGAAAGCGGCAAAAGAACTTGCTATAGAAGTAGATTCTGCGGAATTGGAATCGCATAATTCAGTAAAAGCAATAATCGAACCTGGAATCAGAATCTGTTTCACTGGAAAAGCTACTGATAAAGATGGTACCGATCTTTCTAGAGAACACTTGGAATCCTTAGCGGTCAATGCAGGTTATAAGCCAGTAACTTCTGTAACCAAAAAGGACTGCGACTTATTAGTTGCAGCCGATAAGTCATCAATGTCAGGTAAGACTAAAAAAGCTCGCGACTGGGGTATTACGGTAATAAGCGTGGCTGAGTTTCTGGAAAAAATAGAATAGAATTTTAATCGGCTCTCTAAGTACAAATAAAAAGGAATACATGATTGCAAATGAGGGTGATTTAGAGCTCTACTCCCAAATTCTTCCTGGGCTGTATATGGGTGGAACCGATGAAGATGATGTTGTGGTGCGCGCGCGCAAACGCTTACCGGCCGTTAATGATCCGCGACCCTTTGATGCCGTCGTATCACTCGATGCTTATACGCTGCCAGTGGGCTGGCATGTAAAGGAATTTCGCTATGCCTTCGTTGATGGACCACTCGATGAAGGACATATTGAGCATATCGAATTAGTAGCGGACTGGGCTTTCGTTGAATGGAAAGCTGGATCAAAAACATTGATTCGCTGCCAAGCAGGGCTTAACCGATCAGGGTTAGTAACGGGTTTAGTTTTATTGCGCGATGGTATGAAAGTTGAAGCAATTATCGATTTGATCCGCGAGAAGCGCAGTGAATACGCACTCAATAACGATGGCTTTGTAGAGTATTTAAAGAAATGGAAAGGCCGGTAGCGTGAAAATACTTGCTTGTGCACAAAAGTAGTTTCAGCCTTCTTTCATGGTGCAATCAGTGATACCCTGCTCAAAGCATCGTTAGTGCTCGAAAAATATCTATCCATTGAACTGAAGAAAGCGCCCCTCATGAATACGTGAGGGGCGCTTCCTTTTTAACGTACCCCTGGCGGGATTTGAACCCGCGACCTGGAACATCGTTAGTGCCCTGCTCTATCCACTGAGCTACAGGGGCACCTGCGCAAAGTAGATGAGTGGACTTCTGCTTAATTAATTTATTTTAATGTTGTGGATTAAGTGAGATAAAGCTCTTGGTTCAATCCGCAAGATTCTTTGTGGATTAAAGTTGTCAGACCCGCCTGCTATTCTCTAACTAGCTCAAGAAGTAAGTCATAAGCCCTCCGGCAGACTTGCTGCCAACCGCGTCGCTCTTCGCACACGGTGGTCCTGGAGGAAGAGCTGCTCGATTCACGCATTGTGGTTCGAGAAGAGCGAGAGGAAGAACAAATGGAAGCGAATGAAAGAAAATACTTCGAAATTCCAGCTAATTTCTATGACCTAACTCCAGAGAAGCAAAAAGTTTTCATTAATTTAATATGGGAAAGCATGCGAGATCAATTGGTACTTCAAGAAAATGAGAGTGCGACCGAAACCGATGACAACGCAGTGCTCATTCAAGGGGCATCTCTAATCGGAATATCAACTGGCATAAGTAGCGTGAGCGCAGCGCTTACGCTTTTACAAGAGCGGCAGAAGAAAGGAAAGTTGCACTGCCATCCCAATTGGTGTGACCAATGCAAAAGTGACCCAAAGGCTGTGAGCGGAGATCTAATAGACCACCTCTTCAAAATCACGCTCCCTGCTATTTTGGAACTTTCCAAAGAGATTGCTTTTACTTGGTACTGGCGCTGGCCAAAGGGCGATTGGGCTCTTTCACACGGTAGCGCTGAAGCGGATTTTAAAAGATTGGTCGATATTAAATCACGTCCGAATTGTCTTATACGAATAATTACCGAAAATTATGAAAGTCCAAAGTAGGATTTAACGCATCACGCGTACGAGTAAGAGCGCGCGAAGCTAATCTTCACTCCAGAACGGAGTCTTACTGCAATCGGTTATTTTGTTACAAAACGCATTCAAACCAACTGCTACATTCACATAATCTTTAGTCAACGAACTCGTAGTTGTCCCGATAACATTTCCTTCATTATCTACAACAGGGCCACCGCTGCTACCGCTCGCGATAGCAGCTGACATGAAAACTTTATTTGTTTCTTCATCAAAAGTTATGACATTTCCAAAAGATACCGCTTGAGGCAACCCCAATGGATATCCAGCTACCAAGATCCAATAACCATTGCCTGGAAAATAGTGTGTAAGTCCTAACGGTGGTTGTTTAACGGAAATGCCTAGCACTGCCAGATCCACCTTTTTATCGGATATCAAAAGTTCAGCTGGATATTCTTTGCCATCCATCCATGTTGTTAATTTTCCAATCTTTATGCACTCATCTATGACATGGTGGTTGGTGATAAGGAGAGTTTTAAACTTATTTGCTGCTGCTTCAATGACTGGGTCCTGCAATGGAAAAAGATTCGTTTTGTCGATAACCCAACCGCTTCCTTGAGTTCCATCCTTTTTTGTTACATCGCAGTAGATTGGAAATGTAGATCCGAAAGTTTTATTCACAACTTTATAAATAGCATATGGCGGTACATACCCGTCTTCTGTTGGATCTGAATTCAAGTAATGAAAAAAGGGTCCTGCGGCCATTGCGATGGCAGTAATCCCAAGAGTCAATGAGAGCAGCGTTGCGAGCAACATCCCTCTTCGACGGAGAAAGGCCTTCATTTTTGGTGGTGCTGTAATTGGCTCTGCAGGAAAATCTTCAGGTTCAGGGGCCTCGATTGTCATGCGGAAAGTCTCTCGCAAACCGCTGACAATGGGTTCACATTTTCTATCGACAAACAAAACAGCCCTAGGCGACTAGCCTTCGTGAACGTACTTTGTCACGTTAACGGTTAATACTTTTCCGTTGCCCATTGACACATTCTGCACTATGAAATTAGGAAGTACACGGAACGGGCGCGGCGAATCCGATTAGTACTAAGTAGATTTTTTACCGAAGAAGCCAAACTTGCGTTTAGTCGGCTTGGGCTCGGCTACGCCGACTGCGCTCTGTGCAAGAAATTTAGTCTTGCAGCCAACTGCGCAAAAGTAATACATCTTTCCATCGACTTCTGCTTTAGCTGCTTCTTGGCCTATCGTGACTTCCATATTGCATATTGGGTCGATCGCTATTTCGCTCATAAGAGGAACTTAGCAGACGAGGTGAGTAACTGCAGGAAGAGGAGAAACAAAATGACTAACAAAGACGTACCTAACCACGAGCAAGTAACACTATTTATTGACAGCATAGATAAAATAACAGTTGATGAGATAAAGCGCGTTATTAAAAATTATCGTGCAAACGCCTACGACAATGCCTACTCAAACAGCTACGCTCGCGCCTACACTCGCGCCCACGACAATGCCTACTCAAACACCACCACCGGCGCCTACAAAAGCGCCTACACCTACGCGCTCAAGGCCTACGACACTATCGATACCAATATCTACGCAAACGCCGTAAGCAATACAACGCTAGCCCTAATATCTCGTGACACCATCTCCGCCCCGGAGTTCGAAATTCTTATTTCTCCGTGCAGGTTCCTGCTGGAAAGATTAAATCTTGCGACTTGATAAGAGTTCTTAAAGATGAGGCTCTCTCTTTCATTGCAGTGTTCTATAAATTAAATTAGACTAGCGCTATGAGCGATTTAGCGGTTCAACACTGCAAGGTCTGCGATGGCGGCACACCACCACTTAACGCCGCTGCGGCAGCTGACTTGCTAAAACAAGTCAGCGATTGGTCATTAAATGAGAGCGGCGACGAAATCAGCCGTACCTTCCAATTCAAAAACTATTACCAGACGATTGCCTTCGTTAACGCCTTAGCCTGGATCTCCCATCAGGAAAACCATCATCCCGACTTAGAAGTCAGCTACAACACATGTCGCGTGCGCTACAGCACCCACGCGGTCAAAGGGTTAACCGAAAACGATTTTATTTGTGCGGCAAAAGTTGACAGGTTGCTTTTATCTAAATAGCAGTATCAGGAATGAATAAGGATCTGTTGAAGAGCTGCCGGACCGCAGAGTAGACGTTGTAACTGCAGAATCAACATAATCAAAAAGAATTCCCAGTTGCTAAGCTCCTTAAAGATTTGTAAACTCGCGATACCTGCGCGAATGGAGTCACCATGAAAATCTTTAAGAAAAAAAATACAAGATCAAATATAGATAACACTTCGCTAAACAATGTAACAGATGCAGCCGATGCTAGCGCGATGTTTAACTCAGGTGTGATAGCGAATGAGGCAGGAGATCTAAAAATGGCAAAAAGTTGGTATGAGCGCGCAGCAGCTGCAGGCCACTCTGGTGCGATGAATAACTTAGCTCTGCTAGCCAAAGATGCAGGAGATCTACCGACGGCAAAGAGTTGGTACGAGCGCGCAGCAGATGCAGGCGACTCTGGCGCAATGTTTAACATAGGTCTGCTAGCAGCAGATATAGGAGTTCTAAAAGCGGCAAAGAGTTGGTGGGAGCGCGCAGCAGCTGCAGGCCACTCTGGCGCGATCTTTAACTTAGGCGCTCTAGCCAAAGATGCAGGACATCTACAAACGGCAAAGAGTCGGTGGGAGCGCGCAGCAGCTGCAGGCCACTCTGGCGCGATATTCAACTTAGGTGTTCTAGCAAAAGATGCAGGAGATCTACAAGCAGCAAAGAGTTGGTGGAAGCGAGCAGCAGCTGCAGACAACTTCGCCGCGATATTTAACTTAGGCGTGATAGCCAAAGATGCAGGAGACCTAAAAGCGGCAAAGAGTTGGTATGAGCGCGCAGCTGCTGGCGACCACTCTGGCGCGATCTTTAACTTAGGTGTTATAGCGGATGAGGCAGGAGATCTAAAAGCAGCAAAAAGTTGGTGGGAACGTGCAGCAACTGCAGACCACTCTGGCGCGATCTTTAACTTAGGTGTTATAGCGGATAAAACAGGAGATCTAAAAGCGGCAAAGAGTTGGTATGAGCGCGCAGCAGCTGGCGACCACTCTGGTGCGATGAATAGCTTAGGTCTGCTAGCAGTAGATGCAGGAGATCTAAAAGCGGCAAAGAGTTGGTGGGAACGTGCAGCAGCTGCAGACCACTCTGACGCGATGAATAACTTAGCTGTGATAGCCGAAGATGCAGGGGATCTAAAGGCGGCAAAGAGTTGGTACGAGCGCGCCGCAAATGTATAATCAAAAAAAATTCTCGGCTTATCGCTATATTCGCCAATGCACAGCTAACCCTCTTTAATGAATAGGACTCCAATGACAACGACGAGAAAAGCCTTAGCAATCTGGAATGGCACTTTGATGGAAGGAAAGGGATCGGTTGCCCTCGTATCATCCGCAGCCGGCACGTTCAGCATTTCCTGGCCTGCGCGAAGCCAAGAACCAAATGGAATTACTAGTCCAGAAGAACTACTCGGTGCCGCACATGCCGCATGTTTCTCAATGGCGCTCTCCCATGGTTTGGCAAACGGAGGAACTCCTGCAACGGAACTACGAACATCAGCTGAGGTAGATTTTCTCCCCGGAACAGGGATCACAGAAATTCGACTTACAGTCAGTGGTGATGTTCCAAACCTTGGCGCCGATGGTTTCCGAGTGGCAGCCGAATTAGCCAAAGAAAATTGCCCGGTAAGTCAAGCGCTGAAGGCTGTTCCGATAAAACTCACCATCCAATAATCAATACTTAATGTATGGCGAGCCTTTGAAACGCCGTGCCATCGCCACGATGCCCTTAGTGCCATCGCCAGATCCGTTATTGTCGGCTTAACTTTCCGGTGAGTGCGGCGATGGGGCGAAGGAAGAGGGGTTGGGCGGCGACCGCGGCGGCAATAATGAAAACGAGTGAGGCGGCGAAGATCCAGAACCCGACCCAGCTGGTCTCGTCGCGCAGCGCATAGATGTGGTTGAGGTTGCGGAGAGTACCTGTGGCCATAACCAGGGTGATGTGCACGATGATGAAGAGGACGAAGTAGGCCATGACGCGGAAATGGATCGCCCTGGCGACTTCGAATGGGAAGAGCTTGCCCAGTCTCTTGGCGTTGACCGGCCAAGCTGCGGACATGCGGATTCCCGTGATCACTGCCAGGGGTGCGGCGATAAAGACGGTGGTGAAATAGGCCAGTAATTGGAGGCTGTTGTAGTTGACCCAGCCATCCCCTGTCGGCCAATTCAGTGATGCGTACTGGATCGCGGTGGAGAGGGCGTTCGGGAAGACGTCCCAGCTGGTGGGCACGAGGCGCAGCCACTGCCCGGTTGTAAATAGCAATATGTAGAAGACGATGCCGTTGAGTACCCAGAGTGGTTCTAGGAAGAGATGGAACCATAGCTCCAGGCTAATTTTCTCCGGCGGCTTCTTGCTGCGGATCAAGCTGTTCTTGTTGCGAGTCCAGTACGCGCTCGGACGCTGGTTGGTGCGTACCATCCACCCAGATCGGATGATTAATACGATGATAAACATATTCAGGAAGTGCTGCCAGCCCAACCAGGCGGGGAACCCGACCGGGGCAGCTGCTGACAGGTGGGATTCACCCGGGAACTCCTCCATGAACGAGCGCACTGCGGGGAGCCGGCGTAACCACTGGGCGATGAGTACCAGAGCCAACAGGAGCGCGAGCGCGAGCGGGATGATCCAGCCGAGTTTGAACCATCTGTTCTTAGTGATCGGAGAGGCTTTCGTCGACCTGAACCTCATTAAACCTGCCTTCCGGGGCGTTTCGCTTATGTTGGTAGCGTCGAATAAGAGTGGGCGCCGGTACCAGCAAGGCGCCCGTTTTGGACGATCAGATATTCGTCGCGAATCGGAGTTCCCTCGAGCCAAGCTTCAAGGATTTCGCGCGTTCCGGCTGCATAACGGGCCTGCGCGGATAGCGAAGAGCCGGAGATGTGCGGAGTCATTCCATGGTGTGGCATGGATCGCCATGGATGGTCGGCCGGCGGCGGCTGCGGGTACCAAACATCACCGGCGTAGCCGGCTAACTGTCCACTCTCCAACGCCCGCACGAGAGCGTCGCGGTCGCAGATCTTTCCCCGCGCCGTGTTGATTAGATAACTTCCCCGCTTCATAGTTGAAATGAGCTGCTCATTGAAAAGGCCTTCTGTTCCCGGGTGTAGCGGTGCGTTGATTGTGACAACGTCGCAGTGAGGAACCATCTCGGCTGCGCTTGGGTGGAAGGTCGCGTTTAGTTCCTGCTCGATCTCGACTGGCAAACGGTGCGGGTCGGTGTAGTGAAGAGTTACGTCGAAGGGCTTTAATCGGCGCATAACTGCAAGTCCGATGCGTCCGGAGGCGACACTGCCAACATGCATACCCTCTAGATCGTAGGACCGGCTTACACAGTCGGCGATGTTCCAGCCACCTTCGACCACCCAACGATAGGAGGGCAGATAGTTGCGGACCTGAGAGAGAATCATCATCACGACGTGCTCCGCGACGCTGATGCTGTTACTAAAAGTCACCTCGGCGACAGTAATCCCATGGTCAATTGCGGCCTGCAGATCGACATGGTCGGAACCGATGCCAGCCGTGATTGCTAATTTGAGCTTTTTGGCTCTGGCAATCCGGTCCCGGGTGAGGTAAGCGGGCCAGAAGGGCTGCGAGATGATGACATCTGCGTCCTCGAGTTCTCGGGAGAAGACGGAACCATCGCCCTCCTTATCTGAGGTGACGACGAGTTCGTGCCCTAGTGATTCAAGAAAAGAGCGGAGCCCAAGTTCGCCGGTAACACTGCCGAGAAGATGCCCAGGCGTGAAGTCGCCTCCGCGCGGGGTAGGGAGCGTCTGCCCATTCGGGTAGATCGCAATCGTGGGTAGTGAGTCGCGGGCAAAGTTGTTTGGATACCCATCAATTGGATCGTCGTATAGCACGCAGAGAATTTTGGCCATCTCATTAGCTCCTTACTTTCTATCGAATTCTGCGAATATACACCGAACTCTGCCCATCAGACTAGTGGTTGACAATTGACGGCTCTTCGTGATTATCTCCGAATTCTTTAGTCAATTGTGATTCCTTATCTACTCCATATTGATTTGATTTTCGAAACCTTCGTATGGGTCTTTCCATTGTTGGGGCATTTCATCACCTCTGCACCCACATTTGACACAAGTAACTTGACCGTCTTTATCTAATATAAATTCGTGTTCACATCCCATAGCTATCCTTTTACGTTACTTCTTTATCCCGCCATTTGTCATCATCTCTTCACTCTACTCACCTCTGCAACTTTTATGCAGAGCGACTGTAATAACAGAAATTTTTGAGCAGAGTATATGTAATTAAAGCCAGCGCAAATTTAGTAACCTACGGTCAAACGCTCATCGAGCGCATCGCCAACTTTTCTGTGATACTGGCTCCATGGTCGATCGAAATGTCATAGGTGGAGAATTGCAGCCTTGCGGTACCGACCCTATGACGGGGTTCTATCGCGACGGGTGTTGCAAGACCGGAGCCGAAGACCATGGAAGCCACACCATCTGCGCGGTGGTCACTGCTGAGTTTCTCGAGCATCAATTTTCCATCGGCAACGATCTGAGTACTCCGATACCACAATATGGTTTTCCAGGTCTTGTGGCGGGCGATCGGTGGTGCGTTACCGCAGTAAATTGGCTCCGTTCTCATCACGATGGGGCAGCGGCCTTTGTGGTCTTAGCCTCGACGCACGAGCGTGCCCTCGAAATAGTTCCTCTGGAAATCCTGCGCGAACACGCCGTAGATGTTCCAACTGGACCAGGCGATATCCTTTAACACCTTAGTCGGAAGCGCGTACTCAGTTGGATTTAATTCAACTGTGTGAGCTACAGCGAAAACCCGCAAAGCAATCTGCGGGTTTTCGCCTTTGCGCTGCTTATTGAGCTGCAATGGTTTTCTTTACATCCTTTAAAAGCACCATCAAGGTGCGAGCTGCAAATGGAGATTGCTCGAAACCGAATTTACGATAGAAATCTGCAGCCGCATCATCAAATGCGTGAACCAGAATCCCATGACATGCAATTGATTGAGATGCCGCCAAAGTTCGTAGCACCGCATCTTTAAGCAATGCAGTTCCGTACCCATTGCCTTGAAAATTAAGATCAACAGCCAATCGCGCAATAATTGCCATCGGGATCGGATGCCCACCCGTGCCTTTGCGCACCCGAGCTGTTGACTCCGTTTGCGCAACGCTGCCCATAGCAATTGCATAAAACCCAACCACTTGCTCGGAATCTAATAACAGGTAAACCGCAGCGGTATTGCTTTGCTGTGCCTGCAGGCCGTTGCGCTTTAACCAAGTGTCAAGTAATTGATTACCCGAATGAAACACCTCAAGTTGATGATGCGGTGCTAACTGAACCAGCGAAAAATTATCTGCTACCAAGGTGTGCGAGTATTCAACAACACCTTGAGTTTCTTATTGACTTTGCCTGGGGCTGCGAACTGGATATGCAGCGCCGCAAGCACCTTTGAATCTACTTCAAAAACACTTTGGTCTAGTAGTTGATTCTCGGCCGCATCTGCAGCGCTAGCCAACATAAACTCACTTAGCGATTGCCCACGAACTGCTGCAGCTCGCTCTATTAGTTCACGCCGCGAAGTACTGACGCGAATATTGATTCGCTCTGATTTTGGATCAGCGGCTGTGCTCATTGCTCTCCTTCAATCTTTTCTGCTTACTTTGAATGTACTCACATTGTACTTACATACTAGTATGCCAGCTTTACCGCCACCTGCCTTGTAACGTTCGGGACAGAATTTTCACTACAAATGAATCTCTCTTTGATGCGACCCAACGATAGCCATACCTGCCAACTCCACCAGATAAGGTAATGAGCCCAGATAAAAGCGTGTTGCCGCGTGCCCGTAACAAGAAGGAAACAGCTGCGGCGCCTGCATAGCTCTCTTCATCACAGATTACATAAACCTGTTCCGAGCATTGCTCTCGGGTTAAACCATATGTGCCAAGGTCTGCGCTTTGAAAGGGTAGCGCTGTGACTTGCATCTTTTTCTCAAGCCATGCAAGGCTAGATCTGCAAAACTCACACTCACCGTCATAGATGATGACTATCTCTTTATCTTTGCGCATAGTTATCGCTTTAGAACCTTATTGCGCGGTCCATCCGCCATCTATTGGAATCGATGCACCGGTGATGTTATGCGCGGCTTTAGAAGATAAGAAAACTGCCACCGCTCCAATTTCTGCAGGGGAAGAGATACGCCCTGAAGGCTGTTTTTCAGATAATAGATCTGCAATTGCTGCCGCACGATCTCCGTTGTGCGCATCAACCTTTGCTTGAATTTGCGGTTCTATCAACGCAGTTTCTACCCAACCTGGACAGATCGCATTGATAGTTACGCCACCGGTTTCTGCGCTTCCAACCTGAGCACATTCAAGGGCTGCGACCTTTGTTAAACCAATAACGCCATGCTTTGCAGATACATATGGAGCTTTAGCCATAGATGCAACCAAGCCATGAACAGATGCAATATTTATTACTCGACCATATCCTCGCTCTTTCATTTGTGGCAAGAGAAGGCGCATTGTGTCGAAATAGGAGGTTAAATTAATTGCAATAATGTCATCCCACTTTTCGCGGGGCATATCTTCAATAGTTGAAGTGTGTTGAATACCTGCGTTGTTACATAAAATATCTACCGGTCCACCGACAAGAATCTTTGCGATTAGATCTTCGGTTGCCTTTGGGTCACGAAGATCGGAGACATAAGATTCAACTTTTGCAGCCCCTGCTTGCAATACTGCCTTTTCTGCTTTGGCAATAGTTGCCTCATCGGCTAATCCGTGAAGAACTATCGATGCCCCTTCTGCGGCAAGGGCCGTGGCAATGCCAAGGCCAATTCCTTGGAAAGATCCAGTTACGAAAGCTCGTTTTCCTTTTAGGCTCATGATCGATCTCCATAAATAATGGGCAGTGACATGGGGATAGTCTGCCGCTCCATGTAGCTAAAACCAACCATCTGCAGATAAATCTCAAAAAAATAATTAAAAAGAGACCACCATAGTTATGTGATTCATGGCTCTAGCCTTTAGATTAGGGTTCAAGATGGCGTTATCTCATAAGCAAACATGAATCAAAAACTCTGGCAACCCACTTTAAATGGTAAGACGGCCATTGAAAAGTTGCAATCAAAACGCGGTTTTGACTCATATTCCGAGCTTCATGACTGGAGCATAAAAAATCCAGGAGAATTCTGGGCACAAGCTTGGGACGATTGTGAAGTTATTGGAGTTAAAGGCGGGCAGTTTTATAGACAAGGTCCAGATTTTATTTCCAGTAAGTTTTTTCCTGATGGAAAGTTAAATGTTGCCGAAAACCTATTAGCCAAAGGTGAGAACAAAACCGTTGCGATAGTTTCGATTCTTGAAGATGGCACACGCTCAGAAATTACATGGGAAGAATTACGCTTAAAGGTTGCCGCAACAGCGGCGGCAATGCGGGCTGAAGGTGTAGTTGCCGGTGACCGAGTAGTTGCCTGGGTGCCCAACATTACTGAAACGATTATTTATGCGCTGGGTGCATTGAGCATTGGCGCAGTTGTGTCGAGCGCTTCACCAGATTTTGCCCCACGCGCCGTTGAAGATCGCTTTGGACAGATAGAGCCAAAGTTACTGCTTGCCGCAGATGGCTATCGATACAACGGTAAGTACTTTGATTGCAGTGAAAAGTCAGAAGAGATTGAAAGACTTTTGCCCACCTTGATTAAAACAATCCGCGTCGGTGAGTTCGAATCCTGGATTAAACCCTTTCTGGGCACCCCTTCTAACTTTGAACAACTTGCCTTTGATTACCCTGGTTTTGTGCTTTTTTCCTCAGGAACAACGGGGAAGCCAAAATGCATCACACATAGCGGTGCTGGAGTAATGCTTAAGGTTCAAGCTGAAATGCTCTACCAATTTAATATAACTAAAGGCAACAAGGTTTTCTTTTTCACCACATGTGGCTGGATGATGTGGAACTGGCTAACAATGGCTTTAGCTCGTGGAGCCACAATTATCCTCTTTGATGGCGCGACCATGTATCCAACACCTACCCGGCTTTTTGATATTGCTCAAAATGAAAAGTTGGATTTCTTTGGTGTGTCAGCAAAGTTCATTGACTCGGCACATAAAGAGGGTTTAAATCCAGTAAAGAGCCATGATCTCTCTAGTGTGAAAACAATCGGCTCCACTGGTTCAGTTTTATCCCCTGAGAGTTTTGATTATGTTTACGCATCGATCAAGCCCGATGTGCACTTAGCGTCAATGTCAGGCGGAACAGATATCTGTGGGTGTTTTTTAGCCGGAGTTCCCACAGAACCGGTCTATCGGGGCGAGCTACAAGGAGCATGCCTTGGCATGGCCATCGATATTTTTAATCCCAAAGGCAAGAGTGCAGCTTTTGATGAAAAAGGGGAACTAGTCTGCACAGTTCCATTTCCATCAAAGCCGTTAGGTTTTTGGAGCGATGTAGACAATGAAAAGTACAAAGCCGCCTACTTTGAGGGCTTTCCAGGTGTATGGACGCATGGAGATTTTGCTTCAAAGTCGGCAACAGGTGGATTTACTTTGTATGGCAGAAGTGATGCAACGCTAAATTCAAAAGGCGTGCGCATTGGTACCGCTGAAATTTATCGAGTGGTTGAAACTTTCCCACAAGTACAGGAAGCAATGGCGGTCTCGCAAGATTGGGGCAATGACACTCGAGTTATTTTGTTTGTGGTTGTGAAAGCAGGCCAAGAATTCAATGAAGTGGTCGAGAAAGAAATCAAAACTGCACTCCGCACTCAATCTAGTCCTCGACATGTTCCAGATCTGATTATTGTGGCACCTGAGCTTCCACGTACTAAGTCCAATAAGTTGGTTGAACTTGCTGTCACAGATGTTATTAATGGCCGCGATGTACGCAATCGGGATGCGCTAGCCAACCCAGATTCATTGGATTGGTTCAAAGATTTGCCCGCTTTAAATAAAAACTAAGAAATCATGCGCTCTATCCGTTCTGTGGGTAGGGCGCTTTGCTATACCTAAGGACGGGGACCTGTACTAATCAGATGACGAGGGTGAGGTGCTTGCTAATCAGATTCGCGCGCTCTTCCTCTCCAAGGCCACCCCAAACTCCATAGAGTTCAGGGACCGCTAAGGCGTGCGACCGACATTCGGCAAGCACCGGACAAGTGGCGCAAACTGCTTTGGCCGCGGATTCGCGCCTACGCCGGCTCGACCCTCGCTCGCCATCGGAGTGAAAGAACATATCGGGTGGAAGCCCACGGCATGCGCCTTCCGACCGCCAATCCCAACTCTCGATCTTTGGCTTAAGGGAGCTTGACACTCTTGGCATTGGAAAACCTCAACTATTTTAGGTAGGTCACTACTTGATTTACGCAACATAAGTGTATCGTAATTCCCCCATCTGCGCCACCAAACCCACTTAATTCTGTACATTTGTCATATGAGCGAAATGAGTATCACCAACGCACGCGCAGAATTTCCTACTGCCATAGCCAATGCAAAGAAGAGCCCGGTTCACATTCTTAAACATGGCAAACCTGTCGCAGTTCTTATCGACAACTCACTCTATGAAAAGATGCTCGGCGCCATGGAAGAGCTCGATGACATTGCCACTTTCGATCGCGCTATGAAAGATAAGACAAAGAACATTCCTTGGGAGAGTATCAAAAAAGAACTTGGACTTTCTTGAGCCGCTGCACCCTACCTATTCGCGCTCGGCCATCTCCTTTAACCGCACCAAGGTACGAGCCATAGCAATCGGCCCCCACTGCAATACGCGATTGAACTTCAACCAAATTCGCGGACGCGCCGTGCGCCCATCCATCCATTGCGTCACCTGTGTCGTGTTGGCATCGATAACTTTAAATTCATAGCGCCAGCGATTTTTCAGCAGGTGCGACCACGCAATAAGTTCATTCTCTTTATATTCAACAACGGTATTGGCTATGCGATAAGCAATCTTCCAGCGCATATTCATCGCAAATTTCGAGCCCAGCACTAACTTCTCTGGCCCCTTCACCGCACCACGCAACATTCCCGAACCATCGATCTCTTGCTGCTTATAAGGATTTGCAACGATGTCGAATATCTTTTTAGCCGGCGCGTTAATCACAATGCGCGCACCGACCAAATATGTCTCACCTGTACTCAGAATCTCTGCCCGCACTTTTTCCATTCCCAGAGTGTATATTGAAGAATAAGCAAAAGAATTAAGGTCTGCTAATCTTTGCGTAACGTCAGTACTCGGGTATATCTTCAATCTGGCCCTTTAATCTCTATTAATATCTAGTTAGTATTAGTTTAGATAGCTTAAATCTTCCGAGAGGCAAAAATGTCAGATCTTCGAGTAGTTGTAGTTGGTACGGGCGCAATGGGTACAGACCACATTTCACGTATCAACAATCGAATCTCTGGCGCACAAGTTACGGCGATAGTTGAACCAAATGAGGCAAATGCCAAGGCGGCTTTGGTTCAAGCACCAAATGCGAAACTTTATGGAGATATCGAGTCCGCCCTAGCGTCAGGAGAAGTTGATGCTGCTTTAATTGCTACCCCTGGCGCATTCCACGAGGCGGCGTTGATGCCGGTAATTGCATCCGGAATTCCAGTTCTCTGTGAAAAGCCGATGACACCAGATATTGCATCGGCCCTGCGAGTTGTGGAAGCAGAGGTAGCTAGCGGGAAGAAACTTATCCAAGTTGGCTTCATGCGACGCTTTGATGAGGGATATCTTCAATTACGCGCGCAAATTGCTGGTGGAAAATTGGGAGAATTATTAGCACTGCACTGTGCGCATAGAAATCCTTCGGTTCCGCAGTGGTATGAAAATGCAATGTTGATCGCAGACTCAGTCTCACATGAAATTGATATTGTGCGATTTCTGACTGATTCTCCAATAGTGGCAGTCGAAGTTAAGCGCTTGAAGCGAAATAATCTCGCCCCAGAAAGATTAAAAGAACCTATCTTGGTCTTGCTCGAAACCGCCAGTGGAATTATCGCCACAGTAGAGATGAATGTCTCAGTTCAGTTTGGATATCAAGTTATAACCGAAGCCGTCTTCCAAAAAGGCGTTTGCGAAATTGGTCGAACTTCCGGCATGCTGACATACGAGGCTGGTCGAGCTAGTAGCGCCGAACACGTTTCATACTTAACCAGATTTGCCAGAGCTTATGACGATGAGATTCAATCTTGGGTAAGCGCCGCGCGGCTCGGGAAAATTGGTGGGCCAAGTGCTTGGGATGGCTACATGTCGGTTGCAGTAGTTGATGCGGGGTTGAAAGCAATGGCCAGTGGCGAAAGAACGGCAGCAACATATGTTGCTAAGCCAGATCTATATAACTAGTTTTTGGACAATTCCAAAAAAATAACTTTCTCGGGGTCAAATTTCGCATCAAAATTAAAGTTAAATAATTAAATAATAGCTCGGAGCCCGGCGATGCAGAATCTGATGGTATTTGAAATCTCAACTTCTGAATCGCTGCCGGCTTCGATCCGTTTGGTGGCGCAATCGGTTGCGCTCTGCAAGAGACTAAGTGCTTGCGCAATATCGGTAATTCCAATCTCGGTAAGTGCGCTATGTAACGGTGCCAATAGCGCGCGGTGAGCTGCGCCAATAGCTGCCGAACGCTCGCGCGGAAGATCAACTGCGTTAAGGGCTTTTGCCAGCAAGTGTCGTCCATCTGCAATATAGGTAAGCGATGATGCAATCCAACCTTGGATAGCTAAGAATGGATCGCTGGCGCTATGAGTTGATTTCTCCATAATAAGTGCAAAAGTTTCTAACTCATCAATAATTAAATCTGCTACCAGGTCGGCAGAACTTGCAAAATATTCATAGACCGCGGTGCGAGATAGACCTGCGCGTGAAGCCACCGCTGCCACGGTTATAAAATCACCGCCTGATTCCAAAGCAATTGCAGCAGCAGCTTCGATGAGTTGGTTCCTGCGCCAATCACGGTGCTCTGATAGTGAGGGTGCTTGGATACGCGGCATTCTTATATTATTGCACGCTCTTGCGAAAAAGGCAGAAGTGCACTCCTCGGTTGAATTCTGCCAAGAATATGGGGATTTTTGGCAATTACAGGGAGTTCAGCATCGCCTTCATTTGACTGATCTCCGCGCTCTGTGTTTTTAGAATTGCGTCGTGAAGCGCTCTGATTTCAGGATTACTCGATTTTTCAACCATCTTGGCCATTTGTATCGCCCCTTCGTGGTGAGCAATCATGCCTTGCAAGAATAATTTGTCGAAGATGCTACCCGTTGCGCTTTTGAGAACCGTAATGTCATCATCAGAAAGCATTCCTTCCATACCCATATCGTGCTCCAGTACATACCCGGCTCCTGCAGTATCAAGCCAGGATTTCATTTGGGCGATTTCAGGAGATTGGGCTGCCTTAATCTGGGCCGCAAGAGTTAATACCTCTTTATTGGTGGAATTGGCAAGAGCCAACTCAGACATAGTGACAGCTTGTTCGTGATGAGCAATCATCGCTTGAGAAAACATAATCTCTGAAGAATTCATTGCAGCGCTGGAGGATTGATTTCCCGTCATACCACCCATATCGTGTAAGCCCATATCAGAATCTGAGGCACGAAATAGAAATATTCCGAGTAGAACCAATAAAACTGCGATTACACCAAGTAATAAGCCGGTCTTCTTATCAACGTTGATTTGCATTTTTTCTCCTCTGAGATGGTGGCTATATGTTAGTCGAATTGAGAGCCACGCTCGCTACTTACTTTTTTTTCAACGGGTGCTACCATTGCAATCGAAGGAGGCCGATATGGATTTTTGGATGTGGATTGCGGCCTTTGGAATATTTGCAGTCGCGGAAATCCTCACAACTAATTTTGTCTTCCTATCACTTGCTATTGCAGCGCTAGCCGGTGGGGTCACAAATCTTGCGGGAGGCAACGCTGCTACCCAATGGGTGGTAGCCGCATTCCTATCAGTAATAAGCCTGCGCTTTATCCGCCCTTCTGCGCTCAAATATCTATACAAGAAAAGTGCCTCTACAACTTCTTGGATTGAAAGTTTGGTAGGCATGGAGGCAACCGCTCTTACCGATATTACAGATGACAGTGGCCAGGTTCGGGTACAGAATGAAGTCTGGACGGCGCATTCCGCGCATAACGCCCCACTAATTCCAGCTGGGTCGCAGGTTCACGTCAAAGGTATTAATGGCGCGATACTTAGCGTTTCACCAATATCGCATTCTCAAAGGAGCAAATAGGAAATGGAAACCCCGAGCACAACCAGCATCGTCCTTCTAGTGATTTTAATCCTCTCCGTGGTGATCGTTTCTCGAGCGATTCGCATCATTCCTCAGGCGACCGCAGGCCTAGTTGAACGCCTTGGCCGCTATCACCGAACCTTAAATGCGGGCTTAAATCTGATTGTTCCGGGACTAGATCGGATGCGCTATCGGCTTGATCTGCGTGAGACAGTCGTCTCCTTCCCACCCCAACCAGTAATTACAGAGGATAACCTCGTTGTCAGTATTGACACCGTCATCTATTTTCAAGTCACTGATCCAAAGAAAGCCGTCTATGAGATCGTCAATTACATCCAAGGTATTGAGCAACTCGTAATTACGACGCTAAGAAACTCGGTAGGTGGGTTGGATCTGGAAGAAGTCCTCACCTCTCGCGATCACATCAATGCCCAGCTTCGCTCGGTCTTGGACGAAGCGACCAGTAAATGGGGTGTTCGAGTCAACCGAGTGGAGATCAAAGCAATTGAGCCACCCAACAGCGTCAAGGAGTCGATGGAAAAGCAGATGCGCGCAGATCGTGAGAAACGCGCTGCGATCCTGACTGCAGAGGGTGAAAAACAAAGTCAGATTTTGCAAGCAGAGGGTGGTCGCCAAGCCGACATTTTACGCGCTGAGGGTGAAGCCCAAGCCGTTGTTATCAATGCCAATGCACAGGCCCAAGCGATTGCTACCGTCTTTTCTGCTATTCATACTGGAGCTCCCGATGAGAAGGTGCTGGCTTATCTTTACCTACAACAAATTCCAGCAATCGCCAATGGCAGCGCCAGCAAGATCTGGTTGATCCCAACAGAGCTATCTTCAATTGCTAGCACTATTGCAAAGGCCTTCAAACCAGAGTAGAGCAATCGAAAGAGTTCAAATATGGGCACCTGGAGAAATGTCTTCATACCAGCAGTAGATTGTGCTCAGACAAGTAAATATTGGCGCTTAGAGAGCTTGTTCCGCTAACTCTTAATAAGCGGCTAGGAGTTATTACCGATAATTTTTTCTTTTCCAACAAGGATAAATGCACATCCGTGATTAGCTGGATCTATCGCCGTTACTTTAAGAGATGAACCACTAGTTTCAATAGTGACGCTACCTCCAGGTAAATCCTTAACATTCTTATTCATGCAAAGATTCATCACTGAAATTTTATCCGCGGTCGTCCCCGTGACCAACCAAACATTTGAAGCATTGGGGTTTCCATGAACTGGTGGAGAACTCTGGTGCACAACCGTGTAGGAAGTGGTCACCTTCTTTGCAATGACAATCGCGCCACCGATTCGAGGATCAAATTGACCTAGTGCAATTAATTCAGTGCCATCCGTTAAATCGAGACGTTCTGGATCACCGGCTTTTGGAAAATTAACTACAGCGCTATAAGTAGTACCGTCACCTTCGCGAGCATAAATTGCATCCTCGCCCGACCATAACCACTCCACTTTTCCGCTCTTATTAATATAGATGTTGGGATTGCTTGCCACATCGATGGTGCCGCCATAGGAGCGTGATTGCACAGCGGTCCATGTTTTCCCGTCAGGTGACGTGGCAACGCAAGCCCACCGCGCAAAGTTAGGACCAGTGTTCCCAACGCCAAAGCCTTGGGCATGCAATAACCATGTGCCATCTGCTAATTTTACAATCGTAGGATCACCTAACGGCGCAAGTGCTTGCCCGCTGGTTGTCTTACAGGTATTTACGTCAAGTCCTGCAACGGTTACTTGAGTAAAAGTTAATCCGTCGGTTGATTCCGCGTAATACATAACATCTTTACCGCCCGATAAGGTCCAACCCCACGCCGAAAAACCTCCTCCTGCTTTAGGTAAGACTTCAACCGGTGATTGAACCGGAATTCGCACACCACTTTCAACGCTCCATGTGATCCCACCATCGGTCGAAAGGGCAGAGTGAATATAATTATCAAATCCTTTTATACCGGCTTGAGTATCGTTACCATTTTTGAAATACATCCGAATATTTCCATTGGGTAATTGAACTAAGGATGCATCAGCAACGTTGCCTAAACCATTCCCGCTGATAAGGGATCCGATTTGGCCCCACACGGTTGAAACTTTTAACGTGGAT
Source organism: Candidatus Planktophila sp. (assembly GCA_038906075.1). Taxonomy (GTDB): domain Bacteria; phylum Actinomycetota; class Actinomycetes; order Nanopelagicales; family Nanopelagicaceae; genus Planktophila. The sequence goes on from JBCKHB010000011.1 coordinate 27,108, forward strand.
GCACCTGAAGTAGATCCCGTTGATGAATTTGAAGGTTCCCATTTACCGTTTGTGCAACGAATAGTGCCCGCACTTAGAGTTTGAGTACTACCTTCACTAGTACAGGCCCCGCCGAGTTGTGCAGGTTGGTTGAGTGTTGGTGAAGGTGAAGATGTTGGTGTTGGTGTTGGTGTTGGTGAAGGTGTTGGTGAAGGTGTTGGTGAAGGTGTTGAAACCTTTACTCCCTTATTCCATACAAGTTTCTTACCCGATTTAACGCAGGTGTATTTCTTGCCTGAATAAGTCACTGTAGTACCGACTTTAGTACATGTTCCACCCGCTTTAGGTGTTGCGGCATAGAGTGGGGTGGCAATTAATACCAGCGGTAATAAGACGCTGAGATATCGAAGCCGGATCTTCATCTACTTAACCTCCCTGCATTATCCGTTAATGATTGCAGTAAGTCCTACTTCTACCATCTGGTTAAGGCTCTGTTCGCGATCTATTGCCGACATTGCCTCATGAGTTACCACGTGATCTGAAACCGTCATAATCCCTAGCGCACGTCGCTTTTTACGGGCCGCGATGGAATAAAGTGCGCTGGCTTCCATTTCTAAAGCTAAGACATCGTGTTCAATTAAGTGTTGCAGTGCATCGGTTTGATCATAGAAAACATCCATGGATGAGACACCACCGACATGGACTCTAAATTTACTTGCTGCATCAACTGCTGCTTTGAGCAATCCATAGTCGGCGTGGGGAGCGAAATCCAAACCATTGGTCATGCGGCGATTAATTCCAGAATCTGTTGACGCGGTCATTGCAATAATCAAATCTCCAACTTTTGTACGCTCTTGAATTGCGCCACATGTACCGATACGGATGGCGACTTGCACGTTGAAATCTTCAAATAATTCATGAACGTAGATTGATATTGATGGCAGACCCATTCCAGTACCTTGCACCGAGATACGCTCACCTTTATATGTTCCGGTGTAGCCAAACATATTTCTAATTGAGTTGTACTGCTTTACATTTTCAAGATAATTTTCGGCAATCCATTTTGCTCGCAATGGATCACCCGGCAAAAGAATTCTTTCTGCAACATCGCCGACATCTGCGCCAATATGAAGACTCATAGCTTTATCGTACAATCACTATCATCGCGATGCAAAAAACCATCAGCAAATCTGATATTTATAAGCTATTTTTTAAATCAAATCGAGGGCGGCAATCGCGCTATCGAAACCCTTATCTTCCTTGCTGCCCGCACGCCCGCATCGCGCGATAGCTTCTTCAAGATTGTTGCACATCAGCACTCCAAAGCCGATTGGCTTGGAAAATTTTAATTGCACATCCATGATTCCTTGCGTAACCCCTTGGCAGACATATTCAAAATGAGGAGTTTCACCTTTTAGTACTAGGCCAACAGCCACTACGGCATCGAAGCCCTTTTCGAACGCCCGCTGTGCCGCTAGCGGAATTTCGAATGAGCCTGGAACATAAATAATTTCAATTGTCTTTACTTGCCCTGCGGCAAGTGCGCGCTCGGCACCTGCAATTAAATCTTCGCAAATATCTAAGTGCCAGCGCGAGGAGATAATTGCAACTTTAGCTTCTGGTAGTTGGCGAACTGATATCTCTGGTCTATTTCCGGCCATTTATTGGTCTCCTTGCTTACGGGCTAATTCAGCAACTATACGGTGGCCAAGTCGTTCTGCTTTCGTTGAAAGGTACTTCTCGTTAAAACGATTTTGTTCAATCTTAATTGAGCGTTGAGTACACGAAATTCCAAGCGCGCGCACTGCTGCTACTTTCTCAGGGTTATTAGTTAGAAGTGTTAACGATTTAAGTCCAAGAGTGCGAATAATTTCGATTGCATCATTCCAGTCTCGTGCATCCACCGGATGACCAAGTGAAATATTTGCATCTACCGTATCTAATCCTTGGTCTTGTAATTGGTAGGCCTTAATCTTTTCGGCAAGGCCGATTCCGCGACCTTCATGATTGCGTAAATAGATGACATAACCATTTCCGTGTTCTTGTATCTCTTTCATAGATTGATCTAATTGTTGACCACAATCACAGCGCCTTGATCCAAAGATATCTCCGGTTAGGCACTCAGAATGAATCCGCACAATTATCTGGTCTTGGCTATTTCCATATCTGAGTACCGCTTGTTCGCGCTGAGAAACCCCTGAAAAAGAAGATATCTCCCACATTCCATGTTGAGTTGGAAGTTGCGCCCATTGCAGGGCTGGAGATTTAAATTCGCTCTGACTTATTACCTTGTTTTGCGCAAAATAACTTTGCAAATCAGCGATTGAAATAATTTGGATTTGGTTTAACTTGGCAAAGTCGGCTAATTCTTTGCCGCGCGTCATCGTCCCATCATCATTGATGATCTCTGAGAGCAGGGCTGCTGGTGTGGCACCAACTAATTGCGCAAGCGCTACCCCAGCTTCGGTATGGCCACGGCGATTTGCTAATCCATTTCGATCAGCTATTAGCGGAAATACGTGGCCTGGTCTAACAAAATCAGTCGGCTTTGCGCCTTGACTTGCCAGAGCCCTTACCGTATTTGATCGCTCAAGGGCGCTAACCCCAGTTGTCAACCCATCTTTTGCATCTACTGAAATGGTAAATGCCGTCTTTTTCTTATCTTGATTCTTATCGACCATGAGTGGAAGTTCGAGTGCTCGGGCACGATTTTCTGTAATGGCTACGCACAAAATTCCCGTCGTATGGCGCACCATGAAAGCGACCTTTTCAGGGGTAGCTTTTTCGGCAAGGATGATTAGGTCGCCTTCATTTTCTCGGCTTTCATCGTCGACCACAATTAGGAATTCGCCGCGAGCAAAGTTTTCTAGAGCAGTTTTCATAATTTTCCCTTTTGAATTAGGCGTTCTACATATTTAGCCAGTACATCGACTTCAATATTGACTAGATCTCCAACTTTCTTGCTCGCTAAATTAGTGCGCGCCAGTGTCTCTGGGATTAACCAGAGAGTCATAATCAAATTTTGATCATTGATTTGACCAACTGTTAAAGAAACACCATCTACACAGATAGAACCTTGATTGACAATATACCGAACTAGTTCTGAGGGAATAAGCAGGTCGAGTTGTGCCGATTTTTCCCCTGGAATTAAATCTGAGACAGTTGCAACGCCATCAACATGGCCCTGCACAATATGTCCACCAAGGCGATCGCTGGCTTTAACTGCTAGCTCTAAATTAACTTGGGCTCCTCCTTGGATTTTTTGCAAAGAAGTTTTTCGAAGCGTTTGGATCATCACATCTGCAGTGAAAGAGTCAGGTTCGACCGAAGTCGCCGTTAAGCAAACTCCATTTATAGCCACAGAGTCCCCCAGGCAAATATCTGGTGCAAGAAGTGGCGCCGATATAACTATTACAGCTGAAGTTTGACCAAAGGTAATTGACTTAACCTGACCGCACTCGGTAATTAGTCCGGTAAACATTTATCCTCCCCGATTTATCAGATAATGGCTTTTGATATTTCCATCGATTATCAGCGAAGATAAAAGAGTCAGATCTTGGCGATCTGCCAGCGTTTTGATGCCCAGCTCATTAACGAAGCTTTTTCCAGAGCCCAAGAGCATGGGCGCCTGATAATGAATTATTTCATCAAGCAGATTTGCTTGCAGTAAGGCGGTGCCTAGCGTCGGTCCAGCCTCAACTAGAACGCTATTAAATTCATTTTCTTTAATTACTTTTATAAAATCAGCCATAGATTTACTCTTAATGAAAATGCTTTCTGCCCGCGTGTCATGGACTTGGTAGTTCGTCGGAATTTCTTGTTCGCCAAAAACGATTCGCACTGGATTTTTTGAGTACTGATTTGCTAATTCGGCAGATATACGGGGTATCAGGCTTGGATTATCTAGCAGTGCGGTATTGGTACCAATAACTATCGCATCACTTTGCCGGCGAATTAATTGCACATCTGCGCGTGCACCATCGGAGGTAATCCATTGAGAGCTGCCGTCACTGGCGGCAACTTTACCGTCCAGAGTTGTCGCAATCTTCCAAGTAATTAATGGCAATCCGGTGGCAATTTTTTTAAGCCAGGCACGATTTGCAAATTCAACTTCAGGGGTGTTTTGTTGCCGCACGCTAATTCCTGCTTTAAGTAACCGCTCTGCCCCACCAGCGGCAGTTGGAGTCGGATCTGCCACAGCAAAAATAACTTCAGCAATTTCTGCGCCAATAATTGCATCCACACATGCAGGCGTCTTACCAAAATGGCTGCAGGGTTCCAGAGTTGTATAGAGTCGAGCACCGCGTGCCCGCGCACCAGCAATTTTGAGAGCAACAATTTCAGCATGATCACTTGAAAAGCCGCGATTGTGATACCCGCTGGAAATATTTTCACCATCAGAACTTGTAATGAGTGCACCGACAATAGGGTTTGGCGCAGTTGCACCCAAAGCGCGCAGTGAAAGTTCATTGGCTAGCGCCATAGCTTCGCTGGAATTCATCTCGCCTCCCGATTAACTCTAGATACGAGTTGTCGGGATAGGCAAAGAATATGCACCAATAGCGCATATTCGTTATCTCTCATCCGGACTTTAACCGTCGGTCTCAGAATTACACTGAGTCAACCGCAAACTGGCTGTCTGCGGGTCGCGGACTTTAACCGCCGGTTCGAAATTACATCGACCCCGATAACTTAGAACTAATCCTACTCTACCTGCACAAAGTTTGGCAAAGTTTAGTTAGTCTTACGCGCCATCCGCCAGTGATAGAAATAGAGCGGGGCCGCAATAACAATAGTTGTGAATGATTTAATCATTCCCCTAATAGAACTCCGTACATTGTTATCTACTTGTTGTCGGGCAATGATCTCGTCTGTCATTCCTGGCTTCATGGGCTCTGGATAAGGATTGCTATAGACAGAATCAGCAAAAAATATACCTGTCGCGCTATTAATAAAACTGACTACTGCAAAGAGGGTAACAAGTAAGGTGATGAGACAGACAGCATAGAGATAGAGCGATCGCCACCCAATGCGATCCCCCTGGACCACTGGTGCGGCAGCAACCGTGATAACTGCGCGCTTTACCGAGGACTTCTTTGCCACTGCTTTCTTAACACTTGTCATGGATTTATCCTCTAGTGGTGGCTCGAAGTTGAGACTGGTTTTTCGTATTCAGTAACCATTCCAATAATGCTAATCATCAAAGTTCCAACGGCTATCAGAGTTAGCCACCAGCCAATAATTAAACCAAGACCCATTGCTACCATGCTGGCTCCGACTGGCAGTGGCCACCATGAATACGGGCTATAGAAACCGAGTTCGCCAGCGCCATCTGCAATTTGCGCATCATCTCTATCTTCGGTAAGCACTACACCAATACGCTTTTGGGTAAACCAAAGATAAAAACCAATCATTATTGCAAAACAAGCAGCAAGTCCCATGCCGCCAATTCCTACGGGTTCACCGCCAACTTGCCAATAAATGATGGTAATTAAAACATAAAAAATGCCAACGCCAATAAAAAGTTGCCAAGAAACTTTCATCTGCTAGTGCCCCTCAGTCTTAATGTGCGGGTGATGTAAATCAAATGCTGGGCGCTCACTGCTAATGCGCGGCATAGTCAAGAAGTTGTGTCGCGGCGGTGGACACGTTGTTGCCCATTCAAGAGAGGCACCGTAACCCCAAGGATCATCTACGCCTACTAACGGAGAAGAGCGTGTTATCCAAATATTTATGGCAAATGGAATCATGGAGAGAGCAAGTAAGAAAGAACCAGCTGT
>JBCKHB010000012.1:0-29730 GCA_038906075.1 Candidatus Planktophila sp.
GTAACGGTAGAGGTCTAGGGATAAGCTGGTCAAACTCGCGCTCAGCCTAGAAAAGGGTAGGCGAGAAATAAAAGTGTGGATAACCAGTTGCTTTTTTCTTCATTTCGCTCTACTTTTCGTTTCCCATCCACAGGGTTAGGCTCTTCTGGGGCGCTCTATAGGGTAAACCTATAGTTTAGACCCACAGCCTGTGGATAACTTTGTGGACAACCAGAGAGGCAGTTAAATGGCTGTTAAAGAGATTGAGTTAACTGAACTTTGGAGCCGTGTTATTGAAGAGGTTGCTATTAATGCTCCTCAACATCGCGCTTTTCTACAACTTACAAAACCTTTGGGGCTACTCGAAGGCAATGGGATAACAAATTTGTTAGTTGCTGCCCCTAATTTATTTGCAAAAGATGTTTTAGAGAGCCGTTTGCGAACAATTGTTAGTGATGTTCTAACTCGTGAACTTGGTGAGAAAGCAAATATTGCGGTAACTGTTGATGAGAATTTAGAAGCGCTAAATTTACCTATTCCAGAAATTGAAATTGAAATTGTTACTCCAAAATTTGGTATTGGTCGTGAGGATCCCCAACCTCAAGTAGTAGGTAAATCGATCGAACAATCACAACTAAACCCTCGTTATATTTTTGAAACATTTGTTATTGGTGCATCTAATCGTTTCGCTCACGCCGCTGCTGTAGCTGTTGCTGAAGCGCCAGCTAAAGCTTACAACCCACTATTTATTTACGGCGACTCTGGGTTGGGTAAAACCCACCTATTACACGCTATTGGCGCTTACGCAAAAGAATTATATGGCAGTGTCCGTGTTCGTTATGTGTCGAGTGAAGAATTTACAAACGACTTTATTAACTCTATTCGTGACGATAAGGCATCTGTTTTTCAGCGTCGTTATCGTGACTTAGATGTTTTACTTGTTGACGATATTCAGTTTTTAGAAAATAAAGAGCGCACCCAAGAAGAGTTCTTTCACACTTTTAATACTTTATATAATGCTAATAAACAAATAGTTATTTCTAGTGACCGACCACCAAAACAATTAACAACTTTGGAAGATCGTATGCGTTCTCGTTTTGAGTGGGGTTTGATTACAGATATCCAACCGCCAGAATTAGAAACACGTATAGCTATTCTTCGAAAAAAGGCGGTGCAGGATAAATTAAATGCCCCTGATGATGTTTTGGAATATATTGCTAGTAAAATTTCAACCAATATTCGTGAACTAGAGGGTGCTTTAATCCGTGTTACTGCTTTTGCTAGCTTAAATCGCCAAAGTGTTAATTTATCTCTTGCAGAAATAGTTTTAAAGGATTTAATCCCTGATGAAAACATCCCAACTATTACTGGGGCCACAATTATGGCCCAAACAGCGGCTTACTTCAGCCTAACTATCGATGATTTGTGTGGTACTTCTCGTTCGCGTGCTTTAGTCAATGCTCGTCAAATCGCAATGTATCTCTGCCGTGAACTAACCGAACTGTCTCTACCTAAAATTGGACAGACCTTTGGGGGTCGTGACCACACAACGGTTATGCACGCTGACCGCAAGATTCGCCAATTAATGGCTGAGCGCCGCTCTATCTATAACCAAGTTACTGAACTAACTAATAGGATCAAGCAGCAGAATAAAAACAATTAACTTCAAATAGTGGTTATTGGGGGTAAATTGTCCGATTTGCCATTCTTTTCCCACAGTCTGTGGAAAAGGTGTGGATAAGTGCGGGAAATACCCTCATTTATGTGCATAAGTGTGTTTTTATATTACTAAAAGGAAGGTGGGGGGTTAAAAGTGTTTATTTTGAATTTAGTTTCCCACAAGTTTTTTAGTTTTATCCACACACAGAAACCTTTGAAACGCTTTACTGAGCAGGGCTTTTCTTTTTTTCCCACAGAAAACAACTCTGGCTACTACGACTACCTTTATATATATAAAACATCAAATGAAACGAACTACTTAAAGCGAGGCGCTAAATGAAATTTACAGTTGAGCAGTCCACCCTTGTCGATGGCGTGAATTGGGTTTCGCGCAGCCTTTCAACACGCCCGATAAAAACAGAACTCCTCGGGATAGTAATTGATGCATCTGGTGATCAAGTCCTCCTTTCTGGTTCTGATTTAGAGACAGCCAGCAAAGCTTTATTTAAAGCTGAAATTAAAGAGAAAGGAAAAGTTTTAGTACCAGGAAGACTACTCGCTGAAATTTCACGTTCTCTTCCAAATAAACCTATAACTATTGCGCTAGATGGCTCGCGTGTTTTAGTAACTAGCGGTAGCGCAAAATTCACACTACCAACACTTTCACTAAATGAATATCCAACACTGCCAGAACTTCCAGATACAACAGGAGTTATATCAAGTGATGTTTTTGCAACTGCTGTCGCTCAAGTTGCAATAGCAGCGGGTCGTGATGACTCACTACCAACCCTTACAGGTGTTCATGTTGAAGTAAATGAAAACACAGTTACTTTGGCGGCAACAGACCGATATCGATTAGCGGTGCGAGAAATTCAATGGCAACCAACAACACCAAATATTTCTACAACAGCGTTGCTTCGTGCTAGAACAATAGCCGACGCTGCTAAATCTTTACATGGATCAAAAAATGTTTCAATTTCTTTTGCTCCAACAACAAGTAATGATCGATTAGCGGGTTTTGCGGCCGATGGTAAAACAATGACATCAAGAATGTTAGACGGCACTTTCCCACCATACCGCCATTTATTACCACAAGAAGTAATAACCACAGCTGTTATCGAAGTAGCCCCATTTTTGGATTCAGTACGCCGGGTAGCGCTTGTAACAGATAAAACAGTCCCACTCCGGTTAGAGTTTAAAAACAATATCCTTGCTTTAGAGGCTGGCGCTGGCGAAGAAGCCCAAGCGAGAGAAGAAATTAATATTTTACTAACAGGAGAAGATATTTCAATTGCTTTTAATCCCGTCTTTCTTGCAGACGGACTTCAAGCAATCGGAACAAGTTTTGTTCAAATCTCCTTCACTGGTTCAAACAAACCAGCGATCTTAATGGGCAGAACTGAACCAAACGGTGTAGCAATCGAGAATTATCGCTACCTATTAATGCCAATGCGCTACGCCTCTTAATAAATAAATTTATTTAAAAAGGTTCTTAAATGCGCATAAACAAATTAGCGCTCACTAATTTTCGCTCATACCCTACTTTAGAAATAGAATTACAACCAGGCGTTACAACATTCATAGGCGATAATGGGTCTGGCAAAACAAATATCGTCGAAGCACTTATATATCTATCGTTTCTTTCATCGCACCGAGTTTCAAGCAACCAACCGTTAATAACACTTGGCGCACAACAAAGTGTTATTAGAGCGGAAATAGAACGCGACAAACGAGTACTGCAAATTAACTTAGAAATTAATTTAAATAAAGCAAATCGAGCAAAACTAAATCAAAACCCAACCCGCAGTCAGCGGGAAATACTAGGGGTCTGCCAAATAATTTATTTCTCCCCAGAAGATTTAGATTTAGTTAAAGGAGAGCCGGCAACACGTCGCGACTTCCTAAACCAACTTTTAATAACACGATCCCCCCGTTTATCTGCCGTAATCACTGATTATGAAAGAGTTGTTAAACAACGCAACACTTTACTTAAAACAAGGTCATCACAGAGCGCACTTATGCCATGGAGTGAGCAATTGATCAATTTAGGAGCCCAATTAACCGCCGAAAGAATTTCTTTAATTAACGTTTTAAATCCTTTTGTAGGCCAAGCTTACGCCAATTTAAATGAAGTTAAAGCTGCATCAATAGTTTATAAATCAACTACCGAAGGCCTTACTTCTAATATTGAAAAGAATATAAATATTTTAAAGGCGCGTTTAGAAGAAGTTGTATATCAGGAAATTGAAAGAGGTATTTCTTTAATTGGCCCACATCGAGATGACCTACACCTACAGCTTGGAGACTTTCCAGCAAAAGGTTATGCAAGCCACGGTGAATCATGGTCAATGGCAATTGCTTTACGTATAGGATCATTTAATTTATTGAAATCAGAAGGAAATGAACCAATTCTTATCTTAGATGACGTTTTTGCCGAACTTGATTCTTCGCGCAGGATACAATTAATGTCAGCGACGAAATTAGCAGAACAAACAATTATTACAGCAGCTGTTGAAAGCGACCTACCGAGTGAATTAGTAACAGAGAAATTTTATGTTACCCCAGGGCAAGTTAGAAAAGAAAGGGACTAATGTCAAAACGTGATTTAACTCTTGAGCTTTTCCGAAGTTTCAAAACAGGAAATCTGCGCCGCTCGCCAAAAAAAGAGATATTAATAAAAGAGCGAAATTCTAAAAAAACCGATCCTGAATTAATTAGTGAGGTCTTAAGTAATTTAATAAACGAGCGCGATTGGGAAAACGGGCTTGCTGAAGGAACTCTCTTCACAACATGGAGTAAAATTGTTGGTGTTGAAATAGCGCAACACACAACACCTATTTCAATTTTAGATGGTGTTTTAACAGTGCAAACATCTTCAACTGCGTGGGCAACCCAACTATCTCTTGTTTCAGATCAATTATTAGGAACCATCCAAAGCGACGTAACAGGGATCCTTATTGAGTCGCTGCGCTTCATTGGCCCGCAAGGTCCAACTTGGAAGCGTGGAATCCGCACAATCCGCGGGGCGCGAGGGCCGCGGGACACATACGGGTAAAACCGACAAAAAAGAGCTTCCACACTAGGAACCCCCACCCATCGCTTCCTCGTTCGGCTATACCCACACACAAGGCTTGGTATCAGCAACCCAGTACTAGTTTTATAGATAGGATAAAGGCATGTAATTAGGGATTTAACCCCTATCGGCCTTTATAGGGAGTTTTGTGCCAGAGAAGCCAGCAAAATACGACGCCAGCGCGATCACAGTCCTAGAGGGTTTAGAAGCTGTTCGCAAACGCCCAGGCATGTATATCGGCTCAACTGGGGAACGAGGTTTACATCATTTGGTTTACGAAGTCGTTGATAACTCAGTAGATGAAGCTTTAGCTGGTTATTGCACTGAAATTAATGTGACTTTGATGGCCGATGGTGGAGTTGAAGTAATCGATAACGGTCGTGGAATTCCAGTCGATATTCACCCAATCGAAAAGAAACCAGCACTTGAAGTTGTATTAACGATTTTACACGCAGGTGGAAAATTTGGCGACAGCGGTTACGCCGTCGCCGGTGGTTTGCACGGAGTAGGTATTTCTGTAGTGAACGCACTCAGCCGTGACTTATCAGTAATTGTGCAACGCGACGGAAATTTTTGGTCGCAAAATTATAAACTTGGAGTTCCAACCACACCTCTTAAAAAAGGGGAGGCATCAACAACATCCGGCACAACGGTTAGGTTTTGGCCGTCAGAGGAAATTTTCGAAACAACAGATTACTCATTTGAAGTTCTCTCGACTCGTTTCCGAGAAATGGCCTTTCTGAATAAAGGTTTAACTTTAACTTTAACCGATAATCGTGCGGGACATGTGGATGAAAAGGGCGAACAACTAATTGTTCGCTACCAATATCATGGTGGTATTACAGATTTTGTTAAACATTTAAATTCAACTCGTGGCGAGACACACAAATCGATTATCGCTTTTTATTCTGAGGACACCAAACGAAAAATAGCGCTAGAAGTATCTATGCAATGGAACGCTGGTTTCTCTGAATCGGTATATACCTTTGCCAACACTATTCACACACACGAAGGCGGGGCACATGAAGATGGTTTTCGCACCGCACTTACATCGGTTGTCAACAAATTCGGGGAAGAGCAAGGTTTTATCCGCAAAAAAGAAGATCGCTTAACTGGCGATGATGTGCGTGAAGGCTTAACCGCTATTGTTTCAATCAAATTAATCGACCCGCAATTTGAAGGCCAAACAAAAACAAAACTAGGCAATACTGAGGCTAAGGCCTTTACGCAAAAAGTTGTAAATGAAGAATTAACCACTTGGTTTGAAAAAAATCCTACTGAAGGTAAAGAGATTGTTCGTAAAAGTATTGATGCAGCGGCAGCCCGTGTGGCAGCGCGGAAAGCACGCGATTTATCTAGAAGTCGAAAAGGTTTATTAGAAGGCCGCGGGATGCCAGGAAAATTAGCGGATTGTCAATGGACAGACCCAGAAAAATGCGAGCTCTATATTGTTGAAGGTGATTCTGCTGGCGGTTCAACAAAAGGCGGGCGCGATTCACGAAATCAAGCAGTCTTGCCAATTCGAGGAAAAATTCTAAATGTTGAAAAAGCGCGCATTGATCGTGTTTTACAAAATAACGAAGTGCAGGCGTTAATTACGGCACTCGGTACTGGCGTGCATGATGATTTTGATATTGCAAAACTTCGTTACCACAAAATTGTTTTGATGGCCGATGCTGATGTTGATGGCCAACATATTCGCACATTGTTATTAACTTTATTATTTAGATTTATGCGCCCGTTAATTGAAAAAGGTTATGTGTATTTGGCTCAACCACCACTTTATAAGCTGAAATGGGGCGGCAAGGAACCAGTCCAATACGCTTTTTCTGACCGTGAGCGAGACGGGTTTATTAAAATTGGAATCGAAGCAGGAAAACGCTTACCTAAAGAAGATGGAATCCAACGCTTTAAAGGCTTAGGTGAAATGCCTGCGAAAGAATTATGGGATACAACGATGGATCCAGAACACCGAATCCTTATTCGAGTAACACTTGAGGATGCATCAGCCGCCGACGACTTATTTTCAGTTCTAATGGGAGAAAATGTCGAACAACGTCGCGCATTTATTCAGCGAAATGCTAAAGATGTAAGATTTTTGGATATTTAAATGGATGAAATGAAAAGCAACTACGACAGAATTGAAACCATCGACTTACAAGTTGAAATGGCGCGCTCTTATTTAGATTACGCAATGTCGGTTATTGTCGGACGAGCCTTGCCCGATGTTCGAGATGGCTTGAAGCCAGTGCACCGCCGCGTTTTATATGCAATGTATGACGCGGGGTACAGGCCAGATAAAGGTTATTACAAATCTTCGCGCATCGTTGGCGATGTTATGGGTAATTATCATCCTCACGGTGATGGCGCGATTTATGACACCGTAGTTCGTTTAGCGCAACACTGGTCGTTGCGCTATCCATTAGTAGATGGCAATGGAAACTTTGGTTCTCCAGGCAACGATCCAGCAGCAGCAATGCGTTATACCGAAGCACGTTTATCTCCTATTGCAATGGAGATGATGCGCGATATCGATGAAGACACAGTTAATTTTTCACCGAACTACGACGGACGTTCGGAAGAACCAAATGTTCTACCAAGTCGTTTCCCTAATTTATTAGTAAATGGCAGCGCTGGAATTGCCGTTGGTATGGCAACTAATATTCCACCTCATAATTTGCGCGAAATTGGCGAAGCTGTTGGTTGGGCACTTGCGCATCCTGATGCAAAACCAGATGAAACACTTACTGCACTTTTAAAAATTGTCAAAGCTCCCGACTTTCCAACGAAAGCGTTAATTGTTGGGCGTACCGGAATTGAAGATGCATATCGCACTGGCCGCGGATCAATTACGATGCGCGCAGTTGTGCAGGTAGAAGAAATTAATAAACGAACTTGCTTGGTTGTCACAGAGTTGCCTTACCAAGTTAACCCAGATAATTTGGCGCTAAAAATAGCCGAACTTGTTAAAGATGGGAAAATAAAGGGTATTTCCGATGTGCGCGATGAAGGAAACGAACGCCTTGGTCAGCGCTTGGTTGTTGTTTTACAAAATTCTGCAATTCCGAAAGTAATTCTTAATAACTTATACAAGCAAACTCAATTACAAGACACTTTCGGTGCCAATATGTTGGCACTTGTAGATGGTGTTCCACGCACATTGCGGCTTGATGAATTTATTCGCTTTTATATCGAACACCAAATTGAAGTTATTGTGCGCCGGACCAAATTCCGTTTGGCTGAGAAAGAAAAGCGCGCACATATTTTAAAAGGTTATCTAAAAGCCCTTGATGCACTAGATGCTGTAATTGCATTAATTCGCGCCAGCACGACGCCAGAAGAAGCCCGAACAGGCTTAATGAAATTACTTGATGTCGATGAAATTCAAGCAAATGCAATTCTGGATATGCAACTGCGTCGCATTGCAGCACTTGAGCGCCAGAAAATTAACAATGAATACGACACTCTTATGTCGGAGATGGTTGAACTTAGTACGATTTTAATTAGTCCAGAAAAACAGCGTGAAATAATCAAAACTGAGCTAGCTGATCTTGTTACAAAATACGGAGACGAAAGACGTTCTCAAATTGTGGCGAGCGAAGGTGATTTCTCTGCCGAAGATTTAATCCCCAATCAAGATGTTGTTGTAACAATTACTCGTGGTGGTTATTCAAAGCGCACCATGGCAGAGCTATACCGTTCGCAACGACGAGGCGGCCGTGGAGTCAAAGGGGCTGCCCTTAAAGAAGATGATGTGGTAGATCATTTTTTCGTCGCATCAACTCATGATTGGTTACTCTTCTTCACAAATCAAGGTCGAGTTTATCGTACCAAAGTGCATGAACTACCTGACGTCGGGCGAAATGCTCGAGGGCAACATGTCGCAAATTTAATGGCATTTAAACCCGAAGAAAAGATTGCACAAGTTTTATCAATGAAGGATTACTTGATTTCTCCTTACCTTGTGTTGGCAACTAAAAGCGGGTTAGTAAAAAAGACACCGCTAACAGAATATGATTCACAGCGCACAGGTGGCTTGATTGCAATTTCGCTTAAAACAGGTGATGAAGTTGTTAGCGCATCCCTTGTTAATTTAGAAGATGAACTTTTGCTAGTTTCAACTAAGGCAATGTCGCTTCGTTTTACCGCGGATAATGAATCTCTACGTCCAATGAGACGATCAACTAGCGGAGTAATCGGAATGAAATTTCGCACAGGCGATGAATTACTTACTATGGCGCGCATTAATTCAGAATTAACGAGAAATTCTTTTGTATTTACAGCAACCGATGGCGGCTATGGAAAGAAAACAGCAATAGATGAATACCGTTTGCAACGACGTGGTGGAATTGGAATTAAAGCAGCAAAGATTGATGAGAATTCACGCGGGTCATTAGTTAGCGCACTTGTCTTGCGTAATGAAGATGAGGTCCTTGCGATTACATCATCTGGCACAGTTATGCGAACACCAGCGGCGGAGGTGCGCCAAACAGGGCGTGATTCAATGGGAGTTCGCTTAGTCAATCTCGATGATGGTGTCTCGCTTGTTTCAGTGACCAAGAACAGCGAAGATGAGATTTCAGCCAAAAGTTAGTAGTGTTCGGACTCTGAGTTTTGGCTCTAGCGGAGTTCAAGGTAACCTTGCGCTTCTGCTCTTTAGATAATTGTGAAAGCAATTAATAAAGTGCGGGCCTATAGCTCAGCCTGGTTAGAGCGCTTCCCTGATAAGGAAGAGGTCGATGGTTCGAGTCCATCTAGGCCCACCTCGCGCTAACACGGGGACCTAGCTCAATTGGTAGAGCACCGCCTTTGCAAGGCGGGGGTTAGGGGTTCGATTCCCCTGGTCTCCACAAATAATTATTAATTCACGCGACCACTGAACCCGAATAAAAAAGAAAATGGTTACAAAATGTCAAACACAACAGCCACTATGCACACATCAATGGGTGAGATCGTCATCGAATTATTTCCAAATCATGCACCTAAAACCGTAGCTAATTTTGTTGAATTAGCAACCGGTGTAAAGGAATGGACTGACCCACGAACCGGTGCAAAAACAAGTGCGAATTTATACGACGGGACAATTTTTCACCGCGTTATTTCAGGCTTCATGATTCAAGGCGGAGACCCACTCGGTAAAGGAACTGGTGGTCCAGGCTACCGGTTCGCTGATGAGTTTCACGGAGAGTTAACCTTTGATCACCCATACATTCTTGCAATGGCTAATTCTGGACCGGGAACAAATGGCTCACAATTTTTTATTACTGTGGCGCCAACAACATGGTTAAACCGCAAACACAGTATTTTTGGTGAAGTAAAAGATAGCGCCAGCCAAGGCGTGATTGATGCAATTGCAACTGCAAAAACTAGCGCCGGAGATGTCCCGTCGACTCCGATTACAATAAATAGCATCACTATTTCATAATTTATTTGCGATGAAACGCTCGGCCACATATTCACTCATAGCGATAATTTGTGGGGCATATTTGGTGGCGATGTTATTGCCCAACCTGCAGAGCGACTTATTACTTCCTAATTTAGATTATTTAAAATCAAGTAACGAGTGGTATCGACTTTTCACCGTGGCGCTCACTCACGGCGGCCTACTGCATTTAGGTTTTAACATGTATGCCTTAATGGTTTTAGGAAATCCAATAGAAGAAGCATTCGGAAAACAAAAGTTTTTAATACTCTTTTTCTTCTCGCTTTTAACAGGCTCACTTACTTCGGCATACTTTGCTTCTCCATGGAGTTATTCAGTAGGTGCATCCGGGGCGATCTTTGGTTTATTTGGGGCCCTAGTTATTGTCGGCAAGCGAATTGGCGCTGACACACGATCGATTGGCGTGGTTATTGGAATTAACTTTGCGATAGGTTTTCTCTTAGGTGGCGTTGATTGGCGCGCTCACTTAGGTGGCTTAATCGGCGGAGTTATCGCCAGCGCCGTATTACTTCAGAAAAGATAGTTATCCACAGAAGTTATCCACGGTGTGGAGAATTACAAAGATGTAATTAGTAAGAAGGTATTAACGCCATTTCGTGGCGAGAGTGAAACCCAAACCAATAAAACCGAATCCAATGATCATGTTCCAAGCCCCTATTCCAGGAACTGGGTACCTGGTCTGTGTGACATAGAAAGTAACAATCCAGAAAAGACCGATTAAGAAGGCCGTAACCATTGTTGGAGCGAGCCACGACGGGCTTTCAAGCGGAGCGTGGGGAGCGTGAGCGACGATTTCCTGCTCGTGAGTTCTCTTTTCAACTACCTTCTTGCGCAATTTTGATTTAGGCATAGGCGTTAGGTTACTACGAAATAAGGGAAAGCATAATCGTGCTCGGATGAGGGAGAATGGCGCCCGTGGCCACCAAAATTCTTGTCATCGACAACTATGACTCTTTTGTCTTTAACTTAGTGCAATATCTGGCTCAACTAGGCGCCGAATGTACGGTGGTTCGAAACGATGAAGTATCAGCAGATGCTGCCAAAGATTTTGATGGCGTTTTAATTTCTCCAGGTCCTGGAATCCCAGAGCGGGCCGGTGTTAGTGTTGAAATGATTAATTATTGCGCCGTTAATAAAATTCCACTCTTTGGTGTCTGTTTAGGTCATCAAGCAATTGGCGTGGCATTTGGTGCAAAAGTTTCGCGCGCTCCTGAATTATTGCATGGGAAAACATCACAAATAATACATAAAGGAGCAGGAGTTCTTGCTGACATTCCTTCACCTTTTACCGCAACTCGTTATCACTCACTTGCAGTAGAACGTGAAAGCGTTCCTGACGAAATAGAAATTACCAGCAACACTGATTCTGGTGTTGTTATGTCAATGCGTCATAAAACTTTACCAATAGAGGGAGTTCAGTTTCACCCAGAATCAGTATTAACACAACATGGTCACCTTATGCTGGCTAATTGGTTGGTGCAATGCGGTGATAAAGATGCACGCGCTAAAGCAGTTGGGTTAGCGCCGGTTGTTGGCTAAAGATTTAAGGTGCTTTATTAATTGTAATTGTTACTGATTTTCCAATCGTCTGTGTTGTACCAGCATCAGGGGCTTGTCGTATAACAACTCCAATAGATTGACTTACATCGTAAGCTTCAATTTCATTTACTAAAAATCCTGCTTGAACTAAAATAGTTTTCGCTTGGATAGCATCTACTCCAATAAGGTCTGGAACCTGAACTTCACCACTTGCAATTCGTAAAACAACTCCAGTGCCAGCGGTAATTGTTGAACCAGGTTCCGGAGTTACTTTTAAAACAGTTCCTTGTGGTGAATCTGATGGGACCGCTTCAGTTTTAGCAATTACCAGGCCTACTGCGGCAAGAGCGGTACGTGCATTTATAAGTGAGAGCCCAACTAAGTCCATTGGGACAACCGCATCTCCAGGACCATCAGAAATCGTAAGGAGAACACCGGAGCCTTTTTTGGCCTTCGTTGTTGCTAAAGGAATTTGGCTGGCAATTCGATCTTTTGGAATCCAGGCATCGCGTGCACGCGCAATTGTTACGACGTAATCTTTTAGCATTATTTGGGCATCGGCTTGAATTAAGCCAACAACATTCGGGATCTCTAGCCCGCTAGTTGTAGCTATACCACCGCGCGATAGAAATAAACCACCTATTGCTAGGGACAAAAAAAGAAGGGCAGCAACTGCACCACTTAAGAATTTCCCTCGAGAGATTTTTTTGCGCGCAATCTTTGTTGTTACTGCTTGTCCGTCCCGAATTTTAAATAAGTCATCAAGCATTAAACCAGCCGATGCATATCGGTCTTCAGGCTTTTTCGCTAGAGCAATCGCAAGTAAAATATCAATACCTGCAGGCAAAGCAGGCTGTATTTTACTTGGTGCTACAAGTTCGGCGGAAACATGTTGGTATGCAATAGATACAGGGGTATCGCCAACAAATGGTGGCTTGCCAGTTAAAAGTTCATATAACAAACAACCCGTTGAATAAATATCACTTCGCGCATCAACAGCTTCACCTAACGCTTGTTCGGGTGATAAATATTGCGCCGTTCCAACAATATTCCAAGTGCTGGTAAGTGTTGCATTTAGATCATCTAAAATGCGCGCAATACCAAAATCCATAACCTTTACATCTCCCTGATCGGTTATCATAATGTTGGCGGGTTTAATATCACGGTGCACAATTCCACACTCGTGCGAATATTCAAGTGCAGCAAGAATCCCTGCGCCGATTTCTAAGGCGCGGCTAAGTGGTAATTTTTCACCGCTATGAATTAATTCACGCAAGGTGTGGCCCGAAACTAATTCCATAACAATGTAGGGCGCAGGCTCTTCTCCAGAATCATAGACCGCAACAATTCCAGGGTTATTTAAACCGGCGGCAGCGAAGGCTTCTTTTCTAAAGCGCGCAACAAAAGATGGGTCTTTTGCTAAATCACTCCGTAAAACTTTTACTGCTACTTCGCGCTCTAGGCGTTTGTCGCGGGCTATGTAAACATCAGCCATGCCGCCAGTACCAATCATTTCGCCTAATTCATACCGATCACCCAATAGTTTATTTTTCATTGTGCTGCACCATGTAATTCAATTTCATTATTGGAACTGTCTGCGACATCGGCGATTATTACAGTGACATTATCAGGGGCACCATTAATATAAGTAGCATCAATTAAAGCTTTAATTGCGACATCCTTATCTTTATTTTTCATAAGTATTTTTATTTCTTTTTCCGTTAAAACACTGGATAAACCATCACTACACAGCAGAAAACGATCATTCTTCTTAACTTCATAAACCTGCAGGACTGGAGTCAAATCGCCTTCTCCCATAACCGCTTGAGTCAACATTGATCTCTGTGGGTGGTCGTGAGTTTCGGCAGGCGTGATCGCGCCCTGATCAAGTAATTGTTGCAAAACGGTGTGGTCATTACTTAACTGCTCTAAATCACTTCCACGCAAACGATAACATCTAGAGTCTCCAACATGTAAAAGCGCGACTTTATTTTTATTTAAAAGTAGCGCAGTAAGAGTTGTACCCATGCCACGCAATGCAGTTTTAACGTGCGAGATTTCACTAATTTCATTGTCAATTGTGTGCAGCGAGTTTAAAAGTAAATCTTCAATAGAATCCGTATCTATAGATTCATCAGAGAGCATCGGAGTAAGGGCTGCCAAAGTTATTATTGCAATCCTTGAAGCAACTTCGCCGCCAGCATGACCACCCATTCCATCGGCCACTGCAATAAATTTTCCTGCAGTTAGTGCAGAATCTTCATTTCCATTTCTTTGTAAACCTAATGCCGAACGCGCAGAACTTTCAAAGAAGAAGGCGCCCATACTAGGTAAGCCTAACGGTGTTAATCTTAAGCATGAAAATCTACGCGCATCGTGGCGCATCCGCACACTTTCCAGAGCACACCCGGGTGGCCTATATGGCAGCGATAGATCATGGCGCCGATGGCCTTGAATGCGATATTCGGTTAACTAAAGACAATCTGGCTATTTTGTGGCATGACGCCGACATGAAACGTATCGCTGGTCATTCGTCGCGTATCGCTGAATTAAATTTTATGGAGATTAAAAGAATCTATGGCGATGTTTTACTGCTAGATGATTTTCTAGAAATTGCGCGCGATGCCAAGAAAGATATTGCGATTGAGACAAAACACCCAGTGCCAACAAGTGGGCAAATCGAAAAAGTTGTTATGAGTAAAATTGCTGAAGAGAAGCTATCAATTGATGTTGCAATTATGTCTTTCTCGTGGTTAGCAATCGAGCGGGTAAAAAGGTGGGATAAGCATCAAAGATCTGTTGCGCTTTTCGAACCATATAACAGTAAAGTAATGCGCCGATTTACTTCGGCTAGCGCTCTTGGGCCAAGTATCCAGATGTTACAAAAAAACCCACGAATCGTGCAAGATTCACGCGACATCTTTGTTTGGACAGTCAATGACGCTGATGATATGCATTTTTGCGCTAACAACAACGTTGATGTTTTGATAACAGATACCCCGTCACATGCACGCAAGGTGCTCGGCTATCATTAGCAAATGAGTACATACGCATATTTAGGGCCAATTGGAACTTTTACTGAAGCGGCGCTAAAAAAAATCACTTCATCTAACGACTCACTAATTCCGTATGCAAATGTCACCGCGACCTTAGAGGCGCTTCGGCAGGGAAATGCTCACTTCGCTCTTGTACCAATTGAGAATTCAGTTGAAGGTGTCGTTGCAAGAACTTTGGATGAATTAGCAATGGGTACACCGCTTACAATTGTCGGAGAAGTAACTTTGCCTGTCTCTTTTGCTTTAATGACAAAGCAAGACGATATTGAGATCAAAAGAATTGCAACCCATCCGCACGCAGAAGCCCAATGCCGTACCTATATTGCTACAAACTATCCAGAGGCAGAAATAGTCCAAACAGGATCAACAGCAGCGGCTGCACAAGCAATCGCGCGCGGAGAATTTGATGCAGCTATTGCTGCACCTATTGCGGCTTCGCACTACGGCTTAAGAGTGATTGCCGACAATATTGGTGATATTGATGGGGCGGTAACGCGCTTTATTCTTGTCTCTAAACCGGGCAAAATTTCAAAGAGCAGTGGCAATGACCGTACATCCCTAGCCGTCTTTATCGCAATTGATCACCCCGGCGCACTTCTAGAAATCCTTTCTGAGTTTGCCAAACGCAATGTAAATATAACTTTTATTCAAAGCCGTCCAACAGGTTTAGAACTCGGCCACTACCATTTCATTATCGATGCCGAAGGCCACATTAATGACACCTCAGTTAAAGAGACGGTCGAAAGTTTGCGACAGATTTGCCAAGATATTCGATTTTTAGGTTCGTATCCACGAGAAAAAGCCAATAAATGATTGAAATTAAGTTTTTACGTGAAAACCCCGATGTGGTGCGCGCATCACAAAAAAACCGTGGAGAAGATGTTTCAATTGTTGATAAAGTTTTAGCTCTAGATGAAACTCGCCGGTTTGCGATAAGTGAGTTTGAAAAACTACGCGCAGAACAAAATACGCTTTCGAAATCAGTAGCCGCGGCAAAAGATGGCGAAAAAGTCGCGTTACTTGAGAGTGCTAAAGATTTAGCTAGAAAAGTTAAAGTCGCAGATGCAAAACGCGCCGAACTTGAAGAAGCGACCAAGGCAGCTGCACTTCTACTTTCTAATATTTTAGATCCCGAAGCACCAATTGGTGGCGAAGCAGATTTTAAAATTATCGAACATGTTGGAGCCCCACGAGAGTTTAAAGATTTTGCCGCAAAAGATCATGTCGAACTTGGTAAATTATTAGGAGCAATCGATACAGAACGAGGTGCGAAAGTTTCAGGTGCGCGCTCATATTATTTAACAGGGGCCGGTGCTCTCCTTGAATTTGCTTTAGTTAATTACGCAATCACTAGTGCAGTTAAAGCTGGTTTTACTCCAGTGATTCCACCAGTACTAGTTAACCCAGCAGCGATGGAAGGCACTGGGTTTCTTGGACAAGCTGCTGAAAATGTTTATCAATTAGAACGCGATGGCATGTATTTAGTTGGCACCAGTGAAGTTCCGCTGGCAGCTTTTCATATGGATGAAGTTTTACCAATCGAAAAATTACCAATTCGTTACGCTGGTTATTCAACTTGCTTTCGTCGCGAAGCCGGAACTTATGGTAAAGATACCCGCGGAATTATTCGGGTTCATCAATTTGATAAAGTTGAAATGTTCTCTTTCTGCCATCCAGACCAAGCAAAAGAAGAACATAAACGCTTATTGCAGTGGGAGAAAGATTTCCTAAACGCGATGGAGATTCCATACCGAGTAATTGATGTGGCTTCTGGTGATCTTGGCTCTAGTGCAAGCCGTAAGTTCGATATTGAAGCTTGGATCCCAACCCAGAACGCGTATCGTGAAGTAACAAGTACTTCCAATTGCACCGAATTCCAAGCTCGGCGTTTAAATATCCGCTTCAAGAGTGTAGGTGGTACTCAAAATGTGGCAACACTTAACGGAACCTTAGTTGCAGTCCCCCGCATGATTGTTGCAATTTTAGAGAATCACCAAAATGCAGATGGCAGCGTAAATGTCCCTGCGGCTTTGCAACCATTTCTTGGCACAAAACGATTTGAGTTGGTGTGAGTAAACGTCCAAAACTAATTGCAAGTGATTTAGACGGAACAATTGTTGCGCATTACGGCAAAATTACACAAAGAACAATTAATGCCTTTCGTAAAGCGCATTCAATGGGAATCGAAATTTACTTTGTGACCGGTCGCCCACCACGCTGGATGCCCGAAATCCAAGAAGCCTTCGGTATAGGTAAAGCAATTTGTGGTAATGGCGCAATGCTCTATAACTTACAAAAAGCCAAAGTAATTGAAGAATGGCTAATGCCAGTTGATGCGCAAATTGAAACAATCAGACGCCTGCGAAAAGCAATTCCACAAATATCATTTGCTGTTGAATCACATAATTATTTTCATCGCGAAAAAGCATATATACCTCGATGGGATGTTGGCTTAGACAATCTAGGCGTTGAAAAGATTGAAGAAATTGTTACATCCCCAGCGCTTAAATTATTAGCGCGTTGCAGCGAACAAGAACTTTCATCGGATGAAATGTTGGCAATTGCAACAAAAGAACTCGAGGGTTTAGTAACAGTTACTCATTCCAATCCGCATGATTCGCTATTAGAAATTTCAGCCCTCGGCGTTTCAAAAGGCGCAACACTTGCGCGCATGGCCGAGCGGTTAGGCATTACAGCCGATGAATGTGTTTCATTTGGTGATAACCCAAATGATTTTTCAATGTTGCAATGGTGTGGGAGATCGTATGCAATGGCAGATGGTCATCCAGATGCAATAAAACATGCAAAAGCAGTAGCGTTGCCTCACACTGACGATGGAGTTGCAATAATTATTGAGCAATTACTCGAACTTCCTGCTTGAATTTTTAAGATAGGAGATCTTCGGGTAACCTCTCCCGCGGAGGGCTCGCATAGCGGCCGAGTGCACCGGTCTTGAAAACCGGCATACGAAAGTATCGTGGGTTCAAATCCCACGCCCTCCGCCAGCTTTATTATTTCTGTGGCTGACTTCATACTCTTTACGCGAGGGTATGCCTAGCCTCAAACAAAATACGAGAGCAGACTTACCCCTAAAGCAGTGCAATTTTCACTTATATTTTAGGGGCGCATAAATGTCAGGTGTTTTTTCACCAACACGAGCAAAGATTAAAGAGCGCACCCTTCGTACTGATAATTGGCGCTTACAACCAGCAATTACTTTTGGCGTTCTGTTTAGTTTTGTAATTTATGCAACTTTTCGTGCCTTTGAAAATAAATATTACTTCGCCGAACCATTGGTCTCACCTTTTTATTCACCATGTTTATCAAGCTCGTGTATCGAAGGATCATCACTACTCGGGCAACCTTTTAATAATAAATACTTCGGAATTGGGATTTCACCATCATTATTTATATTAATGTTCCCACTTGGATTCCGCATGACTTGTTATTACTATCGCAAATCGTATTACCGCGCCTTTTGGTTATCACCACCTGCTTGTTCAGTTGCTGAACCACACACTAAATATACTGGCGAAACACGCGCACCACTTATTCTACAGAATGCACACCGTTACTTTTTTTACTTTGGTTTAATTTTCAACATTTTGCTAACTATTGACGCAGTTCTAGCTTTTAAAAATGAGCATGGTCAATGGGGTCATATGAGCGTTGGAACTTTAGTTTTGCTCAATAACGCAATTCTTCTCTGGTTTTATGCGATGTCATGTCATACTTGCCGACACGCAATTGGTGGACGTCTAAAACATTTTTCCGCTCACCCAGTGCGTTATAAATTATGGAGCTGGGTTTCGGCTTTAAACCATAAGCACGGAACTTTTGCTGGTCTTTCTTTATTCGGTGTGGCTTTTGCTGATATCTATGTCCGTGCCGTTGCATCCGGCGCCATTACTAATTTTTATTTCTTCTAAGGAGTACATCAATGTCAGCCCTTGAGCGCTATAAATACGATGTACTAATTATTGGTGCTGGTGGTGCGGGTTTGCGCGCAGCGATGGAAGCGCGCGAAGCAGGTTTGAGTGTTGCAATTATTTGTAAATCACTCTTTGGTAAAGCTCACACAGTTATGGCTGAAGGCGGCGCTGCAGCCGCAATGGGAAACGTCAACGACAGTGATAACTGGATGGTTCATTTTCGCGACACCATGCGCGGAGGTAAATTCTTAAATCATTACCGCATGGCCGAACTTCACGCTAAAGAATCACCTGATCGCATCTGGGAACTTGAAATGTGGGGCGCACTCTTTGATAGAACTGCCGAAGGAAAGATTTCCCAACGCAACTTTGGCGGCCATGAATATCCGCGCCTTGCACACGTTGGAGACAGAACAGGTCTTGAATTAATTCGCACAATGCAGCAAAGAATTGTTGCTCTACAACAAAAAGATAAACGCGATCACGGTGATGCCCAGAGCCATATAAGAGTCTTTGCTGAATTAACAATTACTGATATTTTAAAGGAAGACGGCGCTGTCGCTGGCGCTTACGGTTACTGGCGCGAAAGTGGTTCCGAAGTCCTCTTTGAAGCACCAGCAGTTGTAATTGCGACAGGTGGGGTCGGTAAAACTTTTAAGATTACATCTAATTCTTGGGAAGGCACTGGCGATGGACATGCGCTGGCGCTTAAGGCTGGTGCGAATTTAGTTGATATGGAGTTTTTGCAATTCCACCCAACTGGAATGGTATGGCCACCATCTGTGCGTGGGATTCTTGTAACTGAATCTGTGCGTGGTGAAGGTGGAATTCTTACCAACACCAAGGGTGAGCGTTTTATGTTCAACTACATCCCAGCCGTATTTAAAGAAATGTATTCAGATAATGAAGCCGAAGCAGACCGCTGGTATTTAGATCAAAATAATAATCGTCGCCCACCTGAATTATTGCCGCGCGATGAAGTTGCGCGCGCGATTAACAGCGAAGTTAAAGCCGGCCGTGGCACCGAACACGGTGGTGTTTTTCTAGATGTCTCTAAAAGATTGCCAGCAGAAGTTATTAAGAAACGCCTTCCATCCATGTGGCATCAGTTTTTTGAACTAGCTGGCGTTGATATTACAAAAGAGCCAATGGAAGTTGGCCCAACTTGCCATTATGTAATGGGTGGAGTTGAAGTGTTGCCAGAAACGGCAGCAGCAGTTGGTGTTCCTGGATTATTTGCAGCAGGTGAAGTTGCTGGCGGAATGCACGGCTCTAATCGCCTTGGTGGGAATTCATTATCGGATCTTTTGGTTTTCGGGCGCCGTGCTGGGATTGGCGCAGCGCAATATTTGAAAACCGTGCAAAGAAAAGAGGTAAGTGATTCATCAATTGCCAGCGCTGCAGAGCGCATCGCGGCGCCATTTACTCGAAGCGGCGGCGAGAATTCATATTCACTTCACGCTGAATTGCAAGAAGTAACTCATAATTTGGTCGGAATTATTCGCACGCGTACTGAATTGCAAGATGCGATAGAAAAAATTGCTGAAATTAAAAAACGTAGTCAAAACGTTTCGGTATCAGGAGATAGAAAATTTAATCCTGGTTTTCACTTAGTATTTGATCTCGATAATATGTTATTGGTGGCTGAAAGTAGTGCTAAATCGGCTATTCGCCGCGAAGAATCGCGTGGCGGTCACACCCGAGATGATTTCCCAAGTATGGATAATAAATGGCGACAAGTTAACAACATTTCAAGTTTCGATGGAATACAAGTACAAGTTCGCGAACAAGGTTTGCCAACAATGCCTAAAGAACTATTCGATCTCTTTGATGTACACGAACTTGAGAAGTACATGACTCCGGCCGAAATTGCGAAGGGCGGTTCCAACTAATGGCACACAAAATAAATCTGCGCATCTGGCGCGGTGATGCAACCGATGGTGGGCTTAAAGATTTCCGGGTAGAAGTTAACGAAGGCGAAGTTGTCCTAGATTTAATCCTCCGCGTGCAAGCCACACAAATTGGTGATTTGGCCGTTCGTTGGAATTGTAAAGCGGGTAAATGTGGTTCTTGCTCGATGGAAATTAATGGTCAGCCTCGTCTGGCTTGTATGACACAAGTTGTACCTTTTGTAAAGGATGAAACTATCACCGTCACACCAATGCGCGCTTTCCCTATAATTAAAGATTTAGTTACAGATGTCTCTTTTAATTATAAGAAAGCTATGGAAATTCCAGCTTTTGAGCCGCCGGCGGGGTTAAAGGCAGGCGAGGCTCGTATGCAACAAGTAGATGTTGAGCGCAGCCAAGAGTTTCGCAAATGTATTGAATGTTTCTTATGCCAAGATGTTTGCCACGTTATTCGCGACCACGAGGAGAACAAGAAATCATTTGCGGGGCCTCGCTTCTTTATTAGAATCGCGGAATTGGATATGCATCCACTTGATATCTTGAAAAATCGCAAACAAAAAGCACAAGAAGAGCACGGTCTTGGAATGTGCAACATCACTAAATGCTGTACTGAAGTATGTCCAGAACACATTCGTATTACCGATAACGCAATCATTCCTATGAAAGAGCGTGTAGCCGACGTTAAATACGATCCGCTACTGTGGTTGGGCTCCAAGATTTTCAAACGCGAGGGTATTGTTTAGTATGTGAAACCTCTTGTAATTGTTTCGCTCGGGGGAATCATTGGCTCGCTTCTGCGCTGGCAGATTTCTGAAACCCTTCCCCACTCACCTGCCATCGCTGTTTTTATAGTTAATCAAATAGGAGTTGCTGTTGCCGCCTTTATGGCTTATCGCATAAATGCAAGCGAATTAAGGAAACTATTTCTTATCACTGGTTTTGCGGGCGGGTTTACGACTTTTTCCGCTCTTGCGGTTCTGACACAGCAAGGCACATTTATACATGGCGCCGTTTTTGTTTCTCTATCTTTGATCGCAAGTTTTATTATTATGGCGCTTATCAGACCAAAGAGTAAAAGATGAGAATTCTTTTCTTTACTATCGGTGCGGGCATTGGCGCGCCCCTGCGTTATGTGATTGATAAATATTTCCGTACTCGAGCAACTTTTCCTTGGGGAATTCTCTTTATTAATGTTCTCGGTTCATTTATTGCCGGAGCAATTGCAACTCTTGAAACGAAGGATATTCTCTTTCTAGGTTTTGGTTTTTGTGGCGCCTTCACAACATGGTCTGCCTTCATGCTGGATTTGGATCGCGATAGAAAAGATTTAACTAAGTTTGCTTTAAATATTTTTCTATCAATTATTTTGGGAGTAATTGCCGCTTGGGCTGGTTTACAAATTGCTAGTTAATTAACGTAGTGATTGCATCCACGCTTCTATTTCATCAGGATGGCGAGGAATTTTCTCACTCAAGTTAATACAACCATCCTGTGTTACTAAAACATCATCTTCGATACGAATACCTATCCCGCGGTATTCGGGTGCGAATAATTCATCATCTGGTTGTATATAAAGCCCAGGTTCAACTGTTAAAACCATCCCCGCAGCTAGTTTTGCTTCGGTATATTGATCCTTGCGCGCCGCAGCACAATCGTGTACATCCATTCCAAGCATGTGGCTAACGCCATGGAGTGTCCATCGGCGATGCAGGCCAACTTCTGGTCGCATTGATTCTTCAGCACTAACAGTTAACACACCCATATCAACTAATCCTTGAGCCAAGACTGTGTGGCAAGCTTTATTAATTGATAAGAAATCAACACCAGCTTTAATTGCGGCAAAACCAGCTTTCTGTGCTTCATATACCAACATATAAAGCGAGCGTTGTGCTGGCGTGAATTTTCCATTGACGGGTAAAGTGCGAGTTATATCGGCGGTGTAAAACGAATCCATTTCTACGCCGGCATCAATTAAAATTAAATCACCGTTTTTTACCACGCCATCATTGCGCGTCCAGTGCAAAACACAGGCATGCGAGCCCGATGCGGCGATAGTGTTGTAACCAATATCATTTCCTTCAACGCGGGCGCGACCAAAGAAAGCGCCTTCAATAACGCGTTCACCGCGCGGTGTTGCAATTGCGGCGGGTAGTGCGCGGATTAAGTCATTAAACCCAAGATGAGTTGCATCGACTGCGCGCTGTAATTGCGTTATCTCATATTCATCTTTAATCATTCTATGAACCGATGTGAAGTTCATTAATTCGCTCTCTCGCTCATTATTAGCAACCGTTTTGTCAACGAGGGCGTCTTCTCCACGAATAACAATAGCCTTACTATCCTTTAGAAAACTCTCAAGTTCTGTGACTCTTCGTGTTTCAATTCCATAACGCGAGGCGGCTTCATCAACAGTAAATCGCCTACCAACCCATAACTCTCCATATTTAGCATCACGATAGAAAGCATCAGTGTCGCGCGTGGATCTTGGATTAATAAAAAGTATTGCATTATGCATTTCGCCTTGCGGCTCTAGCACTAAGACCGCATCAGCAGTTGCTTCCACACCTTGCACACCAGTGTAGTAAGCAAAAGCAGAATGCGGGCGAAATGCATAATCCGAGTCATTACTGCGGGGCTTGTAATTTCCAGCCGGAATTATAAGACGCAGACCAGTAAATGCTTTCGATAGTTCGGCTCTGCGTGTGATACAGAAAGAAACAACATCATCAGTGCTAACCCCAGTTAACAGAGTTGGAGTCCAACCCGTTTTCATAAAATCAGCAAAAACTTGTGAAGGCTCTACATCATAAACTCTTTTCGGAACTAAGCGTTCATGAGTGCCATTTTCAGCTGATTCCATAACACGAGCATACTAATCGAACAAACAGACAGCAATAATAAGAAATCCATGTTGGCCCTCGAATTATATTTCGGAATTGACTATTCCTCAATGCGACTTCAAGATTCAATAACATAGCATTAAAGGAGTTTTGATTGCAATATTCTTGCATTTGATAGAAGTGAGTTGCGATTTTCTGTTTGTATTCATGACGTGGATAGCCCAAATCTACCCATAGAAATCCCATGGTGGCGTAATTTTGAAGCCCCTTTTTAAATTGAAAAGACCAGGCATATATTTAGAATACAAGGGATTAAAGGCGGTCGAAGGGTAGTACACGGTTCTGTTAATGGCATCTACGAAAAATAGGACACTTGCAGAAATAACTCCATTAAAATATAAAACGAAAAGTTTAATTCCGTTAATTTTTGGCAATAAGCTCTCAACAAAAAGTGAGTTAAGGAAAATATCTATACCATGTCTCTTCTTCAAAGTTTCGAAATGCTAAAATAAAGCACTTGAGCTTGGAGTAAGGTCTTCAAGAAGATTCTCTCTAAGTTTTATTACCTTGTGAGTAACTCTAGATTTGTTAGTAATCGATTTCATGCCATCTTCTTGTCTACGAGACCATTTGAAATCTTGGTCCGAGTATAAATTCAATAATAGATGAAAAGAATTTCTAATTTCCATTTCACAGAAACGAAAGACTTGATAATTATTGGAATAAGCTAATTAGATTCTTAAAGATTTATTGCACCGGGTTTTATAAAAATTATCATAAACTAGAAATCCAAACCAAGAATTAAAATTAAGGAGCTTGGTCTTTCCAAACCGCCATGGAACACGTAAATTCTCTTTGTTGGTTGGACACGCTTGGAGCTTGTATGTGCTCAATGAAGAACCGAGCAGACCCGACGGGATCTTTAGAGAATTATTAATAATGGGCGGCATACAGGAACTTCCAAGTTTCACAATAGTAGTCCAATCTCGTCTACTACTAAAGGTTTTGAGCTCTTAGCTAAAATAGCCAACTCGGCAGTTTGGATTTTTAGCATAATAATTATTCGAAAAAGATAAACTCGTAGTCGCCAGTAAAGCCAAACTTCTTATACAGCCAAACCCATTCGTCTACATCTAAGATTGATTCAGCGGTTAGCGACCAGCACTCAAGGTTAAACATCTCAAGTTCACTTCTAGAACTTTCGAGCATTATGTAGCCCTGTTTACCAACACGTTCTATTTCAGCAACTGCTATTTCTAACTCATAAATGTGTAAATTATGAAGAGTTCCAAGAGAGATAACTAAATCGAATTCATTATCTGCGAATGGATATGGATCTTGAGCTCGATGTATAAATAAATTTGCATTAAGCCCTTGGTGTCGATTGGCAAGTCCATACTGGGAAATGTCAAAACCGATAATCTCTAAACTCGGTTCGAGTAGTTGCATTTCATAAAGAAGAAATCCTTTCCCGCAACCTACGACTAGAATTTTACTTCCTACACGTAATTTGTATCTATCAATAAGTTTTTGCGCTACAGGGGCCCACCTACCTGCTATGTATTTATAGCCACCGTATCCAAATTTCCTATCACCATCCCAATAATCGGCGCCATAGCGCTTTGCGACCATCATGGCTTCTACTTTGGAATCATTCATCCGCCCAAGATAATCGCGCTTAGTTGCTTGGTGAAGGCTTGTTACTAGATCTATTTCTTGTCCCATGGAATTATCTTACTTGCTCCGTAAGAAAGTTCTCAATGCTCTTGGCTATACCTCCGTCATCTAAACCATCATGGACCAGGTGATCTAATTGGAAATCATGACTGTGACTAAATTTGTGATGAAGCGAGACCTGTTTCATCCCTCTACTCTCTATTATGAGATTCGAAAAAATGTTGCTCACTTAGACCCCATTCTAAGAAATTAATATTTGGATTTGAGAGTTATTCAACAATCTGGGTGTCGCTATTTCTGGTCACACACCAAACTTTATTCGCTGTGGCTAAACTCTTTGAAATCTCAATCGCTATCGGGGAGTTCCCACCGACTACTAAGAATTTCATGGACACCCCGTATTCAAAATTTTGGTTACAACTCTAGGGTGTCACTTCAGCACCTTCTTATAGCGATTCAATCGTTCGCAATGCAATAAGTATTAAATTTCTCTCGGTTAAAGAAGAAGCAATATAATTAGAGCGTTATGAAATGCGAAATTAAAGGGGAGCCTGCATCGAATAGAGGTAGTACTTCAGTCCAAGATAGGGTTGAAAGTACAACCAATAACTAGAATTAATTTTTGTTTTCTCATAATTGAGTGTAGAAGAGCCCAATTTTTTCAACCATATAATCCAATTGTGTTTGGGTTAAGTACTGGTGCGCTGGTATTGTAATAATCGAATTAGCTTGCAACTCAGTTTGTGGAAAGCTACCTTTGCTATAACCGAGTGGTTTTGCAGCCACCTGTAAGTGCAATGGCACAAGATAATGGATTTTTGCATCAATTCCGTTATCACGTAAGAAATTTAACAACCCATCACGATTTTTGCAAGTAAACATGTAAAGTGAGAAGGTGTCTATATCATCTTGAAATCTAGGAGGGATGTTAATGTTGGGACTAAATTTATTTAAAGACTCATCCAGATAACGGGCGTTAATATTTCTTTTCGCAATTATGGCATCTATTTTATTTAATTCTATGTTTGCAACAATTGCCTGCAGTGGCTGGATCCGGCTGTTTACACCCCAAATATCTATATGATCGCGATCAACCATGCCATGGTTTCTATATTTTTTTAACCATTCATAAATCTCATCGTCATCTGTTGTAATCATCCCACCATCACCCATGACATTAAGTGATTTTAAAGGATGCATACTAAAAGCGGAGACATTTCCAAAACGACCACTTTTTATTCCTTTATGACTTCCACCTATTGCCATGCATGCATCTTCAATAATTGATAAATTATTCTTCTTAGCAATTTCGACTATTTTTAACATTCTAGGGGAAGCGCCACCCCAGTACACTGGTAAAATACAACGCGTTTTATGCGTTATTGACTCTTGGATTTTTTCCACATCCATTTGGTAAGTTTCATCAACATCTACAAAAACAGGATAAGCACCACAAGCGATAATTGCCCCAGTAGTGGCATAAAATGAATTGGGTACCGTTATTATTTCATCGCCTGGTCTTACTCCAAGAGCTTTTAGCCCAAGAATTAGAGCATCAGTACCGTTATTAGTGGCAATGCAATATTTTGAACCTATGTACTTCTTGAAATTATTCTCAAATTCATTCACGGACGGCCCAAGAGTAAACTCGGCAGAATTTGCAAGATCTCTCCAGGCATCAAAAATATCATCGCGATTTTTAAATTGTTCAGGAAGATAATTATATGGCACCTTCCAAACAGGATTAGTCAAGAGAAAGTTTCCTCTCGTAGAAATTACGGATATGTTCAATTACATAATCTTGACTTTTTTCGCTCAATCCGACGTATAAGGGTAAACTTAAAATTAAATGACTTAACTTTTCAGTAATCGGAAAATCTCCAACTTTATATCCTAGATTCTTTGCAGCGGGTTGAAGATGAATCGGGACCGGATAATGAATAGAAGTCTCGACTCCAGCAGTCTTCAAGTGTTTTTGTAAATTGTCTCTGTTAGACGCTTTAATCATATAGGTCTGGTAAACGTGATATTCATTTGAATTTTCTACCGGAACATCGACGACATCGTTCAGTTTTTCGTTATATCGGTGTGCGAGCCTTCTTCTCTCTAATGTCCAAGCATCAAGTTTGCGCAATTGAATACGTAAAAAAGCCGCCTGCATTTCATCTAATCTACAATTAGAGCTAAAAATATCGCATGTGGATCTATCAACTAAGCCGTGATTCTTTAAAATCTGGAGACGCTTCGCTGTATCTTCGCTATTACAAGTTACAATCCCTGCGTCGCCGTATGCATGAAGATTCTTTAGAGGGTGCAAACTAAAGCTCGCAAAATCACCTAAACCCCCTACTTTCTTTCCGTCCACCATAGCTCCAACTGCCTGGGCTGCATCTTCTATTACAATCAAATTATGTCGCTTAGCAATTTGGTTTATAGCTTCCATTTTGGCAGGACGGCCCGTTAGATGGACTGGCATTATGGCCCTAGTATTTTCAGTAATCGCTTCTTCTAAAAGTTCTGGGTTCATATTCATATCTTCCGATACATCTACAAAGACTGGTCGCAATCCTGCAAGTGTAATTGAGGAAGCCGAAGCAATGAAGGAATTTGGTGCAGTTATAACTTCAGAATTTGTTGGGAATTTAAAGGACTTGAGAATTAGAGTTAGAGAGCAAGTTCCATTAGCTAGTCCAATCCCAAAATTTGTCCCACAATACTGAGCAAATTCGCTTTCGAAATTCAAAACTTCTGTACCTTGAATATATTGCCCACCGTCTATCACTTTTTCGAAGGCATTTATTAGATCGGCACGAATTTCGGAATTCTTATGTGAAAAATCTATATAAGGAATTACTTCAGAATCTGCCATAAGATGAACCTCTCTAGAAAGATACGATATATAAGAACAACCTCTAAAGTTATTATAAGAAATCAACCCTAGATTTTCCCTTATCTGGAAGATAATCTTAGAGTACTTTGGTAGTATTTCTTTGTGTTAAATTGGCATCCTAAAGATACCTTCTCGCCAGAGCAGATAATTTCATGATGCGCCAAGGCTCTACAAGAGAACCCATGACCACCAAAAAAGCTTTGAAGATTTAATGGAAAAATTTGTTGGGAAAAATGCGATGACACCACATGGGGGCCAGTTAGTCCAAAATATAAGACCCACAATGAAATAAATTCATGTGAATAGTGATAAAAATCCAATTAAAAAAAAATTCTTGCAAAAAAAAGATGTAAAAGTTGTTTTAGTTACCGGAGCAACCTCCGCTCTCGGACTGGAGGTTATCAAAAATCTTCTAGACGCTGGACATTTAGTAATTGCTGTTAGTCACAAAGGAGATTTATCAAGTGTGCTTTCTCGGAATTATATTGATAGAATTCACGCAGCATTGAATGGTGATCTTACAAAACGAAAATTTATTTCAACACTAAATTATAGTTTTGACGTTGTCGTTCATTTGGCTTCTTTACAACTGGGTGAGTCTACTTCGTACAAGATACTCAAGAATAATTATTTAATGACTAAAAGATTGGTAGAGCTGTCCAAGAGGACAGGAGTGGAGTCCTTTATCTACGCTTCATCAGTGTCTGTTTATGGGAAAATAAGAGACTCTGAAGTGAGTGAGCAATCAAAAACTAAACCTAGAAATCCTTATAGCATTAGTAAACGATTTTCCGAGAAAATTATTTTGAGAAGCTCTGTGAAGAATGTTCAAATCTTGAGGTTTCCAGCCATATTAGGTTCAAATCATCAAAGAAATTGGATTGACAACCTAATTAGGAAAATGATGACTGACGGAAAAATTGAAATACACAGCCCAGATTCCCCATTCAATAATTTAGTTTCAGTCAAGGACGCAGGGACATTCATTAGTAAATTGGTTACAAGTGAAACAATTTTAAGAAGTGCTTTTCCTATTGCGTCCACGAATCCAATCAAGATTCGAGACTTAATCGAATATATACACCACACTCTTCAATCAAAATCGGGAATATATATCGTTCCGCATAACTCGAGACCATTTGTAATTGATGATAGTTTTGCGAGAAATAACGTAGGCTATGAATCTAACTCAGTTCTCGGATCGCTAGAAGATAGGTTATTAGAGGTTTTGCGTAGGAAAAAATAGTAGGATTTAGACGTATCCCGCAGATCAAAAGTAGCAAGTGTATTAAATGAATGGAGTAAGAAGCGAGCTTGGTTCTAGGAATGCACAACTCATTCACCGCTAAAAGTCATGATAGTTCTGCAACAATATTACAAGATGGCGAAGTTGTTGCAGCCATTGAAGAAGAGAGATTGAGCCGACATAAATCTTCCGTCGGCTACCCTGCAATTTATTCTATTCACGAATGCTTAAAGATCGCTAATGCCAAGTTAGAAGACATCTCCCTTGTCGTGAGCGATGGAGAAACCTTTCCAAGAATGAATGAGAAAGTGAGACATGAGCTCATTCCTTTGGTAGTTTTTCCTCCGGCTTTAAAGACGCGTTAACTATTAGTGTTGATGCAGTTGGAGATAACATATCGACTCTTGTTTCAAGAGCAAACCTAAACAGCAACCCAGATAAAATCTTAGAAGTTCTGTACAAATCCGATAAAATGCAATCTCTAGA
>JBCKHB010000013.1:0-28622 GCA_038906075.1 Candidatus Planktophila sp.
TTTCCATTGGGCAACTCGCGCTGGTGCAACAATTGGTATTGAAGATTTCTTTACTTCGCCAAACAAAGCAGCGATTATTGCAACTCATGAACCTAAGACTGAACGGATTCAGTCCCAATTTGATAAAGGTCTTATTACTGACGATGAACGTCGCCAGGAATTAATCGAGATCTGGAACAAAGCTGTTCTTGAAGTTCGAAGCGATATGGAAGAGCTATTTAAAGCAGCACCAACCAACCCTGTTTGGATGATGGTTAACTCAGGTGCTCGCGGAAACTGGATGCAAATTCAGCAGATCGGCGCGATGCGCGGACTTGTAGCTAACCCAAAGGGTGAAATTATTACTCGCCCAATTAAATCGAACTTCCGCGAAGGTCTTTCAGTACTTGAGTACTTCATGTCTACTCACGGTGCTCGAAAAGGTCTAGCAGATACCGCCCTTCGTACTGCAGATGCTGGTTACCTAACCCGTCGTCTTTGCGATGTTGCACAAGATGTAATTATTCGTGAAGAAGATTGTGGAACTGATCGTGGTCTTACTCTAAAGATCGCATCTCGCGCACAAACAGGCGACTTAATTAAGGACGAGGATGTCGAAACTTCAATCTTTGGTCGCACCTTGGCAGAAGATGTTGAAGTTGATGGCAAAGTTATTGCTAAGGCAGGCTCTGATTTAGGCGATGCTGTTATTGAAGAATTAGTTCAAGCCGGAGTCGATGAAGTTATGATTCGCTCAGTTCTAACTTGCGATAGCAAGGTCGGACAGTGCGCAGCTTGCTATGGTCGCTCACTTGCAGCGGGACAACTTGTTGCAGTCGGTGAGGCAGTCGGAATCATTGCAGCACAATCAATTGGTGAACCAGGTACACAGCTAACCATGCGTACCTTCCACACCGGTGGTGCCGTTGATGCTGACAAGGACTTTGACTTAACTGTTCACGGACTTCCACGTATCGTCGAACTTTTCGAAGCACGCACACCTAAGGGTGTTGCACCAATTGCAGAAGCTGCAGGAATTGTTTCCTTCATGGAAGATGCAAAGGGCAAGAAGATCGTCGTTACGCCAGAAGATGGTGGCGAAGAAGTTGCTTACCCAATTACTCGTCGTAAGAAGTTACTTGTTGTAGAAGGAGAACGCGTTGAAGTTGGCCAGAAGATGGTCGAAGGTTCAATCGATCCTAAGCAGGTACTTCGTATTCTTGGACCACGTGCAACTCAAGTTCACTTGGTTAACGAAATCCAATCTGTTTATCGCTCACAAGGTGTTCGTATTCACGATAAGCACATCGAAGTAATCGTTCGTCAAATGTTAAAGCGCATCACTGTGCTTGAAGCAGGAGATACCGAGATGCTTCCAGGTGAATTAGTAGAACGTGGTCGTTTCGAAGCAGAAAACCGCAAGACCATTACAAATGGCGCAAAGGCTGCATCTGGTCGCCCAGAACTTATGGGTATCACTAAGGCTTCCCTTGCTACTGAGTCATGGTTATCTGCAGCTTCATTCCAAGAAACAACTCGCGTATTAACTGATGCGGCGCTTTCAGAGAAGAGTGATCCATTACTCGGTCTGAAAGAAAACGTCATCATCGGTAAGTTAATTCCAGCAGGTACTGGTCTTGCTCGTTATCGCAACAT
This sequence comes from Candidatus Planktophila sp., assembly GCA_038906075.1. Lineage (GTDB taxonomy): Bacteria > Actinomycetota > Actinomycetes > Nanopelagicales > Nanopelagicaceae > Planktophila. The sequence goes on from JBCKHB010000013.1 coordinate 1,636, forward strand.
TCGTGTTGAGCCAACGGAAGAAGCAAAGGCCGCTGTATATGCCGCATACGATGAATACGACTTCACACCATTTGACCAACAAGGTTCTGGTGAGGCTGTTCGTCTCGACGATGTAGAAGTACCAAGATAATTATTAATTAAATAACAAAAACCCCAGCCAGCGAGCTGGGTTTTTTGCATTCTTATCGTTTGATTCTTAATTCAGGTCGCAATGGAGTCATGTATTTTTAGGAATATTGAGACCGAGAGCCTTTACAATTTTTTCGAATGGAACTTCAGGCCGAGGATCTGATTTTCTTTGGCGGATAATTTTGGCAATTTCGATATCTTCTAAGGTATTTAGGACGTTTTCCCACATAGAAATAGGTATCAAGACGCCTTCGGCCTTGCGGTGGGCGCCAAGGTAGACTGGTTCGGCGCTTTGATTTGTACTGAAGTTATTTAGAATGCTGGAAAGCTCTATGCGCACTTGGCTTACTGGCAGAACTTCTTGATGGCGTGTTGTCATGGGCCGATAGTAGCCTAAGATGTACGTACTTATGTACAGATATCCACAGATGGCTGCCATCCCTGGATCAGCTACTCGTACCCACATATTAGGCGTGTCGCCGACCAAATGGAGTAGAAAAGAGTAAAACCCCGTTTTGACTCACCCACGCTCGAAGCATTACCCTTGGCGTCTGCTCTTTTTTAGAGCGATTGATGCTGTCCGTCTTAATAATTAGTAAAACTAATTAAAAGATAACTGCGCAAAGGGTGCAACACACCCGACCGCGTGGGTCGGCAATCAAGCGCAAATAAAGAAGTTAAGCGGTAACGAAATGGAGAAGATGTGCCAACGATTCAACAACTAGTTCGACGTGGTCGCGCAGAAAAGATCACGAAGACAAATACACCTGCGTTAAAAGGTTCGCCTCAACGTCGTGGTGTTTGTACACGTGTTTATACAACAACTCCTAAGAAGCCAAACTCTGCGCTTCGCAAAGTTGCGCGTGTTCGTCTAACTAGTGGCATGGAAGTTACTGCATACATTCCGGGTGAAGGCCATAACTTGCAAGAGCACTCCATTGTTCTTGTTCGTGGCGGTCGTGTAAAAGATCTTCCAGGTGTTCGTTACAAAATTATTCGTGGATCCCTTGATACGCAAGGTGTAAAAAATCGCAAGCAGTCGCGTTCTCGTTACGGCGCCAAGAGAGAGAAGAAGGCTTCCTAATGCCACGCAAAGGCCCCGTTGTTAAATCACCAGTTGTTGCAGATCCTGTTTACAACTCACCAGTTGTAACTGCGCTAATTAACCGAGTATTACTTCACGGAAAGCGTTCAACTGCAGAAAGCATTGTTTATAAGGCGTTAGAAGGTTGCCGCACAAAGACACAAGTTGATCCAGTAATAACTTTGAAGCGCGCGCTAGATAACATCAAACCATCTGTTGAAGTTCGTTCACGCCGCGTTGGTGGAGCAACTTATCAAGTTCCAATTGAAGTTAAGCCAGGACGTTCAACAACTTTGGCACTTCGCTGGTTAATTGATTTCTCTCGCGTGCGCCGCGAAAAATCAATGGCGGAGCGTCTAACTAACGAATTAATCGATGCTAGCAATGGTCTTGGCGCAGCTGTTAAGCGTCGCGAAGATACTCACAAAATGGCTGAAGCTAACAAGGCTTTTGCGCACTATCGCTGGTAATTAAGACTAAGACGAGAATTTAAGAAACTACGAGAAGAGGAAATAAGTGGTCACGGAAACTGCAATTGATCTAGCCAAGGTTCGCAATATCGGAATCATGGCTCACATCGACGCGGGCAAAACTACGACCACCGAGCGCATTCTTTTCTACACCGGTATCAATTATAAAATCGGTGAAGTTCACGAAGGCGCAGCAACAATGGACTGGATGGAACAAGAACAAGAGCGCGGAATTACTATCACATCTGCTGCAACAACTTGTACTTGGCATGACCATCTCATCAACATTATTGATACTCCGGGCCACGTTGACTTCACCATTGAAGTAGAACGTTCGCTTCGTGTTCTAGATGGAGCAGTTGCAGTATTCGATGGTGTTGCAGGAGTAGAACCACAATCTGAAACAGTCTGGCGTCAAGCCGATCGTTACAGCGTTCCACGTATTTGTTTTATTAATAAGTTAGACCGCACAGGTGCAAACTTCGATATGTGCGTTGACATGATTAGAGATCGCTTACATGCCGTTGCGCTAGTGCTCCAAATCCCAATCGGAATCGAAGCAGACTTCCTTGGAGTCGTTGATTTAATTGCAATGAAAGCACTTGTTTGGCCAGGGGAAACAAAGAAGGGTGAGGATTATCTCATCGAAGAAATTCCGGCCAACTTGTTAGAAAAAGCCAAGGCAGCACGTCACCTCATGATTGAAACTCTGGCTGAAAATGATGATGTAGTTATGGAAAAATACCTTGAAGGTATTGAAGTAACTGAAGACGAAATTATCGCCGGTATTCGCCGCGCAACTGTTGCTGCAAAGATAACTCCAGTTTTAACTGGCGCGGCATTTAAGAATAAGGGTGTTCAGCCAATGCTTGATGCGGTAATTCGCTACCTTCCCAGCCCACTCGATGTTGAAGCAATCGTTGGCACAGATATGTATGATAAAGAGAAAGAAATCAAGCGCCTGCCAAAGAATTCAGAACCATTTTCTGCGCTGGCTTTCAAAATCATGTCAGATCCACACCTTGGAAAATTAACTTTCATTCGTGTTTACTCAGGAATTCTCGAAACTGGTTCACAGGTTCTTAACTCAACGAAGGACCGCAAAGAGCGCATCGGAAAGATTTACCAGATGCATGCAAATAAGCGCGAAGAAATGGATTCAACTGGGGCCGGAATGATTGTTGCCGTTATGGGGCTAAAGGACACAACAACTGGCGAGACGCTTTGCGATCCAGCTAAGCCAGTAATCCTTGAATCGATGGATTTCCCAGCACCAGTTATCTCGGTTGCTATCGAACCAAAGACAAAGGGTGACCAAGAAAAACTTGGCATTGCTATCCAACGCTTATCTGAAGAAGACCCAACTTTCCACGTTAATACTGATGAAGAGACCGGTCAGACAATTATTGCTGGCATGGGCGAACTTCACCTTGAAATTCTCGTCGAACGTATGCGCCGCGAATTTAAAGTAGAAGCAAATGTTGGTAAGCCACAAGTTGCTTACCGCGAAACGCTTCGCAAAGCGGTTCCTCGTTACGATTACACACACAAAAAGCAGACTGGCGGTTCTGGTCAGTTTGCGAAAATTCAAATTTCAGTCGAACCACTTCCAACTGGTGAAGTTGAAGGCGGTTATGAATTCGTAAACAAAGTCACTGGTGGTCGCATTCCACGCGAGTACATCCCATCAGTTGATCAAGGTGCCCGCGAAGGTATGACCTCTGGTCCACTCGCTGGTTACCCACTTACCGATGTACGCGTAACTCTTCTTGACGGCGCATATCACGATGTTGACTCATCGGAATTGGCTTTCAAGATTGCTGGTCTTGCAGCATTTAAGGAAGCAGCAAAACTTGCTGATCCTGCAATTCTCGAACCAGTAATGAGCGTCGAAGTTATTACTCCTGAAGATTTCATGGGTGATGTCATCGGCGATTTAAACAGTCGTCGTGGTCAAATTCAGGCCATGGATGAGCGGTCAGGTGCTCGCATTGTTAGGGCGCTCGTTCCGTTGTCAGAGATGTTCGGCTATGTCGGAGATCTCCGCTCCAGAACACAAGGTCGTGCGAGCTACAGCATGCAATTCGATTCGTATGCAGAAGTACCAAGCAACATAGCGAAGGAAATCATTGCAAAAGTTCGAGGCGAATAGTCCTAAACAATTAAAGCGATAAAAAACAAACCCTAATAATCAAAAGCACTAACACAAAAGAAAGAGGAACCACAGTGGCAAAGGCGAAGTTCGAGCGGAACAAACCGCATGTAAATATCGGCACCATCGGGCACATCGACCACGGTAAGACCACGCTTACTGCAGCTATCTCCAAGGTCTTGCACGATAAATTTCCAGATGTAAACCCAGATACAACACCTTTCGATCAAATCGATAAGGCACCAGAAGAAAAGGCGCGCGGAATAACCATCTCAATCGCTCACATCGAGTATCAGACTGAGAAGCGTCACTATGCACACGTTGACTGCCCAGGTCACGCTGACTACATCAAGAACATGATCACTGGCGCGGCACAAATGGATGGTGCAATTCTTGTAGTTGCAGCAACAGATGGTCCAATGCCACAGACAAAGGAGCACGTTCTCCTTGCACGTCAAGTTGGAGTTCCATCAATCGTTGTTGCACTTAATAAATCTGACATGGTTGATGACGAAGAAATTCTTGAACTTGTTGAAATGGAAGTTCGCGAACTTCTATCTAAGTACGAGTTCCCAGGAGATGACACTCCAATCGTTCGTGTCTCAGCGTTAAAGGCGCTCGAAGGAGATGCTAAGTGGGCAGAGAAGATTATTGAACTTATGGATGCAGTAGATGCATTTATTCCACAACCAGTACGCGAAATGGACAAACCATTCTTGATGCCAGTTGAAGACGTTTTCACAATCACAGGTCGCGGAACTGTTATTACTGGTCGTATCGAGCGCGGTGTAGTTAAGATCAACGAAGAAGTTGAAATCGTTGGAATTCGCGCAGAAGCTCAGAAGACAACTGTTACAGGCGTTGAAATGTTCCGCAAGTTACTCGATGAAGGACGAGCTGGCGAAAACGTTGGTCTTCTTCTTCGTGGACTAAAGCGTGAAGATGTCGAACGTGGACAAGTTGTTTGCAAGCCAGGAACAATTACACCTCACACAGAGTTCGATGCATCTGCATACATCCTTTCAAAGGATGAAGGCGGACGTCACACTCCATTCTTTAACAACTACCGCCCGCAGTTCTATTTCCGTACAACGGATGTAACTGGTGTGGTAACTCTTCCTGCAGGAACCGAAATGGTTATGCCTGGCGATAACACTGAAATGTCGGTACAGCTAATTCAGCCAATCGCTATGGAAGAAGGACTTCGCTTCGCAATCCGCGAAGGTGGCCGCACAGTAGGTGCAGGTCGCGTTACAAAGATCAAGAAGTAATTGCTGAAGTACCGGCGGCGGAAAAAACCGCCGGTACTTAACAAAGATTGAAAACTAAAAATAAATAAGAAGAATTAAAAGTTTTACTTAAACAAGATAGAGGAGAACGACATGGCGGGACAGAAGATCCGCATTCGACTCAAGGCCTATGACCATGAGGTGATTGACAGTTCGGCAAAGAAAATTGTCGAAACTGTTGAGCGCACAGGTGCAACGGTCGCGGGTCCAGTGCCGCTACCAACAGAGAAGAACACTTACTGTGTTATTCGCTCTCCTCACAAATATAAGGACAGCCGTGAACATTTCGAGATGCGCACACACAAACGCCTAATTGACATCATCGATCCAACTCCTAAAACAGTGGATGCATTGATGCGTCTTGATTTGCCTGCGGGCGTCGACATCGAGATCAAGCTCTAAGGAAAGGACGAGAAAAATGACATATACAACTCAAGCAGCTGGCTCGTCCATCAAGGGAGTCTTGGGCAAAAAGCTCGGTATGACTCAAGTTTTTGATGCCAACAACAAAATGATTCCTGTAACTGTTGTGCAGGCCGGGCCATGTGTCGTAACGCAGATTCGTACACCTGAAAAAGATGGTTATTCAGCTGTGCAAATCGCTTTCGGTGCAATTGATCCGAAGAAAGTTACCAAGCCACTTACTGGCCACTTTGCAAAAGCCGGTGTGACGCCACGTCGTTCAATTGCAGAACTTCGCACTCTTGATACATCTTCTTATTCGGTAGGACAAGAACTTGGTGCAACTGTTTTCAGCGCCGGCGAATTAGTCGATGCAACTGGGACAAGCACAGGTAAAGGGACTGCTGGTGTTATGAAGCGTCACGGTTTCAGTGGTCTTAGTTCATCTCACGGTGTTGATCGCAAACACCGCACGTCAGGTTCGATTGGTGCATGTGCAACACCGGGTCGCGTATTCAAAGGAATGCGTATGGCTGGAGTAATGGGTGGCGAACGCATCACAACTCAAAATCTTCTTGTTCATTCAGTTGATGTAGAACGTAACTTACTACTTATTAAGGGTTCGGTTCCTGGTCCTGATGGTCAATTAGTTTTCATTCGCTCTGCTGCAAAGCGCGCGATTTTTGAAACAATTAAGGCAGGTGCTTAAACCATGGCGTTAACACTCGAAGTTAAAAACGCAGAAGGAAAGAAAGTTGGCTCAGTTGATTTGCCAGCTGAAATTTTTGATGCGCAAACTAATGTTCCTTTGATTCACCAAGTTATTACAGCACAACTTGCTGCTGCTCGCCAAGGTACTCAGAAATCTAAGAACCGTGGTGAAGTAAGTGGTGGTGGAAAGAAGCCTTTCAAACAAAAGGGAACTGGTCGCGCCCGTCAGGGTTCATCACGTTCACCTAACCAAAAAGGTGGCGGTACAGCACACGCTGTTCGCCCACGTAAGTATTTCCAACGCACACCTAAGAAAATGATTGCTGCAGCCCTTCGCGGAGTTTTATCTGATCGCCAACGCAACGATCGTATTCACGTGCTGGATTCAGTATCGGCTGCACCTTCTACAAAGGCAGCAATTGCTGCGGTTCGCCAATTTAGCAGCCGCAAAAACTTACTCGTTGTTGTTTCTCGCACTGAAGATCTTGCTTGGCGCTCACTTCGTAACGCTGATGACCTACATCTTCTTGTCCCAGATCAATTAAATGCATACGACATCCTAAAAAGCGATGACGTTGTCTTCTCACAAAGTGCGATTGCAGATTTTGTAGCAGGTCGCGCAATGGGCATCGGTGCAACTGCGATTGCCCGCGAAAGTGAGGTCGTAGCATGAAAGATTACCGCGATGTTTTGCTAACACCTGTTGTCTCTGAAAAGAGTTACGGATTGTTAGATGAAAACAAGTACACATTTATTGTTGCACCAGATGCAAATAAGACCGAAATTAAAATTGCGGTTGAAAAAGTATTTGGCGTAAAAGTAATCAGTGTTAACACTATGAACCGTCAGGGCAAGAATAAGAAAACCCGTTTCGGTGATGGAAAACGCAGCGACACTAAGCGCGCAATTGTGCAGGTAGCAGCTGGCGACCGTATCGACATCTTCGGAGGCCCAGTTTCGTAAGGGTTTCCTTACCGATAACTGGACTTCTAGGAAAGGATCATCATGGCACTTCGTAAATTAAAGCCAACGACCCCAGGTCAACGCGGCGCAAGCGTTCCAGATTTTGCCGAACTAACACGTTCGACACCTGAGAAATCTCTTGTGCGTCCAATTCACTCAAAGGGTGGACGTAACAATGCCGGTCGTATCACTGTTCGTCACCAAGGTGGCGGTCACAAACGCGCTTTCCGTTTAATCGATTTTATTCGCAATGATAAAGATGGTGTTCCGGCAAAGGTCGCTCACATTGAGTACGACCCAAACCGTACTGCACGCATTGCGCTTTTGCACTACGCCGATGGCGAAAAGCGTTACATTATTGCGCCAAATAAATTAGAGCAAGGCGCAACCGTTGAAAATGGGGCTAGTGCCGATATCAAGCCTGGAAATAATTTGCCACTGCGTAACATTCCAGTAGGTACCGTCATTCATGCAATTGAACTTCGTCCAGGTGGAGGAGCAAAAATTGCTCGTTCTGCTGGCGCGTCAGTTCAGTTAGTTGCAAAAGAGGGCGCTCACGCACAATTGCGTATGCCATCTGGCGAAATTCGTAACGTCGATGTTCGTTGTCGTGCAACTGTTGGTGAAGTTGGAAATGCAGAACAATCCAATATCAACTTCGGTAAAGCAGGACGCATGCGTTGGAAGGGCAAGCGCCCATCTGTACGCGGTGTTGTTATGAACCCAGTAGATCATCCACATGGTGGTGGTGAAGGTAAAACTTCTGGTGGACGTCACCCAGTAACTCCTTGGGGTCAACCTGAAGGTCGTACACGCAAGAAGAAAGCATCAGATTCATTAATCATTCGTCGTCGCAAGTCGAATAAGAAGCGGTAGGAGAGGCAAATGCCACGCAGTCTCAAAAAGGGTCCATTCGTTGATGCTCATCTAACTAAAAAAGTAGATGCACAGAACGAAAAAAATACTAAGAACGTGATTAAGACTTGGTCACGCCGCTCAATGGTTACTCCTTCAATGATTGGTCATACCATTGCAGTACATGATGGCCGCAAGCACATTCCGGTTTTCATTACTGACGCGATGATTGGTCACAAACTTGGCGAATTTTCACCAACGCGCACTTTCCGTGGACACGTAAAGAGCGAAGATAGAAAGGCTGTCCGTGCCTAATACAGATGATTTAACAATTAGTACTGCGCCATTGGTTGCTCGTGCAATTTTGCGCGATATTCGCCACACACCGCAGAAAGCTCGACGTATTGTCGATCTCATTCGCGGACAACGTGCTGATCAAGCACTTTCAATTTTGAAGTTTGCGCCACAATCTGCAGGTGCAGATGTGTACACACTTCTTAACTCTGCGGTAGCAAATGCTAAGGCAAAAAATCCAGCAATTCGGGATGCATCTGAACTCTGGGTTGTTGAAGCACTTGTCGACGAAGGTCGCACAATGAAGCGCTTCCGCCCACGTGCACAAGGTCGCGGTTTTAGAATTCTTAAGCGAAGCAGCCACATCTCAGTTGCTGTTTCAGATTCAAAAGGCTTTAACACCAAAGTCTCAGTCAAAACTAAGAAAGGGGCGACCAAGTAATGGGTCAAAAAGTAAACCCATACGGCTTCCGTCTTGGTATAACAACTGAATTCAAATCACGTTGGTATGCAGAGAAGTTGTACAAGGATTATGTGAAGGAAGATGTTGAAATCCGCCGCATGATGTCGAAAGGTATGGAGCGCGCAGGAGTATCTCGAATTGAAATCGAGCGCACCCGCGATCGCGTACGTATCGATCTATTCACTGCCCGCCCCGGAATTGTTATCGGACGCCGCGGACAAGAAGCAGATGTTCTTCGTCAGAAACTTGAAAAATTAACTGGCAAGCAAGTTCAGTTAAATATTCTTGAAATTAAGAATCCTGAAATTGATGCGCAACTTGTTGCACAAGGAATTGCTGAGCAGTTAGCTGCTCGTGTCTCTTTTCGCCGCGCAATGCGTAAATCAATGCAAACAGCACTTAAAGCTGGCGCAAAAGGTATTCGAGTTCAATGCGGTGGTCGTCTCGGTGGGGCTGAAATGTCACGCTCTGAGTTCTATCGCGAAGGACGCGTTCCATTGCACACACTTCGTGCCGATATTGATTACGGTTTCTATGAAGCCCACACAACATTTGGTCGTCTTGGAGTAAAGGTTTGGATCTACAAGGGTGAAGTTATTGAATCCCGAGCAGAACGCGCCGCATTAGCACTTGCTGCAGCACGCGCACCAAAGCCAGAACGCAAAGGACCACGTATAGCACGCGCACCACGCGGTGAAGTAACTCGTTCAAATGTTAAAGATAGCGCACCTGTTGCAACCGCACCTGTTATTAGCGAAGCCATCGTAACAGAAGTTGCACTAACTGAAGGGAGCGCGGAGTAAATGTTAATTCCACGTCGCGTTAAGCACCGTAAACAACATCACCCATCCCGTAGCGGAGCTACAAAAGGTGGAGCATTTGTTGCATTTGGTGACTTCGGTTTACAAGCGTTATCCCCTGCTTATATAACTAACCGTCAGATTGAAGCCGCGCGTATTGCTATGACTCGTTATATCAAGCGCGGTGGAAAAGTTTGGATAAATATTTATCCAGATCGTCCAATTACTAAGAAGCCAGCCGAAACTCGTATGGGTTCTGGTAAAGGTTCACCTGAGTGGTGGGTTGCAAACGTAAAGCCAGGTCGTGTGATGTTCGAAATTTCGGGAGTTACCGAGGCAGTTGCTAATGAAGCAATGCGTCTGGCAGCTCACAAACTTCCAATGAAGTGCCGTGTTGTTCGTCGTGAGGAGGCATAAATGGCAACAGTAAATATTGATGAATTGCGTCAATTAACTGGTGAAGAGTTAACAAATAAGGTGCGCGAAATGAAGGAAGAACTTTTCAACCTTCGTTTTCAAGCAGCTACTGGCCAACTCGAAAGCCACGGTCGCTTAAGCGCCGTACGCAAAGAGATTGCTCGCGTCTACACAATTATGCGCGAACGTGAATTAGGAATTGGGGGAGCAGCGTAATGACTACAACGGAGGAGCGCGGTTCCCGCAAGGTTCGTGAAGGAATTGTGATTAGCGACAAGATGGATAAGACCATCACTGTTGAAGTTTCAGATCGTGTAAAGCACAGTTTCTATTCAAAAGTTTTGTCTCGCTCGCACAAACTCAAAGCACATGACGAAGCAAATACTGCTGGCATGGGTGATCGAGTCATCATCATGGAGACTCGACCATTGTCGGCAACAAAACGCTGGCGTTTAGTCGAAATCATCGAGAAAGCTAAGTAAGGGACGGGTATAAGAAATGATTCAACAAGAATCTCGCCTACGCGTGGCCGATAACACTGGAGCTAAAGAGCTCCTATGTATCCGAGTCCTCGGTGGCTCCTCTCGCCGTTATGCCGGTATCGGAGACATCATCGTCTGTTCCGTTAAGGATGCAATTCCTGGCGGACAAGTAAAGAAAGGTGAAGTCGTAAAGGCTGTCATCGTTCGCACAGTTAAGGAACGTCGTCGCCCAGACGGTTCTTACATTAAATTTGATGAAAATGCTGCAGTGATTTTAAAAGATGATGGCGAACCACGTGGAACTCGTATCTTCGGACCGGTTGCACGCGAACTTCGCGATAAGAAATATATGAAAATTATTTCACTTGCTCCGGAGGTGCTATAACCATGGCGAAGATTAAGAAAGACGACACTGTGTTAGTCATCGCTGGTAAAGACCGTGGAACATCTGGGAAAGTCCTTGATGTCATTGGTAACCGTATTCTCATCGAAGGTGTTAATCGCCAAAAGCGTCACACTCGTGAGAGCACAGGAGACCGCGGCGTAAAAGTTGGCGGAATCATTACTGTTGAAGCCACAATTCATATTTCAAATGTCATGGCCGTCGATAGCGATGGCAAGGCAACACGTCTTGGCGCTCGCAAGAACGAAGATGGCAAAAACGTACGCATCTCGCGTCGCACCGGAAAGGACATCTAATGTCAACTACTACCGACGTAAGATTAAAAGCTAAGTACAAGAGCGCTATTGCTCCTGCACTAAAGAGTGAATTTGGTTTCAAGAACATAATGCAGATTCCAACCCTGACCAAAATTGTGGTCAACATGGGTGTTGGTGAAGCGGCACGCGATGCCAAGTTAATCGAAGGCGCAATTCGCGATTTAGCAATAATTACTGGTCAAAAGCCCCAAGTTACTAAGTCACGCAAATCAATTGCACAATTCAAATTGCGCGAAAATCAACCAATTGGTGCGCATGTAACTTTGCGCGGAGACCGCATGTGGGAATTTGCAGATCGTTTGATCTCAATTTCATTGCCTCGTATCCGCGACTTCCGCGGGCTTTCACCAAAACAATTTGACGGAAAAGGAAATTACACATTCGGTTTAACCGAACAAGTTGTTTTCCCTGAAATCGATCAAGACAAGGTTGATCGTCCGCGCGGTATGGACATCACGATTGTTACTACAGCATCAAATAATGCAGAAGGTCATGCACTCTTAAAAGCGCTCGGCTTTCCATTCAAGGAGGCATAAGAGATGGCAAAGACATCACTTAAAGTAAAAGCAGCTCGCAAACCAAAATTTAAGGTTCGCGGCTATACCCGTTGCCAGCGCTGTGGTCGTCCACATGCTGTCTATCAAAAATTCGGCATCTGCCGCATCTGCTTCCGCGAAATGGCACACCGTGGTGAACTTCCTGGTATTACGAAAGCTTCTTGGTAAAAGAAAAAAATTAACTACGAAATAGGTCTTCACAGATTGTGAAGAAACCAGTTCGAGAAAGGCCACAGGCCACGTATGACAATGACAGATCCGATCGCAGACATGTTGACACGTCTGCGCAACGCTAATGCTGCCTACCATGATTCGGTTGCAATGCCGTCTTCATCGGTCAAGGTACGTATCGCCACAATCCTTCAGACCGAAGGATTTATTGGCGGTTACCGCGTTGAAGATAATACAAATGGAATAGGTAAGAATTTAATTCTTGACCTTAAGTTTGGTGCAAACCGTGAGCGTTCAATTGCTGGTTTGCGTCGCGTTAGCAAGCCAGGACTTCGCGTTTATGCAAAGTCAACATCTCTTCCAAAAGTACTTGGTGGGCTTGGCGTTGCAATCATTTCAACTTCATCCGGTTTGCTAACAGATAAGCAAGCCAATAAACAAGGTGTAGGCGGAGAAGTTCTCGCCTACGTATGGTGATCGAATATGTCACGTATCGGTCGCATGCCAATTACCGTTCCCAGCGGTGTTGAAGTCACAATCGCAGGTCAAAGCGTTGCAGTAAAAGGCCCTAAAGGCGTACTTACGCTAAACGTTGCCCAGCCAATTCAAGTTTCAAATAGCGAAGGTGTAATCACCATTGCTCGCCCCGATGAAGAGCGCTTAACTCGTTCGCTTCATGGCCTATCTCGCACGCTTGTTGCAAACATGATCGAGGGTGTAACTAACGGTTACTCACTCACAATCGACATCGTTGGTGTTGGTTATCGTGTGGCAGAAAAAGGCAAAGACCTTGAATTCCAACTTGGTTATAGCCACAACATTGCCTTCCCAGCACCAGAAGGAATTACTTTCAAAGTTGAAGCACCAACTAAATTCCATATCTCTGGAATTGATAAGCAATTAGTTGGCGAAACTGCAGCGAGAATTAAGAAGTTACGTAAGGCTGATCCATACAAGGGCAAGGGCTTGCGTTTATCTACCGACAAGGTCCGCCGCAAGCAAGGAAAGACAGGTAAGAAATAATGGCCATTGGAGTAAGAGTCCGTAAAGGTTCGGCAACTAATGCCCGCGCCCGTCGTCATTTCCGCGTACGTAAAAAGGTGGCAGGAACTCCTTCGCGACCACGCCTAGTCGTTTCTCGTTCAACTCGTCACTTGTTCGTACAAGTAATTGATGACACACAAGGTAAAACTTTGGCGTACGCATCAACTATGGAAGCAGATATTCGCACAAGTAAAGATGACAAGGTTGCAAAAGCCGGAGCAATTGGTGCGCTAATCGCATCACGCGCGAAAGCTGCTGGAGTAACGCAAGTTGTCTTTGACCGTGCAGGCAATAAGTACCACGGTCGCATTGCAGCTGTTGCTGCAAGTGCTCGAGAGAATGGATTGGAGTTCTAATGGCTATTAATCCAACTGCTACTGATGGCGCACCTGCAAAGGGAAGCGATCGTCGCGAAAAGCGCGAACGTCGTGATGACCGCGGCCAAGATAAAAGTCCATTTATGGAGCGGGTAGTTTTCATTAACCGAGTATCTAAAGTTGTAAAGGGTGGACGTCGTTTCTCATTCACAGCCCTAGTTGTTGTCGGCGACGGCAATGGCAGCGTCGGTGTTGGTTATGGCAAGAGCAAAGAAGTTCCGCAAGCAATTGCTAAGGCAGTGGAAGAAGCGAAGAAATCATTCTTCAAAGTTCCACGTATCCAAGGCACTATTCCTCACTCAGTTCAAGGTGAGACCGCTGCAGGCGTTGTTCTTCTTCGTCCAGCTAGCCCAGGTACCGGAGTAATTGCAGGAGGTCCAGTGCGTGCAGTACTTGAGTGCGCAGGAATTTCCGATGTATTAACCAAGTCACTTGGTTCAAATAATGCAATTAACATGGTTCGTGCAACTGTTGACGCGCTAAAAAAATTGGAAAGCCCAGCAGCAATTGCTGCACGTCGTGGCCGTCCACTTGAAGATGTTGCACCTGCAGCAATCATTCGTGCTTCGCAGATTACGGTAGGTGCCTAATGCCACGTTTGAAAGTTACTCAAATTCGTTCGAAGGTTGGCAGTAAGCCAGAACTTCGTCATACATTGCGCTCGCTTGGATTAAAGCGAATTAACGATGTTGTTGTTAAAGAGGATCGTCCAGAAATTCGTGGCATGGTTTACGCCGTTCGCCACTTAATCAAAGTTGAGGAGGTCGAGTAAAGATGACCCTAAAACTTCATCATCTTCGTCCAGCACCTGGTGCTAAGAAAGCTAAAACTCGTAAGGGTCGCGGTGAAGCATCAAAAGGTAAGACTGCCGGTCGCGGTGGCAAAGGAACGCGTGCACGTAACCAAGTTCGTGCAGGTTTCGAAGGTGGTCAACTACCTCTCGTAATGCGTTTACCTAAGTTGCGTGGATTTAAGAATCCAGAACGCGTCGAATACCAAGTGGTTAACGTCTCAACAATTAACGCACTCTTTCCAAAGGGTGGCGATGTAAGTGTCGCTGATTTAATTGCTAAAGGCGCAGTTCGTGATTCATTGCCAGTTAAGGTTCTCGGAAACGGAGATATTGCCGTAAAGGTAAGCGTTACCGCTCACGGATTCTCATCATCTGCAATCGATAAAATTGCTGGTGCTGGCGGATCTACCAAGGTTCTATAACCACAACCCATATTATTTAGTACTGATTCGATAGAGGGAGAAGTTCAATGCTTTCAGCATTCGCAATGGCCTTTAGAACACCTGATTTGCGCAAGAAGATCTTCTTCACTCTCTCAATCATGGCCTTGTTCCGTTTTGGCTCCGTAGTCCCAACACCAGGTGTTTCTTATGAAAATGTTCAAGCATGTTTGGTCAACGTTGAATCAGGTGGACTTTTTGGTCTGATTAACTTATTTAGCGGTGGTGCACTTCTACAATTATCTGTATTCGCGCTCGGCATCATGCCCTACATCACCAGCTCAATTATTGTTCAATTATTAACCGTTGTTATTCCTCGCTTTGAATCATTAAAGAAAGAAGGTCAATCAGGAACTGCGAAGTTAACTCAGTACACACGTTACTTAACAATTGGTCTAGCAATCTTGCAGTCAACAGGTTTAATAGCAGTAGCACGCGAACCGGGGCGTTTAATTGTTGGTTGCGACTTACCAATTATTCCGGATACTTCATGGCAACGCATTGTTACCATGATTTTCGTAATGACTGCAGCAACTTCAGTAATTATGTGGATGGGTGAATTAATCACTGACCGCGGTGTCGGTAACGGTATGTCAATCTTAATTTTCACATCAATTGCAGCAGGTTTTCCTGGCAACTTGTGGTCTATCAAGTTACAAAAAGGCTTATTCGCATTCCTTTTCGTTCTAGCCGTTGGAATTTTAGTTGTTGCACTCGTTGTTTTCGTTGAGCAAGCACAACGCCGTATTCCAGTTCAGTATGCCAAGCGCATGGTTGGTCGGCAGTCATACGGTGGAACAAGTACATATATTCCAATTAAAGTTAACCAAGCCGGCGTTATTCCAGTTATTTTCGCATCCTCAATGCTCTATATTCCATCGCTAATTGTGAACTTCACCAATAGCCAATCCGCATGGGCAGTATGGATTAGCCGTAACTTTATAGAGGGTGATAACCTAATTTATGTTGCAACCTATGCGTTCTTAATTATTTTCTTCACTTATTTCTATGTAGCAATTACTTTCAACCCCGATGAAGTTGCCGATAATATGAAGAAATATGGTGGTTTCGTTCCCGGTATTCGCGCAGGACGCCCGACTTCAGAATATTTACAATATGTTCTATCGCGCATTACTGCTCCAGGTTCTATGTATTTGGCCCTTGTCGCAGTTATTCCAATCGGCGCCCTGGTTCTCTTTGGTGCAACCCAGAATTTTCCTTTCGGTGGAACTGCAATCTTGATTATTGTTGGCGTTGGCTTAGATACTGCCAAGCAAATTGAATCACAATTGCAACAACGTTCCTATGAGGGATTTTTGAAATAATGCGTCTTGTCCTGGTTGGTCCGCCAGGTGCTGGTAAAGGAACGCAAGCGCAATTCCTCGCCACGCATTACTTGATTCCTCACATTTCAACAGGCGATATTTTTCGCGCAAACCTAAAAGCCGGAACCCCGCTTGGCTTTGAAGCAAAAGCATTTATGGATCGCGGCGAATTGGTTCCAGATTCGCTAACAAATGAGATGGTTCGAGATCGTTTGACTCATGACGATGTTGGAAATGGATTTTTACTAGATGGTTTTCCAAGAAATGTTGCACAAGCAGAGGTTCTAAAAATTATCTTGGCGGATAAAAAAACTCCGCTTGATGCCGTTTTAGAATTATCAATTGCCAATGAAGAAATTGTGAACAGACTATCAACGCGCAGAACGCTAGATCCAAGCACAGGGGTGTATTACCAGCGCGAGGACGACAAGGCTGAAGTTATAACCCGTCGGTTAGAAGTTTATAGTGAGCAAACGCAACCAATCGTTGCTTTTTATCGCAGTGAGGATTTGCTGATAACAATTAGCGCACTAGGTGCGGTTGAAGAAATTACTGCGCGTGCAATTTCTGCGCTAAGCCATATTAAGAAAGGCGCATAAATGGCGATTCAGATTAAAACTCTTGAACAATTAAAGATAATGCGCCGTGCAAATTTACTGGTGGGGCAGACGCTGGAGTTGCTCCGATCGTCTGTGAAAGTCGGAATGCGCACAGACGCACTCGATGCAATTGCTGCAGCAAACATCAAACGTGGTGGTGGCACCTCAAATTTCTACGGATATCAAGGGTCGTTCCGAGGAGTTATTTGTGTTTCTATTAACGATGAAATTGTTCATGGAATACCAGGGGATCGAGTCATCCAAGACGGCGACATCGTCTCGCTGGATTGCGGGGCAATTATCGATGGTTGGCATGGTGACGCAGCCATTTCCGTAGGCGTGGGGAAGGTCGATCCGGCCGATCAGAAATTAATGGATGTCTGCGAAGAATCTATGTGGCGCGGAATTGCTGCAGGTAAATATGGAGCAAAACTTTCGGATATCAGCAACGCAATCGAAAGTTATACAAAGTCACAAGGCAAGTATGGAATTTTGCAAGAATATGGCGGCCACGGCATTGGAACGGAGATGCATCAAGAGCCGCATATATTAAATTTTGGGAAAGCTGGCAATGGTCCAGAGATAATTCCAGGAATGGTCTTGGCAATCGAACCTATGATTACTCGAGGTTCAGCCAAGACCCATGTATTAGATGATGGATGGACTGTTGTATCAATTGATAAATCGCGCGGCGCCCATTTTGAAAATTCCTATACAATCGCACCCGATGGCAAGCCTTTTGTGCTCTCGGCCATTGATGGCGGGAAAGCAAAGTTAGGGGCCTTAGGAATCGAGATTTCTGGACTTTTGTGACCGAAGCCACGAATTACATGCGTGTGATTTAAGCGAGACTTATTGACCGATTTCCCTATTTTGAGCCTGCGCATTAAACTATAACTTCGCTTGATTCATACTCAGAACAGAAATGTGGTTAACGCTTGGCAAAAGCAGATGGTGCAATCGAAATGGAAGGCACAGTTTCTGAAGCGTTACCTAATGCAATGTTTCGGGTTGAATTAACAAACGGACATAAAGTACTCGCTCACATAAGCGGAAAGATGCGAAAGAACTACATTCGTATTTTGACTGCTGATCGTGTGATTGTGGAAATGAGCCCATACGACCTTACAAAAGGTCGAATTATTTATCGTTACAAGTAACGAAGAGAGCAGTTGACATGAAAGTAAACCCAAGCGTGAAGAAGATTTGCGATAAGTGCAAAGTCATTCGTCGCCGTGGTCGCGTCATGGTCATTTGTGAAAACCTTCGTCACAAACAACGTCAAGGATAAATAAAAAACTAAAACGCCAAATAAAACGCGTAGTGTGACTTCTTTAAAAGAGAAGACCTTTGGACAGGTAGGCCAGAGAACAGCACTGCGAAGGACCTCCTGATACAGATCGGTTGAATAAATGGCACGTCTCGTTGGTGTTGATCTTCCGCGTGAAAAGCGCCTTGAAGTCGCACTCACTTATATATTTGGAATGGGTTTAACTCGTTCCCAAAAAACTCTAACAGCAACTGGAATTTCTCCAGATATTCGCGTCAAGGATTTGCAAGAGCCAGACCTTGCAAAGCTGCGTGAATATATCGAAGCAAACTTTAAAATTGAAGGTGATCTTCGTCGTGAAGTCTCCGGCAACATACGTCGCAAAGTTGAAATTCAAAGCTACCAAGGCATTCGTCACCGCAAGGGACTTCCTGTTCGTGGTCAGCGCACACATACCAATGCGCGTACGCGTAAGGGACCACGTAAAGCAATTGCTGGTAAGAAGATGGTGACTAAATAATGGCGGCTCCTAAAGCAAAGACTGCTGCACCCGCAAAGGGCAAAGTTAAAACTCGTAAGAAAGAAAAGAAAAATGTTGCGGTTGGGCAAGCTCACATTAAGAGCACCTTTAACAACACAATCATTTCAATCACCGATCTAACAGGCGCTGTTATCTCTTGGTCTTCATCAGGCCAAGTTGGTTTCAAGGGCTCTCGTAAGTCGACTCCGTTCGCAGCACAACTTGCAGCAGAGGCTGCAGCCCGTCGCGCGCAAGAGCATGGCTTAAAGAAGGTAGATGTTTTCGTTAAGGGACCTGGTTCCGGACGCGAAACCGCAATCCGTTCATTGCAAGCAGCTGGTCTGGAAGTTGGTGCCATCTCTGATGTAACACCTGCGCCACACAATGGTTGCCGTCCAACAAAACCACGTCGAGTTTAAGGAAGGAAGAGAATAAATGGCCCGTTATACCGGAGCAGACTGCAAGCGTTGCCGTCGCGAAAAAGTAAAACTCTTCCTTAAGGGATCAAAGTGCGATGGACCTAAGTGTCCAATCGAATCTCGTCCTTATCCACCTGGACAACACGGCCGCGGTCGCACGAAAGAGTCTGAGTACTTATTGCAAATGCGTGAAAAGCAGAAATGCGCACGTATTTACGGCGTACTTGAAAAGCAGTTCCGTGGATATTACGAAGAAGCAAACCGTCGCCAAGGAAAAACTGGTGAAAACCTTCTTGTGATTCTAGAAACTCGTCTAGATAACGTTGTCTTTCGGGCAGGCTTTGCAAAGTCTCGCGACATGGCACGTCAATTAGTTCGTCACGGTCACTTCCTTGTAAATGGCAAGAAGGTAAACATTCCTTCATTCCGTGTATCTGCGATGGACATCATCGATGTTCTTCCAAAGTCGCTAGATCTGACACCATTTATCGTTGCAAGTGCCGAGCTCGGCGAGAAGTCAGTACCAGCGTGGATGGAAGTTGTTGGTTCGCAAATGCGCATCATCGTTCATGGAGTTCCATTACGTGCGGTTATCGATACCCAAGTTCAAGAGCAGTTGATCGTCGAACTTTATTCCAAGTAATTTTTAAAAGCCCAGCAATGGGCATGCGTGCAGTAAAGAAGTAAAGGCAGTACAAGTAGGAAATCAAATAGTGGATTTCCACGAAACGAAGAGGAGCAATAGTGCTAATTGCGCAACGTCCCACTATCAGAGAAGAAGTAGTATCCGAAAACCGTTCACATTTCATCATCGAACCGTTAGAACCAGGTTTTGGCTACACACTAGGTAACAGCATGCGTCGTACGCTGCTTTCCTCTATCCCAGGGGCAGCAGTAACAAGTATTCGCGTAGCCAGTGCACTCCATGAGTTCACAACGTTAGTAGGCGTTAAAGAAGATCTAACCGATATCGTTTTGAATATCAAAGGCTTGGTGCTCTCATCAGATAACGATGAACCAAGCGTTGTTTATATTCGCAAATCTGGCACTGGCGCGGTCACTGGCGCCGATATTGCTGTTCCTGCAGGCGTTGAAGTTCATAACCCCGAGATTCACTTGGCAACATTAAACGGCAAGGGCAATCTAGAGATTGAACTAACTGTTGAACGTGGCCGTGGTTACGTCACTGCCGTTGCGAACAAGCAATCTGGCGCCGAAATCGGCCGCATTCCAGTTGACTCAATTTATTCACCAGTTTTGAAAGTAACTTATAGAGTTGAAGCAACTCGCGTTGAACAACGCACTGACTTTGACCGCCTAGTTGTTGACGTTGAAACAAAGCCATCAATGAAGCCACGCGATGCAGTTGCATCGGCTGGTAAGACTTTGGTTGAACTCTTCGGGCTTGCACGCGAACTCAATCTTGATGCTGAAGGTATCGAGATGGGGCCGTCGGTTATGGATGCAGCCATCGCCGCAGATCTTGCTCTTCCAATTGAAGATCTTGATTTAACAGTTCGTTCATATAACTGTTTAAAGCGCGAAGGTATTCATACTGTTGGCGAACTTGTAAATCGTTCCGAAGCTGACTTGCTTGATATCCGCAACTTCGGTTCAAAATCTATCGATGAGGTCAAGGCCAAACTTGTCTCATTGGGAATGTCACTTAAGGACAGCCCAGCCGGATTTGATCCAACTCAGCACCAAAACTACAACTCAACAATTGACGACGATTTCGTCGATGCAGATAAGGCTTAGGAGAAGAAAAGAAAATGCCAAAACCAAGTAAAGGTCCTCGTTTGGGTTCA
Source organism: Candidatus Planktophila sp. (assembly GCA_038906075.1). GTDB lineage: Bacteria > Actinomycetota > Actinomycetes > Nanopelagicales > Nanopelagicaceae > Planktophila. The sequence continues at coordinate 22,190 of JBCKHB010000013.1, forward strand.
GGCCCATCACACGAGCGACTTCTCCTACGCACTCTTGCAGAACAACTTTTTGAACACGGCAAGATTATAACGACAGAGGCAAAAGCTAAGCGCCTACGGCCACTAGCTGAAAAGTTAATTACTTTTGCTAAAAAGGGTGATCTTCCAGCTCGTCGTCGAGTTTTGGCACAGATTTCAAATAAAGGCGTTGTACATACGCTTTTCACTGTAATCGGTCCACGTTTTGCCACGCGCAATGGTGGATATACACGCATCACAAAAATCGGTCCACGTAAGGGCGATAACGCACCTATGGTGGTCATTGAAGTTTTAACTGAGAAAGATAACTAAGCCTTACTACTTAGTAATAAATTCTCATGACTAAACCCACTTTCTACCCTGAGAGTGGGTTTTCTCGTTTGCGCATTGATTTAGCTTATGACGGAAGTAATTATTTCGGTTGGGCAAAACAGAGCGACCAAAGAAGTGTGCAAAAAGGAATTGAGAGTGCACTTAGCAAAATATCTAGAGTAAATATTGAGACAGTTGTTGCTGGCCGCACCGACGCAGGGGTTCATGCAACGGGGCAAGTAATACATGTTGATGTGCCAGAAAGTCTAGAAATCGAAGATTTAGTTTATAAACTAAATCGAATTCTGGATGAAGATATTCGAATAATGAAAATTGAAAAAGCGCCTGAGGCTTTCCATGCCAGATTTTCTGCTCTACGCCGGCACTACAATTATAAAATTTTAGATAACAATGCCGTCCTTTCACCGCTTAACCGTTTTGATGTAGCACCTTGGTATAAAGCTCTAGATATAGATTTGATGAATCAGGCCAGCTCACTAGTTATTGGCAAGCATGATTTCGCCGCCTTTTCTAAATTCCGAGAAGGTGCAACAACGTTACGAACTCTTGAGAAATTTTCGTGGCACCGCGACACCCATGGTTACTTAATTGCCGAACTTGTGGCCGATGCTTTCTGCTATTCAATGGTGCGCAATTTAGTTGGCGCCGCAGTCTGTGTTGGAGATGCACGATTTGCGCCAGAGTGGATGAAAAGCATTTTGCTCAAAAAGGAGAGAGTCTCGGATAGTTTGGTATTTCCTGCTCGTGGCTTAACCCTGATTCGCGTTGATTATCCAGACGATGCTCGATTACTTCTAATGGCTGCCCAGAATCTAGCCTTGGAAGATGGCGATCTGGCTATAGATGGCGATCTGGCTATAGATGGCGATGAATAAGGCGTTTTGACCCCTTGAGCCTGCACGGGTATTCTTACTCCTCTGCGCCAGAACAGGCGCCGGCAGCAAAGTCGTAATAAGGTAAGACTAAAACAAAGGTAGAAAAAGCATGCGCACTTACAGTCCAAAAGATGGAGATGCTGTCCGTAATTGGCACATCATCGACGCACAAGATGTGGTCTTGGGTCGTCTTGCAGTTCATGCTGCTGTTCTATTGCGCGGAAAGCACAAAGCAACATTTGTACCACATATGGATATGGGCGATTTCGTAATTGTTATTAACGCCGAAAAAATTGCACTCTCAGGTCAGAAAATAAAACAGAAGTGGGCACACCAACACTCTGGTTTCCCAGGTGGTTTAACTTCAACTGTTTACGGCGACTTGATGGAGAAGCACCCAACTCGCGCAGTTGAAAAAGCGATCAAGGGAATGTTGCCAAAGAATCGTCTTGGAAAAGTTGTTGGTTCAAAGTTAAAAGTTTATGCGGGACCAGAGCATCCACATGCTGCTCAGGCACCAAAACCATATGTATTCGAACAAGTTTCACAAATAGTGAAGTAAGGGAAAAAATAAAATATGTCAGAGAATTCCGTAGTTGCCGATCTAGATGAGAATGAAGTTCCTACTTCATTCTCATCATCAACTCCAGCTCCTGCAACAAATCGTCCAGCAATTAAGGCACCAGGTGGTGGCACCGGTCGTCGTAAGGAAGCTGTTGCACGTGTTCGCTTAATTCCAGGAACAGGTCGTTGGGTTGTTAACGGCAAGACTCTCGAGAATTACTTCCCAAATAAAGTTCACCAACAATTAGTTTCTGAACCTTTTCGCACAGTTGGTGCAGAAAATTCCTATGATGTTTTTGCTCGCATCAATGGTGGCGGAGTATCTGGTCAAGCCGGTGCACTTCGTTTAGGTGTTGCTCGTTCACTTAACCAAATAGATGAAGAAGCAAACCGTCCAGCACTTAAGAAAGCCGGATTTCTTTCACGCGATGCACGTGTTATCGAGCGCAAGAAGTACGGCCTTAAAAAAGCTCGTAAGCGTTCTCAATACAGCAAGCGCTAATTCCTTATCGCTTCCTTGCCGCGAAGGAGTTTCATGGCCCTCTTTGGTACTGATGGCATACGCGGCTTAGCTAATCGTGATCTAACTGTTGAATTAGCCCTAGATGTTGCTGTTGCTGCGGCGCATATTCTTGTTGAATCAAAAACAAATGTAGGCAAGCGCCCAAAAGCAATTGTTGGGCAAGACTCGCGCGCATCTGGTGAATTTCTAGAAGCCGCAGTTGTTGCAGGGCTAACTAGTGCCGGCATTGATGTTTATCGTGTTGGTGTTTTACCAACACCTGCAATTGCATACCTTGTCGCCGAAACTGGCGCAGACCTTGGCGTGATGATTAGTGCATCGCATAATCCAATGCCAGATAACGGAATTAAATTATTTTCACGCGGGGGTGGCAAATTAGATGATGCAATCGAAGCGCGCATCGAAGCGCGCATTGGCGAAGATTGGCAGCGACCAACTGGTCGCGCTGTTGGTCGCGCGATAAATGACGAGGGTGCGTTAGAGCGCTACTTAAGCCATTTACTTGCATCGGTTTCAACTCCGCTGAAAGGATTAAAGGTTATCGTTGATTGTGCAAATGGCGCCTCATCAGTTGTGGCACCAGAAGCGCTGCGCCGAGCAGGTGCTGAAGTAATTGCGATTTCAAACCAACCTGATGGTTGGAACATTAATGATGGCTGCGGTTCTAACCATTTGGACCATTTGCGCAGCGCTGTTTTAAAAAACGGCGCCCACGTTGGAATCGCTCACGATGGTGATGCCGATCGTTGCCTAGCAATTGATGGTGCCGGCAATGAAATAGATGGCGATCATATTTTAAGCATTTTGGCGCAAGGATTTAAGAAACGCGGTGCACTAAAGAGCAATACCGTTGTTGGAACCGTAATGAGCAATCTGGGATTCATGCATGCGATGAAGGGCGCTGGAATCGAAGTTGCAACAACTCCGGTTGGAGATCGTTATGTACTGGAGAAAATGATTGAGAAAGATTTTTCAATTGGAGGAGAACAATCTGGCCATGTAATTATGCGCGAATTTGCTAATACTGGAGATGGAATTTTAACGGCGCTGCAATTACTACAAGAAGTAGTCCGCTCAGGTAAAACTTTACAAGAACTTGCAGCATTCATGGTGCGCTTTCCGCAAGTATTGATAAATGTTAAAGATGTAAAAAAAGAAAAATTGGCAGATTCAAAAGTTATTTCAGATGCAGTAAAAAACGCAGAAAAAGATTTAGCTGACAATGGACGAGTTTTAGTGCGTGCATCTGGCACCGAACCGCTTGTCAGGGTCATGGTCGAAGCCCAGAGTGATAGCATCGCGCAAGAAGTTGCAAAAAAACTTGCAGATATAGTCAAAGCCGAACTGGGGTAAGTAAAAATGTGCGGAATTGTGGGTTACACAGGGCCGCAATCTGCAATTACTCCATTGATAGCAGGGCTTCGCAGACTCGAATATCGTGGCTATGACTCAGCAGGAATCGCACTAGGAACCCCAAATAAATTATTTATTGAAAAGCGCGCCGGCAAACTAATAAATCTTGAAGAAGCCCTTGATCAATCATTACCCGTTGTTCATTCTGGGATCGGACATACTCGCTGGGCAACTCATGGTGGACCAACTGATCGCAACGCGCATCCACATCTAGATAATGAAGGCAAATTGGCCGTTATTCATAATGGAATTATTGAAAATTATTCGCAGTTGCGAGTCGAGCTTGAAGCGCGCGGACACTTGTTTAAATCTGAAACCGATACCGAATCTGTTGCCCATTTATTAAGTGATTTACGCAAAGAATATAAAGGCGATTTATCTGCCGCCATGCGCGCAGCTGTAAAGTTATTGCGCGGCTCATTTACTTTATTAGCAATTCATGCTGATGCACCTGAAGTAATTGTCGGAGTTCGCCGTAATTCACCCCTTGTCGTGGGTATCGGCAAGGGCGAGAATTTCTTAGCATCAGATGTTGCCGCTTTTATTGAATATACAAAGCAAGCCATTGAACTTGGTCAAGATGAAGTTGTAACTATTACGCCACAACAGATCGAGATTACCGATCTAGCAGGTAAAATAATTACTCCGAAAAAGTATGAAGTTTCTTGGGATGCAACCGCTGCTGAAAAAGGCGGTTTTGCACACTTCATGTTGAAAGAAATCTTTGAGCAACCTAAGGCAGTTGCCGATACGCTCATTGGCCGGTTAAGTGATAATAACGAAATCGTGTTAGATGAATTGCATATGAGTAAAGCCGAAATCAAAGCGTTAAAAAAGATAGTTGTTATTGCTTGTGGAACTGCGCTTCATGCAGGAATGATTGCAAAGTACGCAATTGAACAATGGTCACACATTCCAGTAGAAGTGGAGATTGCCAGCGAATATCGCTATCGCGATCCGATCATTGACAGTGAAACTTTGGTTATTGCGATTTCGCAATCTGGTGAGACTATGGATACCTTGATGGCCTTGCGCCATGCAAAAGCGGCTGGGGCTCGGACCTTGTCGATATGTAATACAAATAGTTCGACGATCCCGCGCGAATCTGATGCTGTCTTGTATACACATGCGGGGCCAGAAATTGCTGTTGCATCCACAAAGGCTTTTTTAACCCAAGTTATCGCGGTTTACTTAATAGGTCTGCACTTAGGGCAAGTTAAAGGTCAATTGAGTGAAAAAGAAGTTGTGGCTTCTTATTACGAATTACTTGAATTACCTGGAAAAATTGAACAGATTCTTGAAACCGTTGAACCACTTCGCGAATTAACTCGTGGTTTTGCAAAAAGTACTTCAGTTTTATTCCTCGGTCGAAATGTTGGGTTTCCAGTCGCCCTTGAAGGCGCACTTAAGTTAAAGGAATTGGCTTATATGCATGCGGAAGGGTTTGCAGGCGGAGAATTAAAACACGGACCAATCGCACTAATTGATCAGGGAACTCCAGTCATTGCTATCTTGCCTTCGGGTCATGCGCATTCACTAGATGAAAAAATGCTTAGCAATATCCAAGAAGTTAAAGCGCGCGGTGCGCGTGTTATCGTGATTGCCGAAGAAGGCGTGCTCGTTGAAGGCGCCGAACACATTATTCGAATCCCAGTTGTACCTGCTTTATTTCAGCCAATTTTAGCAACAGTGCCGTTGCAAGTCTTTGCTTATGAAATGGCCGTTGCCCGTGGCAATGATGTTGATCAGCCCCGAAATTTAGCTAAGTCTGTAACGGTAGAATAAATGGTAGAAGAGCGCCGCAAGCAAATGAATAGAGCGCTGCGTTGGGCAGGACTTTTATTAATTGGTTTTCTTCTCGTAACACAACAGGTTCTAACAAGTGGGCCATTAGTTAATTATGACAATGAAGTATATAAAGGAGCTAAGCCGCAATTTAAAGGCATGACTGGATTTCTGCTGCTCCGATTAGATGATCTAGGTCTGCGTTGGTTTACTGCGACAGTTTTATTATTAGCTGCAGCGTTCATTGCATATAAATTTAAGACATGGCGCCCACTAAATTTAGCTCTTCTCTCGCTAGTTTTTCTAAATGGCATTGTAGGAGTTTCTAAATTATTATTAGGTCGGACAAAGCCACGATCAGGGTTTGATTTACTACATGCCGGTGGAATGTCATTTCCGAGCGGACATGCATCGAATGCAGTTTTATCATGGGGATTACTTGCTTATTTAATCTATCGGTATGCACACGTTGATAGATATCAAGGACGTTTAGCAAGTGCAGGCGTAGCCCTAATTTCGCTGACAGTTTGTACTGTTTCGCTGATTCGCCAAACGCATTGGCTATCGGATCTTCTTGCTGGTCTCTTTATCGGCGGTGTATTCACCACGGCTGCCATCACCAAAAACTATTACCCAATCCCCTGATTTGGCAGTGGAATCTGCGCCAAGATCAACAACAAATTGGTCCATTGAGATTCGTCCAATTATCGGTGCTCGTTTTCCATCAATAAATACGCCAGCTTCGTGTGCAATGCGTGGGATTCCATCGCCATAGCCGATTGCAACAACTCCAAGTTTAGTATCAGACTTGGTTAATTCACTTGCGCCATAACCAACGGGTGAACCCGCGGAAACTTTTTTTACTAAATGTAATTTAGCGCGCAATTGCATTGCAGGTTTAAGCCCAAGTGTTGAACTTGTT
>JBCKHB010000014.1:0-28035 GCA_038906075.1 Candidatus Planktophila sp.
GTATAGCGCAGCGAGGGCTGCAGAAAAAAGTGCAGCAATATCACCAAGAAAACTACGAAATGAAATTTGAAGATCCACACCAGTAATTACTAATACTCCGACAAAACTAACGCCCATTCCAAGCCATGCACTCGAAGGAATGTGATCGCCAAGAAATTTAACAAAGAGTGCGGCAAAAATCGGTTGCAAAGCAACCATCGCTGTTCCGGCTGCAACAGTGGTCCAACGCATTGCAAGAAAGAATGCTAAGAAATGCGCAGAGAGTAATAACCCAGCGATTATTGACCAGAAAATACCGTTGCGATCGCCTTTATGTCTTAGTGCAAATGGCAGAGTTAATAATGCGCCACCAAGGTTTCGCCAAAAAATTAGCGTTGGTATTGGCATCGCACTCATTGCAATTAATGGCCCAGATGTACCAATTCCGAGTATTCCTATTCCTAATCGAGCCAAATCAGCACGTGCAGGAATTGCTATATGGCTATCTCTGCGTAATTGCTCACTCATAAGGCAACGCTAGCGAGTTGCAGTACTTAATACGAAAGCGAGTATCGCATTAGAGCCGATACCCTTAAACCATGAGCGGAAACTTGATAAACCGAGTATTTCTCGCCCGTCTTGCAGGCACGATGGTCTTTGACCCAAATGGTGATCCAGTAGGAAAAGTGCGAGATGCTGTCGCGACCCTTCGTACAAATAATCAATCACCAAGAATTTTAGGTTTGGTTGTTGAAGTACCTTTGCGTCGTAGAGTCTTTGTTCCAATTACTCGTGTGAATTCAATTGAAAGCGGTTCCGTTGTTATAACCGGACTTCTTAATATGCGCAGATTTGATACTCGTACAGGCGAAATTTTAGTTCTGAGTGAAATGTTAGATCGATCTATCACATTAGTTGAAACGCAAGAGAGCGTTGTTGTTGAAGATATGGGCATGGAACAAAATCGCACAGGCGATTGGTTAATCACTCGTGTTCACATCATGCGAAAAGGTTCTGGTTTGCGACGAAAAGGTGCAACTTCAACAGTTGCTTGGGAAGAAGTAACTGGATTTGCTCAACTTGAAAAAAATCAAGGTGTAGCAAATTTATTATCAACTCTTGTAAATCTTCGCGCGGCAGATTTGGCTTCGGTACTTCAAGACTTGGCGCCAAAGCGTCGGGTTGAGATTGCAGCAGCACTTGATGACGAACGCCTTGCCGATGTTTTGGAAGAAATGGAAGAAGGAAATCGGGTAGAACTTCTTGCCGAACTTGAAAGTGAGCGAGCAGTAGATGTTCTTGGCGAAATGGATCCAGATGATGCCGCAGATTTATTGCGTGAAGTTGGACAAGAACGAGCAGCAGCGCTGATTAATTTAATGGAGCCAGAAGATGCTGAAGATCTTCTTCGCTTAATGAATTATGAAGATTATTCCGCAGGTGGCATGATGACGACTGAGCCAATTATTATGAGCGCCGATGACACTGTTGCAGATGCCCTTGCCGCCGTTCGTCGGGGCGAAACCTCCCCTGCCCTTGCATCACAAGTATTTATCTCTCGCCAACCACTTGAAACCCCAACAGGGCGCTTCATAGGAATTGTTCATTACCAACGATTATTACGCGAGCGGCCATCGACTCTACTGGGTTCTATAGTTGATATTGATACTCAAGGGCTAAGTCCAGATGCAACTCTTAATGAAGTTTCTTCATATTTAGCTAGTTATAATTTACTTTCATTGCCCGTACTTGATGCCAATGATCGCTTACTAGGTGCAGTAACAGTTGATGATGTGTTGGATCACTTGTTACCTGAAAATTGGCGACAAGATCACCGCGAAACTTCTAGAGGGCAGGCAAAAATGGTTAAATGGAAAGAGGAGGTTCATAATGGCCCGCGATAATCGATTAGATACACCACGCGAATCACGCCGAACCTTGCGTCCTGATTTTGACCCAGAAACTTTTGGCCGACTATCTGAAAAGTTTGCACGATTCTTAGGAACTCCGCGTTTTCTTATATACCTGACTTTCTTTGTGCTCTTCTGGGTTTTCTGGAATTTTTTTGCACCTGTAAATCTGCGCTATGACAATTATCCATTTATTTTCTTAACTCTGATTCTTTCCCTGCAAGCATCATATGCAGCACCTCTCATTTTGCTTGCTCAGAATCGTCAATCTGACCGCGACAGAATTACATTAAATGAAGACCGTGGACGAAGTGATCGCAGTATTGCAGATACCGAATACTTAACTCGTGAACTTGCAGCACTTCGAATATCACTTGCAGAAATTGCAACTCGCGATTTTATGCGAAGCGAACTTGCAGATTTTAAAGATGAAATGCTCGAAGAGCTACGTGGCGATTCCCAACCGAACGCCGACTAAAGATTTACTGCGCACTATCAATTTTTCCATAATCTGATTTATCTCAAGGGCAGCATCCGATTGCGGCGCCGAAAGAATTACCGGTGTGCCAAGATCTCCTCCACTTTGGAGTTCTGGGCTGAAAGGTATTTTTCCTAAGAGCGGAACATTGCTGCCGACGAGTTCAGATAATCGGCGAGAAGTTTCTTCTCCACCACCCGTGCCAAAGAGTGAAACTTTCTCACCTAATGGCGTTGTGTAATCAGACATATTTTCAATCACGCCAATAACTTGTTGCTTAATTTGATGCGCAATTCGGCCAGCCCGTTCGGCAACTTCGGCTGCAGCAATTTGCGGAGTTGTCACAACAATTATTTCGGAAGCTGGGATTAATTGTCCAAGCGATATTGCAATATCGCCAGTTCCAGGTGGCAGATCTAAAAAGAGAATGTCTAGGTCGCCCCAATAGGCATCTGATAATAATTGTTCAAGAACTTTATGCAGCATCGGACCACGGTAAGCAACTGGGTCAGAGCGTTCGGGCTTAAACATCTCCATTGAAACAACTTTTACGCCATAAATTTCCGGCGGAATAAACATTTGATCAATTACAGTTGGCCGAATTCCTAGCAAGCCCATTAAGCGTGGAATCGAATGACCATAAACATCGGCGTCTAGGATTCCAACGCGTAAACCTTTTTGTGCTGCAGCAACTGCAAGATTGACCGTTACCGAAGATTTTCCGACTCCGCCTTTACCAGATGCAACTCCAATTACTCGCGTAAGCGAATCTGGTTGAGCAAATGGAATAAATTTCTCACGGCCACCACGTAATAATTTTTTAACGTTGTCACGTTGTTCTTGCGACATCGTCTTCAATGTTAAGTCAACTTTATTGACTCCCTCTAAAGGTAAAAGTGCTGCATCAATATCGCTGCGAATGCGATCTTGCATTGGGCAACCAGAAATTGTTAAAAGAACTGTTAGAGTTACCACTCCACCATCGAAGGCAACGGAATCAATCATCCCTAAATCTTGCATCGGGCGATGTAATTCTGGGTCTTTAACTTGGGCCAATGCATCATTTATCGAATCAATCATGCTCATAGTAAGTCCGGATCAATCTTTGCAATTATTTTCTTGCGCATAGGTTTATCTTCCGCATCTAGGGCATCGGTTAATTGTTTCTTTAAAAATGTCTTAGGATTTAAATCAGCAGGCTGAAGGTTTTCAAAACCAGGCCCAAGATTTTCTCGAAGTTCCGCTGTTGCGTTCTGGGAAATCACACGGATCTTTTTAACTATTTTTGCCGCGTCTGTTGCAAGTTTTGGAAGTCGCTCTGGCCCAACTAGAAACATTGCAATGATTGCTAACCCTAGAATTTCACCAGCGCCAATATCGAAGAGCATGTTTCTAAGCCTACCTTATCAATTCTCTTATAACTTTGTAGCAAGCAGAAGACCATCTCCGATTGGAATAAGTGAACTGACCCAATCATCCTTTGCTCCTTTAATCAATTTTCCAGCATCTCGAAGCGCAACTGTCTTTGGGTCTCGTTGCGCAGGGTCAGATACTTTTCCGCCACCAAAAAAATTATCGATAACTAACACACCACCACTTCGCAAAATTCTGTGAGATTCACCAATAATGTAGCCGAGATCTTCGGGATTGTGTCGCAAAACGACCAAGTCATATGCCTTGTCAGTTAGTTTTGAAATAACATCAAGAACTGTATTCGTTATTAAGCGAAAACGATTTTGGGCGATATCAGCATCCTGAAAAGCAATTTTCGCGATGCGAGTATGTTCCATTTCATCATCTATAGATGTAAGCATTCCACTTGGAGCCATTCCATCGAGTAACCAGAGACTCCCGACCCCAGAACCGGTACCAATTTCAACGACTGACTGGGCTTTAAGAGTATGCGCTAAGTGGCGAAGATACGCGCCAGCTCCGGGTTTGACATCGATGGCACCTACTTCAGTGCCACGCGCGCGGGCTTGCGTCATGTATAAGTCTTCCGCAATAAAACTTTCTGCATATGAGAATGGGTCGGTTTTCATTTTATTTTCATGATCCAATCAATTAACAAACGAACTCCAAAGCCGGTTCCACCCTTTGGCGTTTCACCCGAATCATTTTCACTACGGGCAGTTCCTGCAATATCTAAATGTGCCCAGCGCCTTGTTCCAACAAAATGTTCAAGAAATAGCGCCGCGGTAACTGAGCCTGCCGAATATTTACCTTGATCTGCAGTGTGATTCAAATCTGCAATATCGCTGAGTAGAGCATCCTGATAATCATCGATAAGTGGCATATGCCAAAGGCGATCGCCTGATTCTTCACCGGCTTCGCAAAGTTTTTTTGCAAGGCCCTGGTCGCGGGTGTACATAGCACCGTATTGACGTCCCAGTCCAAGGGATGCTGCTCCTGTAAGAGTTGCAATATCAATTAAATAATCAGGATCAAGATTTAAGTCAGCGTAGGCAAGCCCATCAGCTAAAACTAACCGACCTTCGGCATCGGTATTTATAACTTCGACAGTTGTGCCCCCATAATGCTTAATAACATCGCTAGGACGCTGCGCCGTGGCAGATATAGCATTTTCTGCACACATCATTAAGGCGGTAACTTTTACATTTGGTTGTAATTCGGCAATGGCACCAAGTGTTGCAAGAATTGCTGCAGCACCTGCCATATCGGTCTTCATCGCCGTCATGGTGTCATAAGGACGCTTTAGCGAAATGCCACCAGTATCAAAAGTGATTCCTTTGCCAACTAAAACAATATGTGGCAACGTTTTAATCGGTTTCTTCGCAGCTTTTGGAATATAAGTAACCTCGATAAATCGTGGGCCAGGTTTTGGTGATGAATTGCCAACTGCACGCAGACCACCAAATTCTTTTAATTCTTTACCTGCTAAAACTTTTACCTGTAGTCCGGCCGCTTTTGCTAATTCTTGTGCCTTCGTAGCCATCCACGCAGGAGTTTTAATATTTGCTGGAGTATGAACTAAATCGCGAGCGCGGCATACGGCGGTTGCGATAGTTCGCGCTTCTTCAATTATTTTCTTATCATCACTTGCAACTATGAATTCAGGTAATTCGTCTTTTTTGCTTGTCTTTAAATTCCATACATAGGAGGCAAGAGTTAAGGAAATGGCATGTGCCCTGATTTCTGCTTTACCAATTGCACATGCTGAAAAAACTGTCGATTTTTTTCCACGAACTTTTCTTGCGATAGCCGAAGCCACTAAGCGTTGTGCAGCAAGAGATTGATCTCCGGCTCCAACAAGGAAAATGCGCTCAGTTTTTGCATCTTGGACACTTACTGGAATTTCAAATAGTTCCCCAGCTTTTCCAGTAGGTGAGAAAAATGAAAGTTCATCTAAGAGTTCTGTTTCGAAGTATTTTTCTACTTCGCGAGTAAAGCCATGCGAGCCAATAAAAGCGTAAGTCTCATCGCTATTTTTTACAAATGCCAGCGCAATTACGCTTGCAGAAATTGCTTTTTTTATTTCAAAAGAACCACATTGCGCAAGTAAATATTGCATAGCTTCTTAAAACTCTTGCGAGTAAGACTTACTTCTTAACTAGTGCAACAGCGGCATGAAGTGCTGCGCTGAGATTATTTGCTTCTTCTGAATTAAGTTCTACGACTAAACGACCGCCGCCTTCAAGTGGGATTCGCATAACTAGAGAGCGAGCCTCTTTTGTAACTTCCATTGGTCCGTCACCGGTTCGAGGTTTCATGGCGGCCATGGGCAGACTCCTTTGTTAGCACCTCGCCAGAATCAATTGGCGGGGAAAGCGCGGTTGCAAGAGGAGAAGTATCTCGCATTTTGGGCTCTTGGGTGAAATCGGTGCATTACTTAGAGCGTGATCACAGCCCAATTAGTGCGTGAAGTCTGGCTTTGCCCTGCGCAATGATGGTTTCAACCGAGGACTGCCGAACCTTTAAGACGCTAGCAATCTGCGCTGATGACATCGATTTTAGATAGTGAAGAATCAAGATAAAGCGTTCTTCCTCCGGCAGCGAAGCTAAAGCTTGTGCCAAAGTCTGGGGCTTGCTCATGGGTCAAGGTTAGTGCCCAAAGGGGGGTGAATCTATTTCTTGCAGGCGGCAATTGCCGCTTCAACGCTGGTTGTCCACTCTACTAATTCGCGCATTCCAGGTTTAATAAAATTTTCACTTTCGAGGTGCAAAATTAATTCATGTAGCGGTGAATACAAGCCAAATGGGTCAAGTATAACAATTGGTTTATCGTGAAATTTTAAATAACGCCCAACCCAAATTTCAAAAAATTCTTCTAGGGTTCCGGCACCTCCTGGCAGAGTAATAAATGCATCCGAAATATCTGTAATCATCGCTTTGCGCTCGCCCATCGTTTCAACAATATGGAGCTCATCGCAGTCGTTATCTGCAAATTCAATATCAACTAGAGATTGTGGAATTACACCGACCGTTCTTCCGCCCGTGCTTCGAACTCCCCGTGCTACTGCGCCCATCATCGAAATATCACCACCACCAGAAATTAATTCCCACGATAGATCCCCGATTGCTTTGCCAAGGTCGGTTGCCAATTGCACATACTTATTGTCAATCGTTGGCGAGGACGAGCAAAAGACTCCGATACGCATACTGAGAAGAATAGGGGTTACTCTTAGCTTATGAAACTTCTCGCATCAGGCCATGGCATTGCGACGATTGCAAATGGGGTTGTACTCGATTCTTGGTTTCCTGCACCACAACTCAGCGCGCTAAATACTCAAGCCAGCGCCCAGATTAAATCGCTGGTTGGCAAAGATGATGTGCGGGCAATTACACGTGAACTAGTTAGCATTGAAATCGATTTATCAGTTGCACCAGCAACGGTCAGTGATGCCTATCTTCGTCTTCATCTACTTTCGCATCGTTTAGTTAAACCACACGGTTTAGCACTCGATGGCATATTTGGAATTCTAAATAACGTTGTATGGACATCAGTTGGACCTTGTGCTGTTGATAATTTTGAAATTACACGGGCTCGTTTAATCGCTGCCCACGGGCATGTCAGTGTTTATGGCGTTGATAAGTTCCCGCGCATGGTTGATTATGTGATTCCAAGTGGAGTTCGTATTGCAGATGCAGATCGCGTTCGCTTAGGTGCCTACTTAGCCCACGGTACAACAGTTATGCACGAAGGTTTTGTTAATTTTAATGCCGGAACTCTTGGTACTTCAATGGTCGAAGGTCGCATTTCATCAGGCGTTGTTGTTGGTGATGGTTCTGATATCGGTGGCGGTGCCTCAATAATGGGAACTCTAAGTGGCGGTGGAAAACAAATTATTTCAATTGGTGAAAAATGTTTGCTCGGCGCTAATTCTGGTATTGGAATTTCACTTGGAAATAATTGCGTTATCGAAGCTGGTACATATATCACGGCAGCAGCAAAAGTTACTTTGCCTGATGGTCAAGTTGTAAAAGCTGGAACTCTTAGCGGGGCTCATGATTTGCTATTTCGCCGTAATTCTCAAAATGGCGCTCTTGAAGTGGTGATGCGCACTGGTACTTGGGGTGGGCTTAATTCAGTTTTGCACGCTAACTAATTCAAACCAAGCGGATGGAATTTTACTCCTGCTTCTGAAAGTTTCACCTTTTAAAGTTACTTGTAACCCAGAACTCGAAGTTGCTCTAATTTGAGCAACCGTTCCTGTTGTATTCTTAGTTAGAATCTCCAAAGAAAGCACATCGGGCAAGCGAAAAGCCGCAGCAACTAGGCTTTGCGTAACTTCACGATTCCATGAAACATAACGGGGATTTAAAGTTAAATCAGTACTAGCAATATCCAAAACACTGGCTGTATAGGCGCGATCTGTGCCCCAAGCATTTAGCGCAGTCTCGGTTTGACCAGCAGATGATGAGAAAAAATATGCCGATATAGGCTGCCCCAAATAAGTAAGGGTTAATCCTGAACTTTCATCAATAGTTGTTGCTGCAACAGCTGCCTTCCATAGGGCGCCATAGCGGGGTTCAATTTCTTTGGCATAGCCTAGAAAAGTTTGATCTTTTATACCTCCATACAAATTGCAATCACATACAGTGCGCAATTTTCCAGCTTTACTAAGCGCATATGTACGAGATGCAATTACTTGTGCCTCAAGTGCGGCTGCCGGCCATGACGACGGCACCTCACCGATTCCCCAAAGATATTCATCATGTAGACGCAAAGTATTTGTTACTTCAATTCGGTATCCAATTCCAGCTACTTTGATAGCTTTAAATTGCAACTCTCCGTATTTATATCTTTTAGTACTTCCAGAATGAGTCATCGACAAAATTGAGTCAGCGCCTTGCAAATAACGCGTTCCGCTCCACCGCAAAGTAAAAACACGATTCTGCGGCAATAATGTGGTGTTTTTACCTAAAGTTAAAGTTGGTGAAACCATTGTTCCATTAATCGAAAAGGTTAGCGTTGCTTTGTTGGGAAAAGTTGAAATCGGAGTAGCATCCATCGCTTCGCCTAAGTCGCCACTAAATAATTGCAACCTTGCACCAATAGTTGATGAGAATACTTTTACAGTTGAAAGTTGGTGCCCAAGATTGATTCTCAAGTTTTGGTTATCTATCACAGGTTCTACGTTTACATTCTTGTAGTAATACTTCACTATTGAAGTCGCAGATTCGCCTGAAAGTGCCATGGCACGAGCACCAATTTGGCTCATTCCTACTCCATGTCCATAACCAGAACCCTTAAAGTTAAAACTAGGTGGAATTTCTACGGCAATGGCTGATGAAAAATTTAAAAGGGAAAAAAGCGCCACAACAAAAATAGCTTTATGGGATCTCATTGCCTGCACATTTTATTTGAGTTCTACTTCACAGCTGGTGCAAGTGCTTTTGGTGAGGTTAGAAACCCAAAACCCCAAGCCATATGCATCGTGATTAAAACGATTGGCAAACAAATAATTTCACCAAGGGATTTACCAATACGAATTGATGCAATCAAAATAAAGATTGCATACACAAGGGCTGGAATTAGGAAGAGATTTGAAAACAGACTTCCGAGCACCAATGAAATCAGAGTTCCAACGACAGTAACAGGCGGGGCTAAGTAGCGATAGTTAATTGTTCCTTCATGACGCCGGCTTACGACGCGACGCCACCGACCATATTCAAAATACTGTTTAGCAAGTTCCTTAATAGAAGAACGTGGTCGATATGTAACAACTAGCCTTGGATCAAAATAGATAATCCCACCGGCTTGTCTTAATCGAAAATTTAGTTCCCAGTCTTGGGCTCGAGTAAATCTTTCATCAAAACCACCAACTGCTAAAAGTGCTTCGCGGCGAAATGCACCTAAATAAACCGTTTCGACGCAACCAGCGCTACCGCCGGTGTGAAATCTAGAAGTTCCTACGCCAAGCGGACTTCGCATTGCGCTAGCAACGCAGCGCTCAAATAGATTGCGCCCAGTAGCTGCCATAATTCCGCCAACATTTACCGCACCGCTTTCTTTAAGAATTAATGCAATCAAAGTTAAATAATTTTTCGGAATTTGTGTGTGGCCATCAACTCGAACAATTATTGCGTAACGTGCCGCAGAAATAGCTATATTTAATCCAGCCGCTGTTCGACCTGTTGGATTTGCAACAATTACAACTCTTGAATCTGCTGCAGCAAGTTTGTGTGCGACTGCATCGCTTCCATCATGCGATGGACCAAGAGCAAGTACGACTTCAAAGGGCTTTTGATAATCTTGCGAAAGAATGGCGACCACAGCTTCCTCTAAATGCAAAGACTCATTTAATACTGGCAGAATTACCGAAATCTCACCGCTTGGTGAGCCAAATAACTCATTTGCTGATGTCGTCATAGGACCACCACGCTATCGTCCAAGTACGCTCTCCTTGTGAAAGCCAGCCGCCTAATTCGAATTTTTTCATCTCTTTCGGTTGGCATTGTATTAATTTCTGCTCTCTCTTGGTTAGCACTCGGTCAAGTTAGCGGGTCCATTAATCGTATTGATGTTTTCAGCGGATTGAAATTACGTCCCGAGAAAGCATCATCTGCTCTTAATTATCTCTTAGTTGGTTCAGATACGCGAGAAGGTTTGACAAAGGCAGAACAAAGACTGCTTAAAGTAGGAAGTACCAAGACTGCGGCCGGTGCGCGCTCGGACACAATACTTTTAGTCCATATTAGTAAGGCTCGCGACAAAGTAGTAATAATTTCTATTCCGCGTGATTCTTTGGTGCTAGTTCCTGCCCACATTGGCCTTGATGGAAAATCGCAAATTCCAGAGGTTCAAGCAAAAATTAATGCTGCCTTTGCTTGGGGCGGTGCACCTCTTCTGATTCAAACCCTTGAGGCCAAAACTAATTTACATATTGACCACTATATAGAAATAGGCTTTGATGGCTTTGCGACAATGGTTGACGCAATTGGAGGTATTGAAGTATGTACCAAAAGAGATATCAATGACCCAAAGAGTCATTTAATTTTGCCAGCAGGTGTTCATACGCTAAACGGAATTGAATCACTGAAATATGTACGAACCAGAGATTTCGATGGCATGGGCGATCTTGGACGCATGCAACGACAGCAACAATTCATGAGTGCGATATTAAAGAAAGTTACAAGTTCCGGAACCCTTCTTAATCCAATTAAATTGACTAATTTTTTCAATGCTGCAATATCAACTATTAAGACAGATTCAGAACTCAATAAAAATGATTTAATCACACTCGCAAAACAGTTACGCAATTTATCTGCAAGCAAAGTTCGGACACTTACAATTCCATTGGAAAACACCAATGCAAATATTGCAGGTATTGGCTCAGTAGTTATTTGGGACTCAATTCTTGCCCCTGAGCTATTCCAACGTCTGCGCGATGATCAAGCCATTATTGATGATCTCACCCCGTCCCCAAGTGCTAGTTCATCGACAAAACCAGAGACAAAACTGATTGATAAATTCAAAACTCGCAGCGCAGATGAAAATCCGTGCGGTGCATTGAAATAGAATGGATGACATGAATTTAAAACTTTCTGTAATTGGCACGGGCTACCTTGGCGCCACTCATGCTGCGTGCATGTCTTCACTAGGTTTTACTGTAATTGGAGTTGATACCGACGCTACAAAAATCGCACAACTCTCACGTGGTGAATTACCGTTTTATGAACCTGGCCTTGAGGCGTTACTAGCCCAAGAAATAGAGACTGGTCGCCTAAGCTTTACAACAGATTTTTCGGCAGTGGCAGATGCTGATGTTCATTTTATTTGCGTTGGAACTCCTCAGAGCAAAGATGGTCTGGCTGCTGATTTAACCTACGTAAAATCAGCAGTTGCAGAAATCGCGCCGCATTTAAAAGCAGGTTCACTCGTAGTTGGAAAATCTACCGTTCCAGTAGGTACGGCCCAAAATTTACGAGAGCTGCTTGCAACTAGCGCACCACAGGCAGATCTTGCGTGGAATCCAGAATTTTTGCGCGAAGGTTTTGCAATCGAAGATACTTTGACACCTAACCGCTTGGTTGTAGGCGTGGCTAATGATCGCGCTGAAGAAATTCTAAAAGATGTCTATGCGCCAATTATTGCTTTAGGCACGCCTTGGATTCGCGCAGACCTACCAACTTCTGAATTAGTCAAAGTTGCCGCTAACTCTTTCCTTGCTACAAAAATATCATTTATAAATGCCATGGCAGAAATTTGCGAGGCCACTGGTGGCGATGTAACGGTTTTAGCAAAAGCAATTGGATATGACCCACGTATTGGTAGTCGATTCTTGCAAGCAGGAATCGGTTTTGGCGGTGGATGTCTGCCTAAAGATATTCGCGCTTTTATGGCGCGCGCGGAAGAACTCGGTGCTAATCAAGCCCTTGAATTCTTATGTGAAATTGATAAAATTAATTTACGTGCACGCCAGCGCGTAATAGATGTTGTTCGTGCAGATCTTTCCGAAGACTTGACTAAATACACGATTGCTGTTTTAGGCGCAACCTTTAAACCCGATAGCGATGATGTTCGCGATTCGCCAGCCTTAGATATTGCCGTTCAATTACATGTAGCTGGCGCCAAAGTTAGGGTCCATGATCCAAAAGGAATTGAGCCTGCCCGCAAGCGTTTTCCAATGCTAAATTATGCGCCAAATGTTAATGATTGTGTTAAAGATGCGGATGTAATTTTGCATTTAACTGAATGGAAAGAATATCGAGATTTAGATCCAAGCATTATTGGCACAATTGTAAAATCGAAATTTCTAATCGATGGGCGTAACGCGCTAGATCGTGACAAATGGCGCAGCGCTGGCTGGCGAGTTCACGCATTGGGGAGAACTGATTAATACCGAAAGAGATAAGTTAAAAACCTGTTTTTTGATTTCGCCGTGCTTCTAAATTTGCCCCTTTGGCTTTGGCTTCGGTATTAAGGGCAGTAAGGGCATCGCTAACTTTCTTTGAGATTGAATCATTAGAAATTCCAAGAATTCGCACTGCAAGTAGCGCAGCATTTTTTGCATTATCAACACCGACAGTTGCAACAGGAACACCTGCAGGCATTTGCACAATTGATAATAGTGAATCCATTCCATCGAAATTTTTAAGTGCAACCGGAACACCGATTACTGGAAGTGAGGTAAGGGATGCAACCATCCCAGGTAAATGTGCTGCTCCCCCAGCGCCAGCAATAATTACTTTAAATCCAGCGCTCTGTGCACCCTGTGCGAATGCAACCATTTCAGTTGGCATGCGATGTGCTGAGAGAACTTGCGCGGTATAAGAAATACCAAACTCATCTAAAACTTTGGCAGCCTCTTCCATGATTGGCCAATCAGAATCAGATCCTATGATGATTGCTACATCACTCATCTACTTCTCCGCTCATGTAATCGAGTGCGTGCTGCACTTCATCGCTTAATTCTACGAGATCATTACCGATTGCGGTAACGTGGCCAATCTTGCGCCCAAGGCGTATCTCTTTCCGATATTGATGAAACTTTAATCCTGGATTGCGCGCCATCAAGTGAAGATATGGTCGATACATATCGGTTTTAGCTCCGCCGAGAATATTTCCCATAACTACAAAGGCCGCGCGCATAGTTGGATCACCAAGTGGCAAATCTAAAATTGCTCGTAGGTGTTGTTCGAATTGACTTGTGAAAGCTCCTTCTATCGTCCAATGACCGCAATTGTGCGGGCGCATTGCAAGTTCGTTAATGTAAATCTGATCACCTTTAACAAACATTTCAACTGCCATTACACCGACTACGCTAAGTTGGGCGGCAACATCAAGGGCTAGTCTCTGGGCTTTAGCACTCATCTCTTGCGTTAATTGTGGTGCTGGAGTAATTGTTTTTGTACAAATGCCATTTGTTTGAATCGTTTGCGTTGGCGACCAAGTTGTTCCTTGTCCATGCGGTGAACGTGCAACCAGAACTGCAATTTCGAAATCAAAATCAATAATTTCTTCAATCAGTAACTTTTGAACGTTATCGAGAATTTCTTGTAATTCCAAAGCGTCATTAACTTTCCAAACTCCTCGCCCGTCATAGCCGCCAGCAATACTTTTGGCAATCAAGGGGAATTCAAGAGAATTGGTAACTTCAGTGATTACTTGCCATTTAGGGGACAGGAAATTACTTAATCTATTTCGCATCTCGGCTTTATCTTGCGAATATAAGAAGGATTGCGAGCTTGGTCTTACAACAACGCCATCGGCTTCTAGAGTTTTAATAATACTTAAAGGGATTAACTCATGTTCAAAAGTGATGACATCGCATTTCTTAGCAAAAGCACGAACCGTTTCTAAATCGCGATAATCCCCGATAACGTGGTTAGTAATTTGAGCACCGCAATCATTGGCTGCTTGTGCCAAAAGAAGTAGATCAATACCTAACGCTGCTGCTGGCGCCACCATCATGCGTGCAAGTTGCCCCGCACCAATTACACCGACGGTAGGAAATCCTTTGCTCACTGGCTCATCGTAGATGAATGACATCTCCTGCGTGGACATGGGCGCCGTCACCGATTATCAATTCACCGCGCCATGAAATACCAGTTGCCATCGACTCGATGTTACGACCATCTGGGTATTGGATCCTTACTTTTTTACCCAAAGTAGCGCTAGCGCTGCGATAAAGCGCTTGAATCGAGTCATCACCTTGATCCCATAAATCAAAGTGCTCCTTAAAATTATTTAAGATTGCCCCCAATAATATATTGCGGTTGAGTTCACTAAAATTTTCTAAACTCAAAGATGTAGCGTTAGAAACTGGTAGTTCATCTATTTTCATGGAAACATTTACTCCAATTCCAACAATTACTCCTTCTGGAAAAACTTCACAGAGCAATCCAGCAATTTTCTTTTCAGCAACTAATAAATCATTAGGCCATTTGATTTTAATCTCACAACCTGCATCTATTTTTTTTAGTGCATCCAGAACGCTATATCCAGCAATCAGGGGGATCCAACCCCAATCTAAATTATTTCTCTTTGGATTAATAAAAAAAGAAAACAAAAGCGCACTCTGATTTGGAGCATAAAAACTTCTATCCAAGCGACCACGACCTGCGCTTTGGTATTCAGTTGCAATCACTTCACCAATTTTTATACTTTTGTTTGTAAGTAATTCTTTTAGATCATTTTGTGTTGATCCAGTGAGATCAACCACGCTTACTCGCCAGTAAGGCGCACTCAGAGCGTTGATCAAGGTTGCATCAAGGGCGATTGGATTCACATCACTTCTCACGCCTAGTACCGTAGGGGTATGAACCGTGATCTGCATACAACTGCCGGAAAAATCCAAGACCTTCAAGCGCGCGTCGATGAAGCCATACATGCTGGCTCTGCTCGCGCAGTAGATAAGCAACATGCCAAGGGCAAGATGACGGCGCGTGAGCGCATTGCGATCTTGGTCGATGCTGATTCATTTACCGAAATCGACGAATTTGCGCGCCATCGCTCAACTAAATTTGGAATGGAAAATAACCGTCCATACGGTGACGGAGTTGTAATTGGAACTGCCACCGTTGATAGCCGACCAATTGCACTCTATTCACAGGATTTCACCATCATGGGTGGAAGCCTTGGTGAAGTCCATGCCGAAAAAATTGTGAAGATTGCAAGCTTCGCGCTAAAAAGTGGGATCCCCTTAATTGGAATTAATGATTCGGGTGGTGCGCGAATTCAAGAAGGCGTTGCATCCCTCGGTGGGTATGGAAAAATTTTTCGGTTAAATGCGCGCTCTTCCGGAGTCATTCCACAAATCTCATTAATTCTTGGGCCTTGTGCCGGTGGTTCTGCCTATTCACCAGCCCTTACAGATTTCACCATCATGGTAAATGAAACTTCGCACATGTTTATTACTGGTCCGGATGTAATTAAAACTGTTACCGGTGAAGTAGTTGGCATGGAAGAACTTGGTGGCGCCCTTACTCACAATACCAAGACTGGTAATTCACATTATTTGGCTGAAAGTGAAGCTGATGCGATTGATTATGTAAAGGCACTCCTGTCTTATCTTCCTTCAAATAATATGGACGGCGTTCCGCATTTACCACCAACTGAAAGTCTTGAAAAGAAAGCATCGGATTTGGCACTAGATACCCTAATTCCTGATAGCACTAATCAACCATATGATATGAAAGTTTTAATTACGGCCCTCCTCGACGAAGGAGAATTCTTAGAAGTTCACGCGCTTTACGCACCAAATATTATTGTCGGATTTGGTCGTATCGAAGGTGAATCAATTGGAGTTATCGCTAATCAACCATCGCAACTTGCAGGAACCCTCGATATTAATTCAAGTGAGAAAGCTGCGCGATTCTTACGTTTCTGTGATGCTTTTAATATCCCAATTCTCACACTCGTTGACGTTCCCGGATTCTTGCCTGGAACCGAACAAGAATGGAATGGAATCATTCGCCGCGGCGCCAAATTACTATATGCATACGCTGAAGCCTCGGTTCCACTTGTAACTTTAATAACACGCAAGGCTTATGGCGGTGCTTTTATTGTTATGGGATCTAAATACCTTGGAAGCGATATTAACTTTGCATGGCCAACTGCCGAGATAGCAGTTATGGGTGCTCAAGGAGCTGTAAATATTCTCTATCGAAAAGAACTTGCCGAAGCCAAAGATTCTGAAAAAGTTCGCGCAGATTTAATTACTGATTACAACGAGACTCTGGCCAATCCTTACCTTGCCGCTGAGTGCGGAATTATTGATACCGTGATTGAGCCTAATCAATCGCGTGCATATATAACAAAAGCATTTAGAACACTAAAAACCAAGCGCGATACTTTGCCGGCACGCAAACATGGAAATATTCCGCTCTAATGAAATTTAGCGTCGTAACTGGAAATCCAACTCCAGAAGAATTGCAGATTCTCGAAAAAGTCTTGAAGGAGCATAAAGAGGTAATACTGGGGCCTGTAATAAAGCGGAGCGCATTCGCGCTTCCAAAATTGCGACAACTTCTGCCACATCAACGCACTTTTGGCTCAAGGAAGATCAATTAATAATGCCGACGGTCGTACTTGCATCGCAATCAAATTCGCGCCGTCGACTACTTGAATCATCAGGCATTTCACCGAAAATTATGGTGAGCGGTGTTGATGAAGAAACAGAATTTTTCACTTCATTATCGCCCCAAGATATGGTTATTGCTCTTGCAATTACTAAAGCGCATTCCGTTCGTGAGAAAATAGATTTTCCAGCAATCATTATTGGGTGTGATTCGACTTTTGAATTTGAAGGTGAAAATTTTGGAAAACCTGCAACTCCTGCAATTGCCATAGCGCGTGCTAAGCGAGTACAAGGAAATTCTGGTCTTTTGCACACAGGCCATTGCATTATTGACACACTTGCGGGACGCGAAATAAGTGATCGAGTAACAACCAAGGTAACTTTTTCAAGCATGAGCGAGGCTGAAATTTTGGATTATGTGGCATCGGAGGAGCCATTGCGCGTTGCCGGCGGCTTTACTCTCGATGGCTTTAGTTCGCCTTTTATCCCAATCATTGAAGGCGATTACACAAATGTTGTTGGTATTTCCATGCCTTTTCTGCGCAGCGCAATGAATCAATTGGGTTACTCGTGGCCAGAAGTTAAGGCGATGAAATGAAGCGCGTTTTAATCGCCAACCGAGGCGAAATTGCTGTCCGTGTTATTCGTGCTTGTAAAGATCATGGGCTTGAAAGTGTGGCTATTTATTCTGAAGAAGATCGTAATTCAATTCATGCGCAGAGCGCCGATTTCGCCTTTTCATTGGATGCCACGCTAGCCAAGGAGAGTTATTTAAATATTCCAAAGATTATTGAGATTGCAAAACAATCAGGATCCGATGGCGTGCACCCTGGTTATGGATTTCTATCTGAGAATGCAAACTTTGCTCAAGCGGTTCTTGATGCAGGGCTGATTTGGATTGGCCCATCCCCTGATGCGATTCGTGCTCTTGGCGATAAAGTTTCTGCGCGAAAGATTGCCGCAAAAGCTGGCGCTCCATTAGTTGCCGGAACAAAAGATCCAGTCGCCCACCATGACGAGATTCTCGCTTTCGCTAAGGAACACGGCCTGCCAGTTGCAATCAAGGCCGCACACGGTGGCGGTGGGCGAGGATTAAAAATTGCATTCACAATGCAAGAAATCCCTGAAGCTTTCGCATCAGCTGTGCGCGAAGCAATTGCCGGCTTTGGTCGTGGTGAATGTTTTGTAGAAAGATATTTAGATAAGCCTCGCCATGTTGAAACACAAGTTCTGGTTGATCAATATGGGCATGCCGTTGTTGTTAGTACCCGTGATTGTTCTTTACAGCGACGCCATCAAAAATTAGTTGAAGAAGCGCCAGCGCCAAACTTAACGGACGCACAGAATGCAGAGTTATATCGAGCAAGTAAAGCAATTATGAAAGAAGCGGGTTATGTAGGTGCAGGCACTTGCGAATTCCTAGTCGGCGCTGATGGAACTATTTCATTCTTAGAGGTAAATACTCGCTTGCAAGTAGAACATCCAGTAAGCGAAGAAGTCACCGGAATCGATTTAGTGCGCCAACAATTTAGAATTGCAATGGGTGAGCCACTTGGCTTTGATGATCCAGTAATACGCGGGCACTCGATTGAATTTAGAATTAATGGTGAAGATCCGGGACGTTCTTTTCTACCTGCACCAGGTCAAATAACAAAGTGGAATATCCCAACTGGGCCGGGTGTACGAGTCGATGCAGGCTTTAGAAATGGCGACACAATTGGCGGCAACTTTGATTCATTACTAGCGAAATTAATCGTGACAGGTGCGACCCGTCAAGAAGCGATAGAACGTGCACGCCGAGCACTTGCAGAATTCGAAGTTGAAGGTCTTGCAACGGCGATACCTTTTCATCGCGCAATTCTAAATGATCCTGCTTTTACCGATAACTTCAAGATTTACACGAGTTACATTGAAAATGAATTCAATAATCAAATTCCACAATTCACTACAACACAAAGTGATGCTCAAACACGGGCGGCTTCTGAACATCTAGTTGCAGAAATAAATGGAAAACGCTTCGAAGTCCTTCTCCATGCCGCAGCGCCGGTAGTAAAGCGACATCGCGCTAAGCCGGCAATGAGCGGGTTATCGAGTGGAACTGGATTAAAAAGTCCTATGCAGGGAACGGTTGTAAAAATCGCGGTTGAAGTTGGCGCAAAAGTTGAAGTTGGTCAACTAATTCTCGTCCTTGAAGCGATGAAAATGGAACAACCAATAATGGCTCATCGATCAGGAATTATTGCAAATTTGCAAACAGTGATCGGTAACAGTGTTTCGAGTGGAGCCACACTCTGTGACATCATTGACGCATGACCAATAACGAGCTGCTCTACTCTGACCCATTAGCGGCGGCCCTTAAGGCGGCAGATGAAATCGCCTTACGCACTGGAATACCCAAACACGATATTGCTTTAATATTGGGATCAGGTTGGGTCAGCGCAGTTGATGCGCTGGGCGCCCCCTCCTATGAATGTGACACCGATGAGTTAACCGGGTTTTTGCCACCGGCAGTTGAAGGTCATTCTGGGAAAATTCGCTCATATGAAATCAAAGAAGGCCATAAAACTATTCGCGCATTAGTTTTTCTAGGTCGCGCCCATTTATATGAGGGCAAAGGCATGGAACCAGTGGTGCATGGAGTTCGCACAGCAGTAAAGGCTGGTTGCAAAATAATTATTTTAACTAATGCGTGTGGCGGAATTAA
The DNA here is from genome assembly GCA_038906075.1 of Candidatus Planktophila sp. GTDB lineage: Bacteria > Actinomycetota > Actinomycetes > Nanopelagicales > Nanopelagicaceae > Planktophila. Next base: position 19,558 of record JBCKHB010000014.1, read on the forward strand.
TAAATCCTTTAAAGTTGGACAACCAGTTTTAATTCGCGATCATATTTCGCTAACTGCAGCTACTCCCCTCGTTGGCGCAACTTTCGTTGACCTAACAGATTTATACAGCAAACGAATTCGTGACATTGTTAAGCGCGAAGACGCCTCACTCCAAGAAGGCGTTTATGCGCATTGGCGAGGACCAACATATGAAACACCGGCAGAAATTATAATGATGCGCACAATGGGCGCAGATTTAGTTGGTATGTCAACAGTGCCAGAAGCAATTGCTGGACATGCACTCGGCGCTGAAATATTGGGAATTTCACTTGTAACAAATGCCGCAGCAGGAGTAACTGGCGAAAAACTCAATCATGAAGAAGTTATAGCCGCAGGTAAAGCTGCAGCAGATCAAATGGGCCGACTTCTCAAGGCTGTTATTCCCAAGTTACTCTAGGAGTATGAATCACGAATTAGTAGCTGAGGTTTCTGCATGGATTGCCGATGATCCTGATCTAAAAACAGCAACGCAGTTAAAACTTTGGTTGGATTCTGGAAATGAAGTTGAGTTAAAAAAATCATTTTCTGGCTTCTTGCGGTTTGGAACTGCAGGACTTCGCGGACCAATCGGTCCAGGGCCATCTTGTATGAATCGAGCAGTTGTTGGCCGCACTGCCGCTGCAATTGCTCAATACATGAAAGATCACTCGATGAAGAGCGCTGTTATTGGCCGTGATGCGCGATATGGGTCTGAAGATTTCACCGATGAAACCGCACAAATTATGAGCGGTGCTGGAATGAAGGTTTATGTTCTGCCCCGCCCACTACCAACACCGATATTAGCTTTTGCAACGAGGGAGTTAAAGTGCGATATTGGCATTATGGTTACTGCAAGCCATAACCCACGACAAGATAATGGTTACAAAGTTTATGTCGGACCAAAAGCCGATGGAATCCAATATGCATCATCCCAAATATGCGCCCCAACTGATTGGCTGATCTCTGCAAATATTGCAAAAATAACTTCTTTGAAATCACAGCCTCGGGGCGATAAATGGACGATACTGGATGAAGATATTATTGAAAAATATATTTCAAAAACAATTCTTTTAGCTCCCCGCCCAAGTGACTTAAAAATTGTCTATACGGCAATGCATGGGGTCGGGACAAAAACGCTACAACGCGTTTTTCATCGCGCAGGTTTCCAATCTCTAATTTTGGTAGAGGAACAATCCCAACCTAATCCTGATTTCCCAACCGTTGCATTTCCAAATCCAGAAGAACCTGGTGCCATCGATTTAGCGCTCGATAAAGCCCGCGTATTTGATGCAGATTTAGTAATTGCAAATGATCCAGATGCCGATAGATGCGCGGCGGCAGTAAATGATCCTGACCTTGGTTGGCGCATACTACGCGGGGATGAATTAGGAGTTATTTTCGGAGAATGGATTGCTCGCACAAAACCAACTGGAAGTTTTGTTAGTACAGTGGTTTCTTCTAGCGCATTGGCAAAAATTGCTGCGCACTATAAAATTGATTATAAGGAAGTTCTGACTGGTTTTAAGTGGATATCAAAAGTAGAAAATTTAGCATTTGGTTATGAAGAAGCTATCGGTTACGCTGTAGATTCAGAAACAGTTAATGATAAAGATGGCATTTCTGCAGCGCTATATCTGGCACAAATAGCCAGCGATTTAAAAGCAGAAGGAAAAACTCTTCTGGATTTGCTAGATGAAGTCTGGCTGCGCCATGGTTTCCACGCAACCGAGCAGATTTCTATTCGAGTTAGCGATGTTTCCAAAATCAAAACGCTACTATCGAATTTAAAAAATAATCCGCCTATCAATATTGCGGGAATTACGGTTGAGGCAATCGATGATTTAGCCGATCCAACTAGTGATTTGCCGGCCACTGATGGCCTTCGGATGTGGCTGGCTGGAAATATTCGTATCATCATTCGTCCAAGTGGTACTGAAGCGAAAATAAAGTGTTATATCGAAGTTATTACTCGCACATCAGAGGAATCAAAGAATCTGCTTGGACAATTGAGTACTCCACTGAGAGAATTGTTCTCGTGAACTTCTACGGCTTAGTTGATGGCAGCGAGAGTTCTCTAAAAAATTTCCTAAAGCAATTATCTGGCGTTGATCAGGTTGGGGCCGATGCACGAGCAGCAATGCTTGCAACGCGCAGTATTAAGACGACTTCAAAGCGCTGGGCAATTGATACCGCAATTTCAATGGTGGATTTAACAACCCTAGAAGGCGCTGATACAGCAGGTAAAGTTCAAGCACTTTGTACTAAAGCGGTACGTCCTGACCCGAGAGATTCAACTGTACCAAGTGTCGGCGCGGTCTGTGTCTACAACGACATGGTGCAGATTGCGCGCACTCATCTTGATTTAATTGGTGGACACCATGTACCAGTTGCTGCGGTCTCGACTGCTTTTCCATCGGGCCGTGCTTCAATGGCGGTTAAAATTCAAGACACAAACGATGCTATTTCTGCAGGAGCTGCCGAAATAGATATGGTAATTGATCGCGGCGCTTTTTTATCTGGACGCTATCTTAAAGTATTTGAAGAAATAGCAAAGATTCGCGAAGTGTGTGGGGATCGTGCGCATTTAAAAGTGATTTTGGAAACTGGCGAACTCGTTACTTATGACAATGTACGCAAAGCCTCTTATTTAGCGATGCTAGCTGGCGCTGATTTCATTAAAACTTCAACCGGAAAAATTGCTCCAGCTGCGACTGCGCCTGTAGTCCTTGTTATGCTCGAAGCCGTCCGAGATTTCTACGCCATGAGCGCAAAGAGAATCGGTGTGAAGCCAGCTGGTGGAATACGAAATACCAAGGATGCGATTAAGCAATTAGTTTTGGTAAATGAGACCGTAGGCCCGGAGTGGCTAACACCCCAACTTTTCCGAATTGGCGCCAGCGTTTTGTTAAATGATCTACTTATGCAGCGTATGAAAATCAATAATGGCTACTACTCTAGTTCTAGATACGTAACGATAGATTGATGAGGACAGAGAAATGAGCTTCGAATACGCGCCAGCACCAGAATCTCGCGCACTAGTTTCGATAAAGCCAACCAATGGCCACTTCATTAATGGAAAATTTATTGCTGGCACAAAACATTTTCCAACAATTAATCCAGCAACTGAGGAAGTTTTAAGCAAAATAGCGCTCGGAAATAAGACAGATGTCGATGCCGCAGTAAAAGCGGCGCGAAAAGCATATTCCAGCGTGTGGTCGAAGATGTCAGGAAAAGAGCGCGGAAAATATTTATTTCGAATTGCACGAATTATGCAAGAACGTGCCCGCGAATTTGCTGTTTTAGAAACTTTAGATAATGGCAAACCAATTCGGGAATCTCGCGATATAGATGTGCCTTTAGCCGCCGCACATTTTTTCTATCATGCTGGCTGGGCCGACAAATTGGAATTTGCAGGTCTAGGCACAAGTACAAAAGCACATGGCGTTGCTGGCCAAATAATTCCTTGGAATTTTCCTTTACTTATGCTGGCTTGGAAAGTAGCACCGGCCCTTGCAACCGGAAATACCGTGGTTTTAAAACCTGCCGAAACAACTTCACTCACCGCTTTACTTTTTGCGCAAGTCTGCCAGCAAGCCGGCCTACCAGCAGGGGTTGTAAATATTGTCACTGGTAATGGCTCAACTGGTGCGCTAATCGTTAATCACCCTGGAATTGATAAAATCGCTTTTACTGGATCAACAGAGGTTGGGAAAATAATCGCCCGTGCGGTTGCATCTACTAATAAGAGCGTGACACTAGAACTTGGCGGCAAAGCAGCAAATATAGTCTTTGATGACGCTCCCATTGATGAGACTGTAGAAGGCATTGTTAATGGCGTTTTCTTTAATCAGGGCCATGTTTGTTGTGCAGGTTCTCGCCTACTTCTTCAAGAAAATATCGCCGACGAATTAATTGCAAAATTAAAAGTTCGCGTAGCAAAAATTCGCGTTGGCGACCCAATGGATAAGAACACAGATTTGGGCGCAATTAATTCGAAGGAACAATTGCTGAAAATTCGCGAATTAAGCGCTATTGGTGAGCGCGAAGGTGCCGAACGCTGGAGTCCTGGATGTACGCTACCGCGCAAGGGTTTCTGGTTTGAACCAACAATATTTACAGGTGTATCGCAATCGCACCGCATTGCACGCGAGGAAATTTTTGGTCCAGTCCTATCAGTTTTAACCTTTAGAACTCCGCAAGAAGGCATCGAGAAAGCCAATAACACGCCCTTTGGTTTATCTGCAGGAGTTTGGAGCGAAAAAGGTTCACGAATTTTATGGGCATCGCAACAACTACGCGCTGGAGTTATTTGGGCAAATACTTTTAATAAATTTGATCCTGCAAGTCCTTTTGGCGGATATAAAGAATCTGGCTGGGGTCGTGAAGGTGGCCGCCATGGTTTGAGCGCTTATCTGAAAGGTATCGGAGATGAGTAATCGCATTGATGTGAAAAAAACTTACAAACTCTTTATCAATGGTGCCTTCCCACGTACCGAATCAGGTCGAACTTATGAAGTTAAATCAGCTAACGGCGCCTTTGTCGCAAATCCATGTTTAGCATCTCGTAAAGATTTGCGCGATGCTGTTGTTGCTGCGCGAAATGCACAAATAAGTTGGGATAGCGCCACGGCATTTAACAGAGGACAAATTCTTTATCGGATTGCAGAGATGTTAGAAGGTCGGCGAGAACAATTTGTTGATGAAATTATTTTGTTAACTGGTGTAGCAAAATCCAAAGCCCAAAAGGAAGTTACCGAATCCATTGATCTCTTAGTTTGGTATGCAGGGTGGAGCGATAAATTAACTTCTCTTGCCGGAGCTACAAATCCAGTTGCTGGCCCCTATTACAACTTTACAATTCCAGAAAGTATGGGAGTCGTTGGTGTAATTGCACCAGAGATTCCAGCCCTTCTTGGTTTCATAGATGCAATTGCCCCGGTAATTGTCTCTGGAAACACCTGCGTTGTTATCGCCAGTTCTAAGGCTCCGCTATGCGCAATGACTTTTGCTGAAGTACTTGCTACCAGCGATTTACCTGCTGGAGTAATCAATATTTTGACCGGAAAGAAAGATGAGTTAGCTCCATGGATGGCATCCCACATGGATATTGATGGAATGGATATAACTGGTATCTCTTCAAAGAATGAGGGCGAATTACGCCGTGCTGGAGCTGAAAACTTAAAGCGTATTTTCACTTTCAAAAAGGCAGAACCTGCGCGAATTCTTGCTTTTATGGAAAGCAAGACGGTCTGGCACCCGATTGGGCTTTAAGCCCAACATCGCTATGAACAAGCAAGTAATTGCAGTCGTCGGAAGCGCGATGATGGATTTAACTTGTTACGCCGAAGAATTACCGGAAGCTGGCCAAACACTTATTGGTGAACTTTTCACAACTGGTTTTGGAGGTAAAGGTGCGAACCAAGCTGTCATGGCCGCAAATTGCGGTGCTGACATTTATTTTGTTGGAAAAATTGGAAATGATTTATTTGGAGATTCCATCGCTGCTAATTTCAATGCAGTAGGGATTAATTCAAAATATATTTCTCGAACTCCCGTGGCAACCGGCGTTGCGCATATTTGGGTTGACGGAAGAGGTGAAAACCGAATTGTGATAATTCCAGGCGCAAATTACCAAATTAACGCCCAAGTTGCGGCCAAGGCGATTGTAGATATTGAAGGTTTAAAAATTGTTATTGCGCAATGTGAAATTAAAGAAGTGGTAACAATTGCAGCATTTAAGGCGGCAAAGCAACGAGGCGCTACCACAATTTTAAATCCTGCGCCTTACCAAAAAGTTTCTGGGGAACTACTTGATTTAACTGATTGGCTAATTCCTAACGAGAGCGAGTTTAGGCAATTTCATCCCGAGCATCAACTTCCAACTAGTGATGAAGCCATGAGAAGTTTTAGGCCGGGCAAAAATTCCATCGTAACTCTAGGCGCAAGTGGTGCAGCTTTTATTTCTGCACAAGGAGTTATCTCTAAAGTCTCCGTGCCTTCTGTTCAAGCAATTGACTCAACAGGTGCTGGAGATGCCTTCGTTGGAGCTTTTGCTTTTGGACTAGCAACGGATATGAACCCTACCGATGCTATGAAATTCGGTTGCTCAATTGCTACGAATACCGTAACAAAAAAAGGCGCGCAATCTTCATACCCGAATCAAGCTGAGATTAAAACACTTTCATAACCACGTAAGACAAAAGTAGGACGACGAACTGGCTCTGACGCTAGTTGCATATTTGGATATTTTTCCCAAATTGCTGGAAGGGAGACTCCCATTTCCAAGCGCGCAAGTGGCGCGCCAATGCAGAAATGAATTCCTGCTCCAAAACCGATATGTGGATTTGGATCTCGAGTTAAATCCATCTGGGTTGGATTTGCAAAGACTTTTTCATCCCTATTAGCAGAACCAATCAGTGCGGCAATTTTCTGCCCTGCCGCAATTGCGACTCCCCCTATTTGAGTCGCAGCAGTTGCAGTGCGTTCGAAGAGATGAAGTGGCGCATCAAAGCGCATGAATTCTTCAAGAGCAGTTTTGGTAATTGTGCGCGCATTTTCACGTAAAAGTTTTACTTGGTCTGGCCTGCCTAGCGCTGCCACCATTCCATTACCAAAAGCGTTCACACTTGCTTCGTGGCCAGCATTTAGTAACAAAATACAAGTTGCTACAAGTTCATGGGCGTTTAATTTCTCACCGTTTTCTTCAACCAAGGCAAGTTCGGTGATTAAGTCACTTCCTGGATTAGTTTTACGATGAAGTGCTAACGCATGTACATAATCAGCAAACTCGCGCGCGGCTAGTTTGGCACTTTCTTGATATTGGATAGTTGGGTTAACTTCATACATTTTTACAATTGCCTGAGACCATGGCCTAAGTAGATGTTCATCGCTGGGCGGAAATCCTAGAAGATCTGCAATAATTTTTACCGGTAATGGCTCGGCATAATCAGCGATTAGATCAAATGGTTGGCCAGATTTTACTTTTATATCAATCTGCTCAAGTAACTCCACTGTTATGCGTTCAATTGCGGGTCGCATTGTCTCTATCTTATTTCGATTAAAAGCTTTTGAAACGAGTGCGCGCAATCGAGTGTGCTTTGGTGGTTCGCTATCTAAAATTGAATCAGAGTGCAACCAATTGAAAATTTCCCACTCAAATTCCGGTATTTTCTCAGTAAAGATTCGCCCAAGGGATTTATTTCTGAAAACATTATTTGCATCATCGTGTGTGGCGGCTAAGAAGAGTTGCAAACCTTCATGCCAGATAGGTTCGCCAGCCTTACGTAATTCGGCAAGAGCTGGATAAGGATTTTCTACAAATACTTGATCGTTAAAATCAAGCACTTATTCTGCAGCGATCTTTAGATATCCGGGTTTAATTACTTCTTCAATAATGGCTAACCGCTCGGGATATGGAATAAAAGCGCTCTTCATCGCATTAATTGTGGTTCGTTGCAGATCAGCTAGATTCCAATTAAAAGCTTTAACCATCTCTTCCATTTCAAAAGACATAGAGGTCTGGCTCATCAAGCGATTATCGGTATTTAAAGTTATGCGAAAGCGTAATTTAGCTAAAATACCGATTGGATGTTCGGCATAGCTCTGTGCCGCGCCAGTTTGTAAGTTAGATGTTGGGCAGAGTTCTAACGGAATTCTGCGATCGCGAACATAGGAGGCAAGAATTCCAAGTTTGGGTTCTTTGCCAGAGAAATCAATATCGTCAATGATTCGAACACCATGACCTAAGCGTTCTGCTCCACATATTTGAATTGCTTCCCAAATTGATGGCAAACCATAAGCTTCGCCGGCGTGAATTGTGAAATGTGTATTCTCTTTGCGCAGATAATCGAAAGAATCTTTCTGATCACTCGGTGGAAAACCATCTTCGGGACCGGCAATATCAAAACCTACAACGCCTTGGTTGCGATATTTAACTACAAGTTCGGCAACTTCCTGTGAACGATTATTTTGACGCATTCCGCATAGGAGTGAGTACACATGAATTGGATGGCCTTTTGCTTTGGCATCTTCCATTCCTTGGCGATAGCCCTCAAGTGTTGCTTCGACAACTTCGGAAAGTGTCAATCCTTTTTCAGTAAATAATTCTGGGGCACCGCGAACTTCGGCATAAACGACGCCATCTAGGGCTAAATCAAGCGCGCACTCGCGAGCAACACGAATAATATCCTCACGCCGTTGCATTACTGCAATTGTGTGGGAAAAAGTTTCAAGGTATCGAACTAAGGAACCCGAATCACATGATTCGCGAAACCATTTCGCTAGTTCGCCGGCATCCCCCGTAGGCAGCGCGGTGTAACCAATTTCATTTGCAATATCGATTATGGTTTGCGGGCGAAGCCCACCATCTAAATGGTCATGGATAAGAACCTTTGGAACGCGTTTAATTTGATCTTTGTTCGGAATCGAAGTTAGAGCCATAATCTCTCCTTGATTAATCTA
>JBCKHB010000015.1:0-24818 GCA_038906075.1 Candidatus Planktophila sp.
AAGAGTGAGAATAGGTAAGGTACAAAACGCATAAATTCTGGCCCGATTACATCCTGACCAAGCGTGTTACGCACAAAGCCATAAATACTCTCGCCAGCAAATTGTAAACGACCTGGAATCATCGCAGCTTTGCGCGAAGATGCGATAAAGAAAACTGATAATAAAACGACTGAAAAGAAAATTAGAAAAACTGGTTTAGTAAATAAAATCGAATCTCCCATAAAGGGTGGCAAATTAAAGTCATTTGCACTAGGTGGAACAAAGCCATCTTGTTTGGCAAGTTGCACAACGGGCACAGGCGAAACTCCTTTAAAACAGAGATTTATTACTTACGGGTCGAGCAGAGGCCTAACTGTAATAGTAAGTGCTAGTTTCGCCCAAACCGAAGCCAGACCACATAGAGGGATGCCACAAGCCCAGTGAGCATTCCAATGATGACCAGAAAGTCCGTGTTAAACCAATTATCAAGGCCCCAACCAATACCGCCCCAGATTATCAGCCCAGAGGTGAGGTAGCCCACAATCGTCCATACGGCATGGTCTTCACTTTGTGGCCCAGTCGGTTCTTTTGAATTGCTCATAAAAATTATTCTATCCCTTTCTTGGGCAGCGGTAAATGCAAGCGTAATTTTAGAAAGGCTCTGATTTCACCAGTCATCCAAGCGAACATTATTGAAAGCGCACTGATTGCAAAACTGGATCGACTAACAGTTTCCGGGGCGCTGTATTTAGTGACTAAAAATAGTATCGCACCCATAAAAAGAACTTTTGCAAAATAAGAAAACATCGCCAAGCCCATTGTTACTACAGGTTCCATGTCACGAGAAATACGCCCTATAAATAAATGCACCGATAAAAAAACTACGACGGTTGTGCCAGCCAGCGCGCTGCCATAAAAACCGGCCAGCTGGTGCCAAATTGAATTTCCAACCAGCATGACTAGGCCAACAATGCTAGCTGGCCAAAGCGCGCCTTTCCACATATTTGCATTGGAATTATCCATACTCATGGGGCCACAACCTTTCTGCGTGTGAGCAAGACTGAAAATAAAAACATAGCGCCGCCGATTAATAAAGCAATCCAGAGCGGAGTAAATGCCGAAATTGTTACTGGAAAAGCAACAGTCGCCGTCCAAAAATAAAGAATAACTGCACTTTGTTGTTGTGATCTGCCAGCACTTAGCAACCGGTGATGTAAGTGCAGATTATCGGGTGCAAATGGAGATTTTCCGACTCTAACTCTGCGCACAACTGCAAGTAATAAATCTGCTAGTGGAATTGCAAGAACTGCAAATGGCAGAAGCAGTGGCAGCAAAGTCGGACCAACAGCCTCTGCGGTGATTGCATTTGGATCTACTTGACCAGTTAATGTAATCGCAGCGGCTGCAAGGAGAAGGCCAAGCAGCATCGAACCCGAGTCCCCCATAAATATTCGCGCAGGATGAGTGTTATGTGGCAGAAATCCTATGCATATGCCAACCAAAACTGCAGTTATTAATGATGGAGCACCTGCACGGCTAAAGCCATAAACAACAGCTAATAAATAAGCAAAAGCAAAGAATGCAATACCAGCAATTGCAACGACTCCGGCAGCAAGCCCGTCCAGACCATCTATAAAGTTAACGGCATTAATTGTTACAAGGACTATCAGCACAGTAACTAACTGGCCAATGCTTGGCGGAAGAGTTATAACACCATTAATTGGCAACCAAAGAATTTGAATTCCATAAATTAATAAAATACCTGCAGCCAATCCTTGTCCAGCTAATTTAGTAAGAGCATCTAATTGAAAGCGATCATCAGCCATTCCAAGGGCCACAATAAAAGTTCCCGCTAAGAAAATACCTTGCGCTTCGTGTCCAAAAGATTCTCCTACAAGTGGCAGATGACGCACTATTAAAAAAGTTAGTGTCATTGCGCACCACATTGCAACGCCACCCCAGCGCGGAGTCGGAGATGTGTGAATATCGCGATCACGAATTCCGGCAACTGCGCCAAATCGGATTGCAAACTTTCTAATAGTTGGAGTAATTAGGTAACAAAGCGCCGCCGATAAAAGTAGCGTTATCAAATACTCGCGCATTTTTTCTTCTATTAAGCCCTGTAGATTGGGAAACGAGCAGTGAGTTCTTCAACTTCGGCCTTAATGGCTGCCGCGCTACTTGGTTGGTCTGCAGTGCGGATGGCGCGAGAAATTAGCGAAGCAATTATTTTCATTTCATTAACGCCCATACCTTGGGTTGTTGTTGCTGGAGTTCCAACGCGAATTCCACTTGTTACTGATGGTGGTTCTGGGTCAAATGGAATCGAATTTTTATTTAAAACAATTCCCGATGCGCCACAGCGCTCATCGGCTACCTTGCCATTAATCCCAGTGCCGCGAATATCAATTAAAGCTAAGTGAGTTTGAGTTCCACCCGAAACCGCGCGCATTCCTTCACTTTCTAGGCCAGCAGCAAGTGCCTTTGCATTAATAATTACATCTTTGGCATATTTTTGATAAGCAGGCGTTGCGCATTCTTTAAGGGCTACTGCTTTGCCTGCAACTGCCGACATGATTGGGCCGCCCTGTATTCCAGGAAAAACTGCTTTATCAATTGCCGCGGCATGCTGGGCTTTCGACAAAATCATTCCACCTCTTGGCCCGCGTAAAACTTTATGTGTTGTAAGTGAGACCACGTCAGCAAATGGAACAGGTGATGGAATCGCTTTACCTGCAACTAAACCGATGAAGTGCGCAGCATCGACCCACATGATTGCGCCGACTTCATCACAAATTGAACGCATCTTTTCAAAGTCAATCAAACTTGGATAGGCAGTTGCCCCAGAACAAATCATTTTTGGTTTGTGTTTAATTGCTAAGTCGCGCAATTCGTCATAGTCAATTAATTCGTTATCTTGGCGGACACCGTAGGACTCGACGTTAAACCATTTACCTGAAAAATTAACTTTCGAACCATGCGTTAAGTGGCCACCGTGTGGCAGAGACATCGCTAAAACAGTATCGCCCGGTTTTGTAAAAGCTTGATAGACCGCAATATTGGCGCTGGCTCCGGAATGAGATTGAACGTTTGCATGTTCGGCACCAAATAATTCCTTAGCGCGGTTGATTGCAAGAATTTCTACCTTATCAACTTCTTCGCAGCCACCGTAATAACGCTTGCTTGGATAACCTTCGGCATATTTATTAGAAAGGGTTGAACCAAGGGCTGCAAGGACTGCACGTGAAGTGAAATTCTCTGATGCAATTAGTTGCAAATTTTTTTGTTGGCGCTCCAGTTCTGAAAGCAGAATCGCTGCAACATCGGGATCTTGGTTGGAAAGTGCGGCGAAATCTGGGCCATAAAAAGGTTCAGTTAACATGGGGCAACCTTAGCGTCAGGACTTATAAAGTGAACCAAAAGCCGTGCGCATAGCATCTGGGGCAACTTCTTTGAGTTGTGCCAAAGTAATAGCGCCTGCTCGAACCATTCGAATTGCCAAATCATCTGCCTCTACTACGGTAGTTAGTGAACCGGCTCGCAACTTTCCTGAATTAAAAGTTGCAGCAGTTGCAGATTCCAAAACGGAAATATCAGAGACTTGACGCACTGGCGGACGCCCAACTAGCGCCGCGCTTGTAATTGCTAGCGGTCCAGTTTGCAGGAGCAATGCTTTTGCGAATTTAGATTTTGGCACTCGAATGCTAACTTGATCTAATTCTCGATTATCCCCCAAATCCCAACTTAAACCCAACTGTGGTCGCAGATTCATGGATAGCATTCCCGGCCAAAATTTTTTCATAAGTGCTGAAATATCAGGAGTTATGTTGCGAATGATTCCTTGCGCTGTCTTTGTATTTGCAACTAGGACTTGCGCAACAACGCCAAGTGAATCTCCGCGAAGAACATGCATTTCCCTAACGGTTTGTTCTCTGAAGGCATCGCATGCAAATGCATAACTATGCTCTAGCGGAATTATAATTATGTAACCATCACGAATGGCCTTTTCGGCGCGGTTAAGATGCTTTTGGAAAACGCCTTTCTTAAGGTCGATCTCGTGGCCCATGGTTATTTCCTTTCTTGCTTTCTAACCGCACTAGTCCAACGCAGACGCCCCGCAAGATCTTGATGCAAAACTATATCTTCGAAATCTAGGGCTAAATCAACAGCCATGACAAGTCCTTGGTCTTCGGTGTGTTCAATAACAAGAATTCCACCACTCTTAAGTAAACGGCTGGCCGCAGAAATAAATAACCGTGGAATTTCGATCCCACTGGGTCCACCAAATAGCGCAACATGCGGTTCAAAACCAATCACATCGCGCGGTAAATCTTGGGCATTTGGAATATAAGGCGGATTAGCAATAACAACATCGCACTTAATCCCATACAAGGCATCGGTTACATCGCTTTCTACTACGCGAACATTTTCTGAAATCGCAGCCACATTTTTCTTTAACCAATAAATCGCCTCTGGGCTTTTCTCAACTGCGATAACTCGAGAACTTGGTGCCTCAGTTGCTATAGCAAGTGCTAAAGCACCCGAGCCTGCCCCTAAATCAACAACACTGACAGTTCCTTTTAGATTTGAAATATGTTTCAAGATTGCATCTACTAGTAGTTCGCTCTCGGGTCTTGGCACAAAAACTCCAGGACCAACTGCAATTTCTAAGTATCTAAAATGCGCCGTTCCAGTTAAATACTGCAAAGGCTCGTTATTTATTCGCCGACCAAGAAGTTCAAAGAAAAATTCTTCTATCGTCTCTAAGTCTTCGATATTTTTTAGGGTATTTTCTAGTAAGACTGGATTATGCAAATCCATTCGACTTAATCCCAGACAATGCGCAAGCAAATGTTCGGCATCTATGTCGGCAAGTGATGATTGAGCCAACTGTAATTTTGCCCCGCGTAATAACTCTTTAATATCCATAAGAAATTAACTTGTAGCGGCCAAACGCGCAGCCTTATCGGCATCTAGTAAAGCTTGGATTACGCCATCTAATTCGCCGTTTAGCACCGAATCTAAATTATTAGATTTAAAATTCACGCGATGATCGCTCAAGCGATTTTCTGGAAAGTTATATGTGCGAATTCGCTCGCTTCTATCAACAGTTCGAACTTGGCTTTTTCGTTCAGCCGATGCGATGGCATCTTGGGCTTCTTGCGCAGCAGCCAACATACGTGCGCGCAAGATGCGAAGCGCCGATTCCTTGTTTTGTAATTGGCTTTTCTCGTTCTGGCACGAGACAACAATGCCGGTTGGAATGTGCGTTAAGCGAACCGCTGAATCGGTTGTATTAACGCTTTGCCCACCCGGTCCACTTGAGCGAAAGACATCGACTCGTACATCATTCATATTTAATTCAACATCGATTTCTTCGGCTTCTGGCAAAACTAGAACTCCTGCAGCAGAAGTATGAATGCGCCCTTGTGATTCTGTCTCGGGCACACGTTGAACACGGTGGACTCCACCCTCAAATTTCAAACGCGCATAAGGAGATTCGCCAGGTTTAGCAACACCTTTTGATTTAATTGCAATCGAAATATCTTTATAGCCGCCCATTTCGCTATCAGTTACATCGATTATTTCAGTTTTCCAGCCGCTTTTTTCGGCATAGCGCAGGTACATGCGCAATAAATCACCAGCAAAGAGTGCAGATTCATCGCCTCCTGCACCAGCTTTAATTTCCATAATTACATCGCGATCATCATTTGGATCGCGCGGTAAAAGTAGCTCTTCTAATTTCGCGGCCACGGCGATGCAAGTTGCTTCTAGCGCGGCAATTTCAGATGCGAAATCTGGATCTGCTTGCGCTAATTCGCGTCCTACGCTCAAATCATCTTCGGCGCTCTTCCATGCTTTAAAACCCGCAACTACAGGACCAAGCTGGGCATACCTGCGCCCTAATTGGCGCGCCTTATTTTGGTCATTGTGAATTGAGGGATCAGCCATCTCTGCTTCGAGTTGCGCGTATTCGCGCACCATCTCGTGTGCTGATGCAAAGCGGTCGCTACTCATCTGGCTTCTCCTTCCTTTTCTCTAATCAAATTTAAATTTAGCGCACTAATTAAAAGCAAAAGACCGCAACCGCCACCAATTGGTGGGCAGCGTTGCGGCCTTGAAGATGCGCTACTTGGCGGCTTTTTTACCGAAACGCTCTTCGAACTTCGCTACGCGTCCACCAGTATCAAGAATGCGCTGCTTGCCGGTATAGAACGGGTGGCAGACTGAACAAACTTCAACATAGATTGAACCATTTGTAACAGTTGAACGAGTTGTAAAAGTTTCGCCACAACCGCAAGTTACTTTGGTTTCTTTGTACTCTGGATGAATCTCTGCCTTCATTTTCTTCCCTTTTCTTCTAGCCTGGGTCCGCAATTGCGGTGAACCAAGCGAAATGGTTAACAGGGCAAAGGTTAGCCGAAACGCCTATAAATCACGAAATCCCAGCTTTTATACGCCCAATAAATAGGAGATCGCCTCTTTAGCTGACCAACCATTTTTAAAATGGGAATGCAATTCTTTGAGACCTTCTACATCTGATCCAAGAGTTAAAAGTGTTGGTTCTACATAACCCGAAAGTCTGTGTTGTGGTAAACCAATATTGGACATCAGTCCGTTGCATAAACATTTCCTGCCAATCAAAGCTTGTGCATCTCCGCCTTTTTTAACGAATGCACGGTCAGGCTCACCCGAACAACGATAACCAATTCGACCACTTGCAAATTCCACAGGAGTGCGCAAATAGCCAAGGTCACATAACTTTTCTCGTTGCTGATAGATATTTACATCAGATGCGGAGTTTTCAATATTAACGATCTTTATTGGAAACGATGTTGGAGAAGCCAATAAGTCGGTGTGAATATCCAACTCTCCGCAATCAAGCTGTTCCAATACTTGCGCACGAAGTTCTTTGGTAAATCCAGATTCTTCACAGAGCGCAAAAATAGTTCCCACTTGGATTCCCGTTGCACCAGTTTCGAGTGCAGATATTAACTGCTCAGGTTTTCCGAATCCACCAGCTAACCAAAATGGAAGAGCTAACGCTTTTATTTTTTCAAGGTTAGGTTCATCTCTTGGTCCATATATTGGTTCATTATTTTCATCTAAAACTATTTTACCTCTGGGCGGGGCGTTATGCCCCCCAGCAATACTGGACTCAATAATAAAACCATCCGGTTTAGTTATCTCTTCGCGGGCTAAATAAGTAGCTAAAATATCGGATGAAATTATCGCCAAAAATTGCGGGCGTTTGATAGGAAAATCTGACTCTGGAATGAATTCTTTTGGATTAATTTCAATTGAAATCGGTTTGGTGGCATTTTTCACTTCAATTGAAAGTTGGGCGGTATTGCCCAAAGATATCTCTTTAATAAAATGTGGGATTTCTCGGGGCAAACCTGCCCCCATCAATACATAATCAACACCTGCCATCATTGCGCCAAGGATTGAGGCGCCATTTGCCATTTGTACTTTCTCAAGAAAATTAATTCCAACTAAACCATCATGGCCATCTTTCGCGAGCCAGACTTCAACAAATGAACTAACAACTAATAATTCGCGAGCAGGATGAGTCTGGTGAACTACTAATTTATGGGCCGCCAAAAAAGGCACATTAGGATCTTTGCCACCTTCGATAAAATAGCGGTGCAGAATTGGCTCAATCATTTTTTTATTTGGAAACGCTCTTAGTGCTCTACGCATATGACCATCAGCATCGCCCAGTTGTAAGCGTCTAACTAAAACATTATCGATCGCTGTGCCCGATACGACTCCAAGTTGACCGCATTGCGAAACTGCGCGGGCCATCTCCCAATTGGAAACTCCGATACCCATTCCACCTTGAATAATCTTTGGTTGCGTAAGCATAACTACATAACGCTATCTTGCTTGAAAATATCTACTGCCCAGTCAGGTAGTGCTGGCTCTCAAATGAGTGCCAGCACGCGAATTTGTTTATAATGATCAAAAATTTAAGTAGTATCACAGCATGGAATTTAAAACAATTATTGAACCTTTTCGTATTCACTCGGTAGAACCACTGCGTCTTACAACAGAAGTGGAACGCAAAGCCGCACTCGTTAAAGCTGGATATAACTTATTTAGCATTCGGGCAATCGATGTGATGATTGATTTACTGACGGATTCTGGAACGGGTGCAATGAGCCGCGATCAGTGGGCGGCAATTCAACATGGCGATGAATCGTATGCGGGTTCGCCGTCTTGGGAGATTTTTAGGGACGCGGTTAAATCTCTCTTTCCATTTAAACATGTGATTCCAACACACCAAGGTCGTGCTGCTGAAAAAATTCTTTTCACTGTGCTTGGGGGCGAAGGGAAATTTATTCCAAGTAATACTCACTTCGATACAACGCGAGCAAACATCGAATTCAGTGGAGCTCGCGCAGTTGATTTAGTCATAGCCGAGGGTAAAGATCCAAAAAATCTACATCCATTTAAGGGCAATATGGATATTTCTGCTCTAGAAAGTTTTATTGCTTCACATGGTGTTGAAAATATTCCAGTCGTTATGTTGACGGTAACAAATAATTCTGGCGGTGGGCAACCTGTATCCCTTGCAAATATCCGCGCAGTCAGTGAAGTATGTAAGAAGCATGGTCTTCTCTTCTTCTTAGATGCTTGTCGTTATGCCGAAAATGCTTGGTTCATTCGCGAGCGAGAAGCAGGCCAAGGCGAACGAGAAGTTGCCGACATTGTTCGAGAGATGGCCTCGTTAGCCGATGGAATGACAATTAGTGCCAAGAAAGATCCAATGGGAAATATTGGAGGCTGGCTTGCCCTCAATGATGATGAACTGGCAGAAAAATCTCGCAATTTATTAATTCTCACTGAAGGTTTCCCAACTTATGGTGGTCTTGCAGGTCGCGATTTAGAGGCTATCGCCGTTGGTATCGCTGAATCAGTGTCACACGATTATTTGCAGTATCGAATTCGTTCTACTGCCTACTTAGGTAATGCTTTATCAGAGGCAGGAATTCCCGTAGTTCTTCCAATTGGTGGACATGCGGTTTACATCGATGCGCGAACCATGTTGCCCCATATTCCCTCTTTGGAATATCCCGGACAAGCGCTAGCCGTTGCACTGTATGAAAAAGGTGGAGTGCGCGGTTGTGAAATTGGAACCGTAATGTTTGGCGCGCAGCCCGATGGAAGCGAAAGAGCGGCAGCAATGGACCTAGTTCGCTTAGCAATTCCGCGCAGAACCTATACCCAAAGTCATATGGATTACGTCATCGAAGTTTGTTTAGCCGTTGCAAAAGAATCAGCTTCACTACGTGGCTATAAGATTATTAAAGCGCCTAAAGCACTTCGACATTTCACTGCAGTTTTTGAGCCGATTTAACTTTCGTTATTCCCTGAAGTTGTTTTTTGAATCTGCATCAAGAATTCAACGTTGGACTTGGTGCCCTTCATCTTCTCGAGCAGTAATTCAAGGGCGGCTTGTGGTTCGAGGGCATGAAGAACACGACGAAGTTTCCAGACAATATTTAGTTCTTCGCTACCCATAAGAATTTCTTCTTTACGAGTACCAGAACCAACAACATCAACGGCTGGAAAAATGCGCTTATCTGCAATCCTACGATTGAGAATAAGTTCCATATTTCCGGTGCCCTTGAACTCTTCGAAAATAACTTCATCCATGCGTGAACCTGTATCAACAAGGGCTGTTGCAAGAATTGTTAGCGATCCACCATCTTCAATATTACGAGCAGCACCAAAGAATTTCTTAGGTGGGTAAAGGGCTGCCGAATCAACGCCACCAGAGAGAATGCGGCCTGATGCAGGTGCTGAAATATTGTAGGCACGACCAAGGCGGGTAATTGAATCGAGCAGAACAACAACATCGTGACCCAGTTCAACAAGGCGCTTTGCGCGTTCGATTGCAAGTTCTGCAATTGTTGTGTGGTCATCGGCTGGTCGATCGAAAGTCGAAGCGATTACTTCACCCTTAACCGAGCGTTGCATATCTGTAACTTCTTCGGGACGTTCATCAACTAGTACAACCATTAAGTGGCACTCTGGATTGTTAGTAGTAATGGCGTTAGCAATTGCTTGCAAAACCATTGTTTTACCGGCTTTTGGCGGCGAAACAATTAGTCCGCGTTGGCCTTTACCAATTGGCGCGATTAAATCAATCACGCGAGTTGTCAAAACATTGGCTTCAGTTTCAAGGCGTAACCGCTCTTGTGGGTATAGCGGAACTAAATTATTGAATTCAACCCGATTACGCGCTTCTTCTGGGCTGAATCCATTAACAGTTTCCAAAGTAATCAAGGCGTTAAATTTCGCACGTTGTTCGCCTTCACGAGCTTGACGAACTTGCCCAGTTACAACATCGCCCTTGCGAAGTCCATTTTTACGTACCTGTTGAAGTGAAACATAAACATCATTTGGCCCTGGCAAATACCCGGCGGTGCGGATGAAGGCATAACTTTCCAGAACATCTAGTAAACCGCTGACTGGAACCAATACATCATCTTCTGATAAAATGGGTTCGCGTTCTTCGCGTGGCGCACGGTCGCTGTTGCGGTCTCTGTTTCGGTCTCTGTTTCGGTCTCTGTTTCGTCCCCGATCATGGTGGCGATCACGGCGTGAATTTGGATCGCGATCGCTATTTTGTGAATTATTTGAATTCTCTGATGAATCGTCGTCATCGGTGTCATCGGTGGAATTATTGGATGGCTTGCGTGGCGTATCTTTTTTACGATTATTGCGCGCTTCGCGACGTGCTTCGCGTTCGGCTTTGGAATCGTCACGGTTCTTTGCTTGCAAGGTGCTAATCGCTTCTACGAGTGCTTCCTTTTTGAGCTTTACTGCCCCTTCGATACCAAGTTGTGTTGCAACTGTCTTTAACTTAGGAAGAGTCATTGCTGAAAGCTCTGGGCTATTCGAACGTACTTGTTCTACTTCTGTCATTTGCTTCTTTTCGCTATTGGTTTTAAACCTAAAGAGATTTGGCTCAAATTTGGTTTAAGAACCTTGGATTTTTATCGGTATTTATCTGATAATTATTAAGGCGATTAAGCAAGCCCATTCAGATAGCCAAAGATTAGCACCGCCTTGACCTCTTTGCAAAATCGCCAAATTATGCAGAAATTACGCTTGCCCCAGTACGTGAAATCGATAGCGCAGAAACAGTAAATTTTTCACCAGCAGCCCGCTCCATCTCGGCCACTTCTGCAGCCCCTCCTGTGTGTAATACAAGAAGCGTTGGGCCTGCTCCAGAAATAAATGCCGCAACTCCAGCGCTACGTAATTTAGTTAGAAGGGCAAAGGATTGTGGCATTGCTTCTTTGCGATATCGCTGATGCAAAAAATCTTCGGTGGCAGTAAAGAGTAAGTCTGGGCGCTTAGTAAGTGCGTGAACCAATAAAGATGTATTGGTCGAATTCTTTACTGCTTCAGAGTGCGGAATAGTTTCGGGAAGCATCTTTCGGGCCTTAGCTGTTGCAACTGCATTCGAGGAAATAAATGCAACGGCACCAATGCGCGCATCAACTTCCATATTCACAGATAACGAAACTTTTGCGCCATATTGTTGTTCTTGCCACGCAATTGTTGCACCACCGTAAATTGCTGCAGCAACATTATCTGGGTGGCCTTCCATCTCGCTTGCAAGGTTAAGAATCGCTTCGTCGCTCATTCTCTCGTTACCGCCAAGAACGAGTGCTCTTGCAAGAAAGAGCCCGCCGACAATTGCGCTAGCAGATGAACCAAGCCCACGACCATGCGGGATTACATTTAATTGGCGCACTGCTACTCCGCGCGGTTTACCACCGAGAAATTCAAAACCTTTATACATGGAACGTACAACTAAATTTTTATCATTTCTTGGAACATCGTTTGCACCCTCACCTGTCACATCTACATCGATATTTGAATCATCTAATATTTGTGCAACATAGCGATCGTGCATGCCCAGGGCTAAACCTAAAGAGTCAAAACCTGGGCCAAGATTGGCGCTCGTTGCAGGAACTTGAACCTGCATTGGTTGGGCTTTAAAAGTTGGTTTGACCATTTTATGCCAGACCTAACGCTTTTGCAGCAGCGGTGGCATTTACTGAAACCACTTTTGGTTTTGCAGCGCCTTCAAGTGCCCATGCAACATCTTTTAATCCATGACCTGTAACTGTAATTACCATCTTTTTCCCGCGTGGCAATTTGCCAGCCTCTTTATATTTAATCAGCCCTGCTAGGCCTGCAGCACTTGATGGTTCGACAAATACGCCTTCTCTACTTGCGATTAAGCGATATGCACTCAAAATTTCTTTATCTGTTACGCAATCAATTAATCCACCAGATTCATCGCGTGCAGCGATTGCTTGTTGCCACGATGCAGGATTGCCTATCCGAATTGCAGTTGCAATAGTCTCAGGATTCTTAACAATTTTACCTTCAACAATGGGCGCAGAACCTGCGGCTTGGAATCCCCACATTTGTGGCAATTGTTTTGAAATTCCATCCTTGCGGTACTCACGATAGCCCTGCCAATATGCAGTTATATTGCCCGCATTTCCAACTGGCAATACATGTAAATCAGGGGCATCACCTAGGAAATCTACCACTTCGAATGCGCCAGTTTTTTGTCCTTCAATTCGATATGGATTGACCGAATTAACGAGTGCAACTGGATAATTTTGCGATAAATCGCGCGCAAGAATTAAGCAATCATCAAAATTTCCATTGACTTGTAAAATAGTCGAACCGGCAATAACTGCTTGGGCCAATTTGCCCATCGCAATTTTCCCTTTCGGAATTAAAACTGCAGTAATCATCCCCGCTTTAACCGCATAAGCCGCCGCGCTTGCACTTGTATTACCAGTAGATGCGCAAATTACTGCCTTTGCGCCTTCTTCGGCCGCTTTTGAAATCGCCAATGTCATTCCACGATCTTTAAAAGAACCAGTTGGATTTGTGCCTTCGTACTTTAACCAAATTTCGTTTTCAAGTAATTCCGATAAATGAGCCGCCAAAATAAGTGGTGTGCCACCTTCGCGCAGAGTAATTACAGGGGTTTTATCGCTAACCGGTAGGCGATTGCGATATTCCTCAATAACTCCGCGCCACTGATGAGCCCCTGATTTATTGCCAAAAATTCCCATGTTATGAGGCTGCACCTTCTACCCGAATAACGCTTTCAACTTTGCGAACAATATCCATAGCTGCCAATTTTTTAACAGTTGATGAGAGCGCTTCTTCAGTTGCATTATGAGTAACGATGATTAACTCTGCATCTGCGCCACGGCCGCTCTGACGAACGGTTTGAATTGAAACGTTCTCTGATGCGAAAGTTTGAGCGATTGCCGCCAAAACACCTGATTTATCGGCAACATCTAACCGAATTAAGAATTGAGTCTTTGTTTTTCCGATTGCACAAATAGCACGGTCTGCATAATCACTTTCACGCGGACCAAGGGATCCGAGTGCGCGGTGGCGCGCAACTGCAACTAAGTCGCCTAAGACGGCGCTAGCAGTTGGATCTCCACCTGCTCCGCGACCATAAAACATTAATTGACCTGCTGATTCGGCTTCAACGAATACTGCGTTAAATGTATCGCGTACTGCGGCAAGTGGATGAGTACGCGAGATTAAAACAGGATGCACGCGAACCGATATTTCATTGGCCGGAGTTAATTCAGCAATTGCTAATAATTTAATGACATGGCTCATCGCTTTTGCAACTTCAATATCTTTAGCAGTAATAGCGCTAATTCCTTCGCGATAAACATCATCGGCAGTTACCCGAGAATGAAAAGCCAGGCCAGCCAGAATTGCCGCTTTTGCGGCCGCATCGAAACCTTCAATATCTGCAGTTGGATCGGCTTCGGCATAACCAAGTGATTGTGCTTCCGCTAAAACTTCGTTAAATTCTCGGCCCTCTTCATCCATTTTTGTCAAAATATAATTTGTGGTTCCATTAACGATTCCCATAATACGTGTCACGTGGTCGCCAACTAATGATTCGCGCATCGAGCGAATGATTGGAATTGCGCCAGCAACGGCGGCTTCATAATAGAGATCAACGCCTGCGGTATCAGCTGCGGAATAAAGATCTGCGCCATGTATAGCAAGAAGGGCTTTATTGGCCGTAACAACTGATTTGCCATTCTTAATTGCTTTAAGAATTAATTCGCGCGCAGGTTCGATTCCGCCAATAACTTCAATGACGATATCGATACTTGGATCGCTAATAATTTCATCGGCGCTTGTTGTAAAAAGCGAAGCATCCAAACCAGCGCGGGCACCAGCAGTACGAACAGCAATTTTCTTCAATACAAGATTTGCTCCGGCGCGAGTTGATAACTCAGCTGAATTTGCGCGAAGCAAACGGGCAACTTGACTGCCCACAACTCCACAACCGAGCATGCCGATTGTTATATTTTTTTGATTGGCGCTCATGCGCTTATTCTTTCACAAATGGCACTATGCGCGTTAAATATCGAGTCCGAGCAGATCTGCTTCGCTCTCGCGGCGCAGAATTACCCGCGCGATGCCATCTTTTACTGCAACAACGGGTGGGCGTGGAACATGGTTGTAATTGCTGGCCATACTTCGGCCATAGGCCCCAGTTGCCGGAACTGCAAGTAAATCCCCTGGCGCGATATCACTAGGCAAATCAATTTCACGGATAACAATATCTCCGGTTTCGCAATGCTTTCCAACTAAACGAGAATTAATTACTTCAGCGTTTGAACTTCTATTAGCTAAAACGCTTGTGTATTCGGCGCCATATAGCGCTGGGCGAGGATTTTCGCTCATTCCACCATCGATGGAAATGTATCGCCGAGTTTTACCATTTTCTAAAGTCACATCTTTAATTGTTCCGACTTCATAAAGTGTAAACATCGTCGGACCAACAATTGCGCGACCAGGTTCTATTGAAATTTTCGGCAGCTTTAATTTATTTGCAGCACACGCTTTCTTTACTTGGGCAGCAAGGGCTGCCATTACTTCTTGCGGATCTAAATCAGTTTCGCCTGGCAGATATGCAATGCCATAACCGCCACCTAAATCTAATTCGGGTAACTGCGCGCCAAATTCATCGCGATAACGAGCAAGTAAAGTTATTAAACGATCAGCGGCTAGACCAAAGGATTCAACGCCTAGAATTTGTGAGCCGATATGTGAATGGAAACCGCAAAGTTGCAGGGATGAATGTTTGCGAGTTTCAAGAACCGCGCTCCATGCCGCACCACTTGCAATTGAAAAACCAAACTTCACATCTTCGTGCGCTGTCGCGATTGATTCGTGCGTATGGGCTTCAATGCCTGGGGTAAGACGCAGCAAAACGCGTTGTGTCTTACCATGTGCTTTTGCCGATGCAGATACTCGTTCAATTTCAAAGAGTGAATCAATAACAATTGTGCCAACACCGGCTGAAACGGCTCGTTGGATTTCAGAAATGGATTTGTTATTGCCGTGTAATTCGATTTTTGCAGGATCAATTCCGCCAGCGATAGCCACCGCCAGTTCGCCACCAGTGCAAACATCGATGCCTATGCCGCAATCTTTAATCCAGCGCGCAAGCTCGATGCAGATAAAAGCTTTGGCCGCGTAATAAACCGAGCCAGCGCTTGAACCAAAATTGTCCTGCAGAGCGTCGTTCCAAAGCTTTGCACGCAAACGAAATTCAGCTTCATCAATGAAAAAAGTTGGAGTACCAAAATCCTTCGCCAATTGCTTTGCGCTTATGCCATCTAGGTGTAATTGGCCGTTATCAAAAGAAATCTTTTTTGACCACATTTTTACATCCTCTCTGGCGCACTGACGCCGAGTAGATCAAGACCATTTTTTAGAACTTGCTTTGTTGCACTACACAAAAGCGCGCGTGCCGTGTGAATCGGCGCAATAGCTTCATCCCCAATCGGCAAAACTCTGCAATCTGCATAAAAGCCGTGATACACGCCAGCGAGTTCCTCCAAATATCGCGCCACCCGATGTGGCTGGCGCAAATCGGCAGCACCTGCAATTACGCGTGGAAATTCGGCAAGTGCGCCTAACAATTCATTTTCGCGATCATGGGTTAATTGTGATGGGTCAAAATCTTTTAGCGCAGTAGAAATTTTTAATTCATCGGCATTGCGCAAGACGCCAGCAATACGTGCATGAGCATATTGCACATAGTAAACCGGGTTTTCATTAGTGTTGCGCTTTAAGACATCTATATCCATCACCATTGGCGTATCGACTGGATAACGAATTAAGGTATAGCGCGCGGCATCAACCCCAACTTTTTCGACGAGTTCTTCTAAAGTAATAATTGTGCCAGCGCGCTTTGAGAGTTTTACCTCTTGGCCGCCTTCCATTATCTTTACTAACTGCCCAATTAATACATGGATGTTGTATTCAGGATCATCACCAGCACATGCCGCAGTTGCTTTTAAGCGGCCAACATAACCGTGATGATCAGCCCCCAACATGAAAATGCAGATATCAAAACCGCGTTCGCGTTTGTTAATGTAATAAGCGGTATCGGAGGCGAAATAAGTTAGTGAACCATCGCTCTTTTTTAACACCCGATCCTTATCATCACCAAAATCTGTGGTGCGAAGCCAGAGCGCGCCTTCTTCTTCAAAAACATGTCCTTGCTTAAGCAATTTCGCTAAACCATGTTCGACTGCGCCTTGCTCGTGCAATGAACGTTCAGAAAACCAAACATCGAAATGCGTTTGGAAATTATCTAAGACCCGCTGTTGATCTTTAAGTTGTAAGACATAGGCACTTTCACGAAATTGTTCTACCCTTGCTGGTTCGGCCATTTTAAGAATCGCGGGATTAGCTGTCACAACTTCGCGCGCAAGATCTGCGATGTAATCGCCTTTATATCCATCTTCTGGAATCGCTTTGCCTAGGGCAGCAGCTTCAACGGATGAGCCGAATAATTCCATCTGATTTCCGCGATCATTGATATAAAACTCGCGCGTTACGCTCGCACCTGCTGCACTAAGTACGCGCCCAAGGGCATCGCCAACTGCGGCCCATCGGGTATGACCTAAATGCAGCGGCCCAGTTGGGTTAGCGCTAATAAATTCCAAATTAATAGATACGCCTTTTAATAATTCACTGTGGCCGTATTTTTCTTTTGCACCCAAAATACTGATAACGAGTTCACCTTGTTTGGCGCGATTTAGTGTTAAATTAATAAAGCCCGGTCCAGCAATTTCAACGCGTGAAATTTCGGCAATCGTCTCTAACTCTTTAGCAATAATCTCGGCCACATCACGGGGCGATTTGCCGGAACTCTTTGCAAGTTGCAAGGCAATCGATGAAGCGTAATCGCCATGATCGCGATTCTTTGGGCGCTCTAGTCTGATCTCTTGCGGAATTGGCCCGTTAATGCTCCCCGCCGAAATAGCGCGGCTGATAGCAGCTTTAAGCGCGAGCGCGAGTTGCTCTACTTGCGATAATTGCGATTCGGACACAGAAGTAAGGCTACCGTTTGCGCCTTTATTCTTGGGGAGTAAAAACATTACTTAAAAGAGCCAGAAAAACTCTCGTTTTGGCAACATCGCCGTTTTGCCCCTAACCTTGCCCCTATTCCACTTACTTTGGTCTAGATAATTTCTTGGCAATTGCGGGAGTGGTGAAATGGCAGACACGCAGGTCTTAGGAACCTGTGTCTTCGGACGTGCGGGTTCAAGTCCCGCCTCCCGCACCAGTTAATTTAGAAAACTACTTCGCTGCGCTAAAACCCAGTTCCAGATCGGCCTTAATATCATCGGCGCTTTCAAGGCCAATACTTAAGCGAACCATTCCGGGAGTAATGCCAGCTTTAAGTTGTTCTACTGGGCTTAATTGTGCATGAGTTGTTGATGCTGGATGAATAACTAAAGATCGAACATCTCCAATATTTGCAACATGACTAAATAACTTTAGGCCTTCAACAAATTTCTTACCGGCTTGAACTCCGCCTTCTAATTCAAGTGCCATTACAGCTCCTGCTCCCTTAGGCGCATATTTTTTGGCTTGTGTATGCCAAGGTGAAGATGGAAGGCCCGCATAGCTAACGTGTTTTACACCCGAGCGTTGTTCGAGCCATTCAGCAATTATCTGCGCATTTTCAACATGGCGTTGCATACGCAGGCTAAGTGTTTCTAAACCTTGTGCAAGAAGCCAAGCATTAAATGGCGAGACTGATGCACCAATATCGCGCAACAATTGCAAACGCGCTTTGAAAATAAATGCCAAGTTAGCACCAAAATCAGAGCCAACACCTAGTGTTTTTGCATATATAAGATTGTTATAACTTGGATCTGGTTCATTAAAACCTTTGAACTTCTTGGGATCTTTTGCAAAATCGAAATTACCTGAATCAACAATTGCGCCCACTATTGCACTCCCATGGCCTGACAAGAATTTCGTTGCTGAATGCGTGATGATGTCGGCGCCGTATTCAAATGGTTTGGTGATGTAAGGCGTCGCAATTGTGTTATCAACAATCCACGGAACGCCTGCATCATGTGCAACTTTTCCAATACCTTCAATATCCAACACCGCGCCAAGTGGGTTTGAGATTCCCTCCCCGAAGAAGGCTTTCGTATTGGGGCGAACCGCCGCTTTCCATGCATCTAAATCGCTAGAATCTTCTACGAAAGTAAATTCAATTCCAAACTTTGGAAGCGTGTAATTAAATAAATTATAAGTCCCGCCGTAAACGTTGCGACTAGTTACAACATGGTCTCCAGCTTCGGCAACATTCATAATCGCAAAAGCTGTTGCCGCCATTCCCGATGCAACGAGAAGGGATGCGACTCCGCCTTCAAGCGCGGCTAAGCGTTGCTCAACTGCATCTTGGGTTGGATTATTAATGCGCGTATAAACATTGCCAACTTCTGCAATTCCAAAGAGATTGGCTGCATGTTGTGTGTCACGAAATTGATATGCAGTTGTCTGATAAATCGGCAAAGAACGCGAACCAGTTGTTGGGTCTGCAGTTTGTCCAGAATGAATCTGTTGAGTTTCAAAAGACCAATCATCCTTATTTGTCACTATTTTCCGTCCCACATTTCTAGTTCAGCGGCAAATGGATCTAGCCCCATTGGACCAAGTTTTAGTGCATAAGAATGGAATTTCTTCATTGAAAAATTATTTCCTAATCGCGCTTTTGCATCTTCGCGTGCTTTTACCCAGACCCGTTCGCCAACTTTGTATGAAATTGCTTGCCCTGGCCAACCCAAATAGCGATCGGTTTCAGAAGTTGCATGATCAAGATCTAGCAGGGCTTTATTCATTAGCGCAGCCTTTGCTAATTCAGCGTTCCAAACATTTCCATCTTCATCTTTATAACCCAAATGCATTCCGATATCTATAACGATTCGCGTTGCACGCAGCGCTTGTGCTGAAAGAAAACCCATTTCAATTCCGGGTTCATCAAATGCCCCAAGTTCATCCATGAAGCGTTCGGCATAAAGCGCCCAACCTTCGCCATAACCACTGCACCAAGCATCGGTGCGCTGAAATCTACTTAAGCGATCTTTTCCAAGTGTGGCAGTTGCAACTTGCAAATGGTGGCCCGGAACTGCTTCGTGATACCAAGTAGAAGCTAGATGCCACCAATTAAATTCATCTTTTCCAAGTGTTGGCAACCAAGTTGTTCCGGGGCGCGATAAATCTTCACTCGGAGGCATGTAATAAGGCGCAGATGCACTGCCTTCGGGAGCCAACCGAGCATCGCAAAATTTAATACGACCGTCGATGTCAAAATGAACGCCATCCATTTGTTTAACCGCAGCAGCAGTGAATTCCAACAGTTTTTTAACAATGGCATCTTTACCTTTAATTATGTACTTAGGGTCGCGCTCTAAATGATCGGCAACTTCGCGTAGCGTCTTTGCATCAGGCTTAATCTTTTTGGCAACTTTCCACATGCGCTCATTAATTTGGGCTAAATCTTGCGCTCCCCATTCATAGGTCGCTCGCAAATCCAATTTTGTACCAGTAAAATATTGCGCCCAAGGCGCATAACGTGCCTCACCAACTGCATCAATTGGATTTGCGATTGGAAAATAAACTTCGCGCAAATACTTTGCAGTCTGCGCTGCTGATTTCTCTGCCGACTTTGCAGCAACGTGCAAGGCTGGATATTTACCTTCGGTATCAAAATCTTTGGCCATCGCCGAATATCCATCATTGGCATAACCCTCTAATTTTTCTGCCACGCCTTTTACTTGGCGTTGTGAAGTTGTCATTGCCAATTTTGCAACTTCGCTAATACAAGAGATCCAAGAATTATGTGCGCCTTCTACCGCATGGAGGCGGTTAGTAATATTGTCGAAATCCTTATCGGTTGCCCGTGGCATCATTTCAAAAACTTGGCGAATATTAGATGGCGGGGAAGTCAGCACATTCCACAAAACATGTTGCTCCATCGAATCATGCAGAGCCAAACCTGACTCAAGGCGCTCTTGCATTACTGCGCCAGCAATGCGATCAATTTCATCAATCGGTTTTAAAGCAGCAAGTGACTTTAGTGTCACGCGAACTAGCGCAGCACTTTTTTCCATACCTGAGATTGAAAAGTCATCTAACTTGTCATCTTGCTCTGAAATTCCTAAATAAGTGGAAGCAATCGGCGAAAGCGCTGCACTTTGCGTTATATAGGTGTCGCTAAGTTCAAAAATTGGAGATCTATGAGTTGTCACGGTCCATGTCTATCAGCGTATTTGACCTTTGTCACCTAATACAAATGGGCTTAAGATAACTCTTACTTGCTATACCAAAGGAGCCCGATGACAGAAACTCCGATTCCGCCAAAACTTCGCGGCTGGTTTCACTTAGGTGCAACCCCTGTAGTCATTATTGCTTCTTTAGTCTTATTTATTCTGAGTAAAAACTCACTCAAATTTGCAGTTGCGCTCTATTCCATAACTGCAATTTTGCTTTTTAGTGTTTCTGCAATTTACCATCGCGTGCCGTGGTCTCCTGCCAAGAAAAAAATCTGGCGACGTTGGGATCACGCAAATATTAATTTATTAATTGCTGGAAGCTACACGCCTTTCGCCGTAACTCTGTTACACGGACGCGATCGCACGATTCTTCTATCAGTTGTGTGGGTGGGAGCGTTCATTGGGGTTGCCATGCGAGTTTTTTGGGTAGGCGCTCCACGCTGGTTATATGTTGCCAATTATCTACTTCTTGGTTGGGTTGCAGTTATTTATACCCCGCAATTATTTAAAGAGGGTGGATATTGGGTTCTACTTCCAATTCTTATCGGAGGGCTCTTGTATTCAATAGGCGCGATTTTTTATGCGCTCAAGCGGCCCGGCAGAAATGCAAAATATTTTGGGTACCACGAACTTTTTCATGTCCTAGTCCTCGCTGCTTGGATCTCGCAATACATAGCAATCTCAATCGCTATTTACACTAAATAGTGCCTTTAGAGGGGCTCGAGCGTGATTTTTAGGGCTTTTGGCAAAGTCTCTTGTGCCCTAATCTAAGCACATAATTACTGGCGCTCTAGATTGACGTGAGGTAGAAAAATGAGTGAGAAGACTTCCTTCCTTAATTGGGTTGGTTTTAAAAGCGAAGAAAATGATGCGCCGTCTTCGGTTGATCGTATTCGCCAACTGGAATCACAACTTGCTGATTTACGTTCGCGCCGAGATATAACATCGCTGAGTAAAGAAGAATTTGAAATTCTGGCAACTGAGACCGCTATGGCCATGATTAAATCGGCCCAAGCGCGCGAGGCAAAAGCCCAATCTGCATCTTCGCGTTTAGTAAGTGAAACTACTCGCCAAGTAAAAGAAACGTTAGAAACATCTGAGGTTAAAGCGCGATCGGTACTTTCTGGGGCCGAATCTCGTGGACGCAAATATATTCAAACTGCTGAATCAGAAGCTCAAGATTTAGTAGCACAAGCTGAAAGCGAAGCCGAATCAATTCTCGAAAGTAAGAAACGCGAAGCCACAGCAATCGCAACTGCAGCCCGCCGTGAAGGTGAGCGAATTATTAGTACCGCTACATCCGAAGTTTCAAACTATCGCCAATGGTTGGGCGGAGTTATTTCTGAGGCAGAACGTTTATATAGAATTCAGACACAATCATTAGATGCAGCAGAAAATGCAATTCATCAATCCCGTACTCGTCTTGAATCCGCATTTAATCAATTATCTGACTTGCAAAAAAGCGTTCTTGAGAATTTAACTTCAGATGACTCAGTTATTAATGCAGGACCAATAAAAGTTGCTAGCGAACGTCGCTCTAAAGCACTTGGTGCACCTAAGGAATCAACTGCTAAGAAAGCTGCGAAAAGGAAGCCTGCGAAAAGTAAGTAATTTTTATGCAAACTTCTCGTGGACTCCGATACATCCCAGCAATTGATGGTCTGCGTGCCGTCGCAGTAATTGCAGTCATGCTTTATCACTTGGGCTTTAAGTGGATTCCGGGAGGTTTTTTAGGGGTTGATCTCTTCTTTGTTATCTCTGGCTATGTCATTACCCGTTTATTACTTGATTCAATTCAACAGAGTGAAGGTTTAGATTTACGCGCTTTTTATTTAGCACGCGTTCGGCGCTTATTGCCGCCGCTAGTTTTCATGATAATTACCACCGCGCTCTTCATTGGCTTTTGGGCACCAGAGACTATGAAGCGCTTTATTGCCGATACACCATTCTCGCTCTTTGGTGCGATGAATTGGTGGCTGGTCTTTCGCCATACTGATTATTTCGAAGCTATCGGGCGTCCACCCCTTTTGCAACACACTTGGTCACTCGGGGTTGAAGCCCAATTTTATTTAATTTGGCCGTTAATTTTGCTCTTAGTTTTGCGCCAGTTTGGTAAAAAAAGGATTTCAGGTGTAGCGCTCTTCATCGCTGCAATTTCAGGAACAGCCTTGCTTTTTCTATCTTTTCGCATCGATTCTGCAAATGCTTCACAAGTAAGTCATGTTTATTTTGGAACCGATACCCACAGTATTGGGTTATTTCTGGGTGCAGCACTTGCAGTCAGTTGGGTTCCGCAAAACTTAAAAGAAGTTGTTACCAAAAAAGCCCAAGATTTTATTGACGGAATCGGAGTTATTGGTTTTCTCGGAATAATTGCCACATTTCTGCTAGTCAACGAATCTGATGCGACGCTCTACAAATTAGCATTTCCACTTGCAGCAATATTTGGTTGTGCAATTCTTACTTCAATCGTTCACCCTGCATCTCGCTTTGCCCCGCTACTTAGTTCTAAACCAATGATTTGGATTGGTGAGCGTTCGTACGCTATTTATTTATGGCACTGGATTGTTTTCCAACTTACCAGACCCACTGTTGATATTGATGGTTCGCCGTGGGCGTTATACGCCTTGCGAATTCTTATCGTTTTTGCTTTGGCCGATATTTCACTTCGTTGGGTGGAACTACCCATTCGTGTCGGAGCCGTTCGCTATTGGTTTAAAGGTATGAAATATCGCACCAAACGAGTACAGCTGCGACAAAAGGGCGCGTTAGTTTTCGTAGTTCTTCTTTTAGCTATTTCAACAACACTAGTAACGACTCAAGCCGTTACCACAAGTGAGAAAGCAGAAATTCAATTAAGGGAAGAATTAAGCGTCCCTATTGAACCCGTGATTATGAAGGATGCGAGATCGGGCTTGTGGGTTATTGGTGATTCAGTAATTCTTGGAATACGCTATGAAATGAACGCACGGCACACTATTGGTCTAATAAATGCCCGAGTCGGCCGTCAAGTTCCAGAACTTCTCGAAGTTATTCAACATAACAAAATCCGTATGGTTGGCGCAACTGTAATTTTTAATCTTGGCAATAATAATAAGTTAACAACCGAGCAAGTGGTGGCGATCTTTGAAGAAGTAAAAGATCAGCCGAAAATTATTGTTGTAAATACTGCAGTACCGCGTGGTTGGCGAGATGAAAACAACGCTCTTATTTCACAGTATGCCAAACTTTACGGAGCGAGACTTATTGATTGGGCCACTATTTCGCAAGGCCGTCCAGAATATTTTGCACCTGATGGCGTGCATTTAGTTCCAGCTGGCGTTATTGCATATGTTGATGCAATCTCGCAATTCTTGCCATAAAAAACCTCACATCGCTGTGAGGTTTTTTAATTAAAAATTTTCTTTAAGCAAATTCTCCCGGAATTCCAAAGACAGTTGCTGATGCAGTCTGTCCATCTGAGTAAACAGATGAAACCCGGAATTGAGTCCAACCAGAATCTGAACTCTTAGTAACACTTTGTGTTAATTGATCTGCAGGCACAGTTGCAATTATTGTCCAATCGACTGAACCACCAGCGCGAATTTCAACGTTATATCCAGTTAAACCATCGATTGCCATTGGTGCAATCCAGCGAAGAGTTAAACCATCTGCGCTCTTAAGGGCAACGAATTTACTTGGTGCTTCAACACTGGCAACTGCGGCTGCGCTCTCACTTGGTTCGGCACTTGCGCTCTCACTTGGTTCGGCCGATGCTGACGTTGAAGGAGCAGGTGCAGCACCATCGTTATCATTACCTGAAGACTTTGACCAAACAATGATTGCCAGCAATGCGATTCCGACAATTATCGCAAGCATCATTCGATTAGATGTTCCTTGTTTTGGTTTCACAACAGGCTTGGCAGCACTTGCTGGTATGACAACTGGAGTCGCTGTAAAACTTATCGGCGCAAAAGTGCGGGCAGCACGGACCGGTACCGCTGGAATTGAAATTCTAGATGCTGATTTTTTTGCGGTTTTCTTAACTACGCGCTTGGCGGTTTTCTTCGCTACTGATTTCTTTGCGGTTTTCTTAACTACTCGCTTTGCGGTTTTCTTAACGGCGCGCTTTGCGGTTTTCTTAACGGCGCGCTTTGCGGTTTTCTTAACTAC
>JBCKHB010000016.1:0-24542 GCA_038906075.1 Candidatus Planktophila sp.
TTCCTGCAATAACTTGCGAAAGCGAGTGTGAATTAAATCACGAACCTCTTAGCAGCGTTAGGTAATTCAATAATCTCTGGGTAATTTTGCTAGAAAGTGAGAAGATTGCTCTGTGGCCAAACCAGTAGTTGCTCTGAAGTCGGTAATTATTCGATTTGCAGGAGATAGCGGCGATGGAATGCAATTAACTGGTGACCGATTCACAATGGATGCGGCAAGCCTTGGAAATGATTTATCAACGCTGCCAAACTTTCCAGCTGAAATTCGTGCGCCGCAGGGAACGCTGCCAGGGGTTTCATCTTTCCAATTGCACTTTGCTGACCACCAAGTTTTAACTGCCGGAGATGCTCCCGATGTTTTAGTGGCCATGAATCCTGCGGCGCTTAAAGCCAACATAAACGATATGCCGCGTGGGGCCACAATAATTATTGATAAAGATGAATTTACTGCGCGAAATTTGAAAAAGGTTGGCTATGAAGTTAGCCCGCTCGAAGATGGCTCACTCGATAGTTTTAACTTGCATGCAATTGCGTTGACATCAATGACCGTTACAGCCCTTGCTGGCATCAATATTTCAAGAAAAGATGCTGAGCGATCAAAGAACATGTTCGCACTCGGTGTTCTGACATGGATGTATCACAGGTCAACTGATGCAACCCAAGCATTCTTAAAAGCCAAGTTTGCGAAAAACGAAGATATTCTTAAAGCCAACTTGTTGGCCTATCAAACTGGTTGGAATTTCGGTGAAACATCAGAGGAATTTGTAACCTCGTATGAGGTTGCACCAGCGAAAATGAAGCCCGGAAAGTATCGCAATATAAGTGGAAATGCTGCGCTGGCTTACGGTCTAATTGCTGCATCCCAACAGAGTGGTTTACGTTTATTCCTTGGCTCGTATCCAATTACTCCAGCCTCAGATATCTTGCACGAATTATCAAAACAGAAGAAATTTGACATTGTTACTTTCCAAGCCGAAGATGAAATTGCAGCCGTTGGCGCAGCCCTCGGCGCTTCTTATGGTGGCTCCCTTGGAGTCACAGCAACTTCGGGGCCCGGAGTTGCCCTCAAGAGTGAAATGATCGGTCTCGGCGTAATGCTGGAATTGCCACTAATAATTATCGATGTGCAACGTGGTGGTCCATCAACTGGTTTGCCAACTAAGACAGAGCAAGCCGACTTATTACAAGTCATGTTTGGCCGCAACGGTGAATCCCCCGTTGCAGTAATTGCGGCTTCTACTCCAAGTGATTGCTTTGAAATGGCGGTGGAGGCTGCGCGAATAGCAACTACTTATCGCGTCCCTACTTTTCTTTTATCCGATGGTTATATTGCAAATGGCACCGAACCATGGATGATTCCAGATGTTGCTGCTCTGCCTGATTTATCGGTGGAATTTGCAAAAACTCAAGAGAACTTCGCGCCTTACGAGCGCAACCCAGAAACGCTGGCTAGACCATGGGCAATTCCCGGAACGCCAGGGATTGAACATCGAATTGGCGGACTTGAAAAGGCTGATAAGACTGGCGAAATTTCATATGAACCTGCCAATCATGATTTCATGGTGCGCATACGAGCTGCGAAAGTAGCAGGAATTAAAGTTCCTGACATCATCGTTGATGATCCAAGTGGGGATGCAACAGTTCTCTTCCTGGGTTGGGGTTCAACTTTTGGTCCGATTTCAGCGGCCGTTCAAACCCTTCGCGATAATGGCGAGAAAATTGCACAAGCCCATATCAAATATCTAAATCCTTTCCCAAGTAATTTGGGCGCACTATTAGAAAAATATCCAAAAGTTATTTTGCCTGAAATGAATTTGGGCCAACTTGCGATGTTGCTTCGTGCGCGTTTCCTTAAAGACATCATTAGTTACAATGCAGTTCGCGGAATGCCTTTCTCAACGGCTGAATTAGTCGAAGTCGCGATGGGAGTTCTCCATGACTGATATTGCACTAACTAAGAAAGATTTCACCTCCGACCAAGAAGTTCGCTGGTGCCCAGGTTGTGGTGACTATGCAATTCTCTCGGCTATGCAATCCTTCTTGCCAGAACTTGGAATCCCCCGCGAAAATATTGTCTTTATCTCAGGTATTGGTTGTTCTTCGCGTTTTCCTTATTACTTAGACACTTTTGGTGTGCACTCAATCCATGGACGCGCACCTGCGATTGCTTCAGGTCTGGCAATTTCGCGGCCTGATTTAACGGTCTTTGTTATTACGGGCGATGGCGATGCTTTATCCATCGGCGGCAACCACCTTATTCACGCGCTGCGACGCAACGTTGAATTGAAAATTTTACTTTTCAATAACCGCATATATGGGTTGACTAAGGGTCAATATTCACCGACCAGCCCGCAAGGACTCGTTACTAAATCAACTCCTGCTGGATCATTAGATACTCCATTTAATCCGATTTCGTTGGCGCTAGGTGCTGAAGCGACATTTGTTGCTCGCACAATTGATAACGACCGAAAACATTTAACGGCAATTTTGCGCGCAGCCAGCGCGCATAAAGGTTCGGCCTTTATCGAGATTTATCAAAACTGCCCAATTTTTTATGATGGCGCTTTCAGTCAGGTTACAGATGCCGATTCAAAAGAGGCATCCCTGCTTCAACTTGTTCATGGCCAGCCAATTAAGTCTGCAAAATACGGAGTTATTCGAAATGGTGTCAATATCGAACTTGCCGAATTAGCGAATATCGATGAGAGTGAAATAGTTATTCACGATGCCCATAACCCAGACCCATCATTTGCTTTCGCGCTTTCGCGTTTATCGGGTTCTGATTTAGAGCATGTTCCAGTTGGAATCTTTCGAGATGTAGAGCGCGCTGGATATTCATCCATGGTCAATGATCAATTAAAGGAAATTATCAAAACCCAAGGCGCTGGCGATTTAACAAAGCTACTAAATAGCGGAGATACTTGGGAGGTTTAAGAAATTGCCACCACGTCAACAACGAAAATTAACGTTTCGTTTGGACCAATTGGCCCACCACCTGCTGCGCCGTAACCTAAATCTGGTGGAATAACTAACAAGCGGCGACCGCCAACTTTCATTCCTGGGATCCCCTGTTGCCAACCAACAATAACGCTTGCTAATGGGAATGTTGCAGGTTGACCACCGCTCCATGAAGATTCAACAACTTTTCCAGTTGACCATGCCATCAGCGTGTAATGCACAGTCATTGTCGATGTAACGACGGCAGCAGTTCCAGTGCCTTCGATAATATCTTTAGTAACCAGAGTTGCTGGCGGCGTCCCACTGGGTGCGCCGATTGTTGGCTCCGCCCCCGCATTGGCGGTAACGGTTGGAAGATTTGAATCTGAATTCGATGCCACTTTTGAACCTCCACAAGCTGTAAGAACGAGCATGGATAGCGCAATAAACACTGCAATAACTCTCTTATTTTTCATTTTTCCCATTTTCGATTTCAGTGATGAGTTTGAATTCTCCACCACCTAGTTGGCCTTGCAAACGATATAACTCGAGTTTAGCGCGAGTATCGGCAATATCTAAATTGCGCATCGTTAGTTGACCAATGCGATCAACTGGACCAAAAGCTCCATCTTGCGTGCGCTCCATGGATAGTTTTTCCGGTTGATAAGAAAAATCTGGACCTGTTGTATTAATAATCGAATAATCATCACCGCGGCGAAGTCGCAAAGTTACTTCGCCAGTTACAACAGATGAGACCCAACGTTGCAATGATTCACGCAGCATTAAAGATTGCGGATCTAACCAACGCCCTTCATAGAGCAGGCGACCTAAGCGACGCCCTTGGGCGTGGTAATTTGCAATCGTATCTTCATTATGAATTGCACTAATTAAACGCTCGTATGCAATAAAGAGAAGTGCCATTCCGGGGGCTTCATAAATGCCTCGGCTTTTAGCTTCGATAATACGATTCTCAATTTGATCCGTCATACCCAAACCATGGCGACCACCAATTGCATTTGCTTCGCGCATTAGCGCAACAACATCGGTGAAATCTTTTCCATTGATAGCAACCGGGCGCCCTTGAACAAATTTAATTTTTACATCTTCGCTCACAATCTTTACGCCTTCGTCCCAGAAACGAACTCCCATAATTGGTGCAACTATTTCTATTGAGGTATCAAGGTGCTCTAAAGATTTCGCTTCATGTGTTGCACCTAAAATATTGGCATCGGTTGAATATGCCTTCTCAGTTGCATCGCGATAAGGCAAATTGCGCTTGGCAAGCCACTCCGACATCTCTTTGCGGCCACCTAATTCTTTAACGAAATCCGCATCTAGCCACGGCTTATAAATTTTAAGTGCAGGATTTGCAAGTAAGCCATAACGATAAAAACGTTCAATATCATTGCCTTTATAAGTTGAACCATCGCCCCAAATAGCAACTGAATCAGCCAGCATTGCTCGAACTAAGAGCGTGCCAGTTACTGCGCGCCCAAGCGGTGTCGTATTGAAATACTGTTTTCCACCAGAGCGAATATGGAAAGCTCCGCAGGCAATTGCAGCTAAGCCTTCTTCAACGAGTGATGTTTTGCAATCAACAAGGCGCGAAATTTCGGCGCCATAATCTTTAGCGCGCAGCGGAACCGAATCAATATCACTTTCGTCATATTGGCCAAGATCTGCAGTGTAGGTGCAAGGGATTGCACCTTTTTCGCGCATCCACGCAACAGCCACAGATGTATCGAGACCGCCCGAAAATGCGATTCCGACTTTTTCTCCAACTGGCAGAGATGCTAGGACTTTGGACATAGCGCTAAGTCTAACTTATGCGGGCTGTTCCAAGTTTCTTTTCAAGGGCAGGAGTCAGAGCCCATAGCGCGGTCATTTCTCGATATTTATCCATGACTAGAGCATCAACTTTCGCATCAGTTTTCACTGCGCGAATCATCAAGTTTCGCGGCGTGTGATCGTCGCCGATAAATTCAATGGCTTCAACACGATAGCCATGAATGCGTAACAATTGTGAACGGAGTGAATCAGTAAGTAAATCTCCAAGGCGCTCTTTCATTAGCCCTGACTTGGTAACTATTGACCAAGGTTCTGGAATTGCACTCATCTGGCTTTGCAAGTCGTGGTGACAACAAGGGGCAATCAACATTAATATTGCGCCGTTTTTGACTCCCCATGCGATTGCATCATCGGTTGCCGTGTCACAGGCGTGTAGAGCGATTACTACATCAACGCTTTGCGCTGGTGTGTTGGCAATATCGCAAACTCGAAAAGAAATACTCTTTGAAATTCCTAATTTATTTGCGATTGCGCTATTTCGATCGCCAAATTCGGCGCGATTATCGATTCCAGTAATTTGCACATTTTTACCTTCAGAGCGAAGGAATTGGTGTGTTGCAAATGTTAGATAAGCGCTGCCACAACCAAGATCAACAATGCGCAAAGGATTTGATTCGCTAACTTTGTGAATTTGGCCTGCATCAATTGCAGAATTAAGTGCTGGTGATAACAAGCGCAAGAATTCATCAACCTGCTTGTATTTATCTTGCTTGGAAGGCTTGATTTTTCCAGCAGCATCAGAAATTCCAACTTCGAGCAAGAATGGATCACTCGATTCCAATAAGCGCACTTTGGTTCGATCGTGCTGCAAGTTTTGAGCAAATACACCCTTACTCTGATGAATAAGAGCTTCGCCCTTTTTCGTGATACGAATAGAGAGTGAGCCAGTTCTATGTTCAACCAATATATTTGCAAAGCCACTTTTTAATAATTCTTTGATATTTGCACTTTGAATCTCAAAATTGCGAGTAAAATCCTTGCGTCCATCAAATTCAACGAATTGCAATAAAAACTTCTCTTTAATCAATACTGGACGAATATCGATTCGCTCGAATTCTGTCTCCATATTGCGGCGGCGCCCTGATAAAACAGCGCGCACAAAAGTTTGGGTATCCAGAATTAACAAAGTTGCCTGATTAAGCGCGGCTTCCAGCGCTTCAGACATAATAATGAATATTCGAGCTGGTTGGATCCATGGAGGAAGTCTAATTCAGGAGTAATTAATTAGTTATGAAGATTGCGCGGTAACTCAACATGAATCGCCAAGCCACCGAGTGAACTTGGCTTTAACGAGAAAGAGCCACTGTGCTTTTCTACTACTGCACTCATGATGCTCATGCCTAAACCAGTGCCACCTGTTTCTCTTGATCTGGAACGGTCAAAGCGTTTTAAACCGCGCATTTTTTCGCCATAAGAAGTTTGCGGCAATCCAGGGCCGCCATCTTCTATTGTGAGGGAAATTGTTTTTGATGAAGCCTTCAAGGTAACTCCAACTGGTGCATTTTCTGGGCAATGTTGGCGAATATTGATAAAAGCATTTTGAAAGAAGCGCTGCATGTATTTCTTTGAACCATAAACTTCATGGCTAGATTCGATATCGAGATTTAAGTGATGTTTTGGTGCGAGTAATGCGAAATCTTTTATATTTTCTTCCAATAAAGCAGAAATATCAAAGAGTTCAAAGTCAACTGCTCGTTCTTCTCCTAATTCAGCCAAAATTAATAAATCAGCGATAAGTGACTCCATTCGAGTGATCTCGGTTGCTAATCGCGTAAAGGCTCGTACTTGTTCTTCTTCTGTAATTAATTTTTTTGTGGCAAGAAGTTCCGAATAACCTTTAATTACGGTCAGCGGTGTGCGCAATTCATGTGCTGCATCGCCTAAAAATTCCTGCATGCGCTCTAGTTGGGCTTTCTCTAACTGCGCCGAACTGCGCCGAACTAAAAAAGCCGAAAGCAGCGTCGCTAAAATGTTGGCAAAAATGATAAAAAAGAGCAAACGAAAGAGATTCTTTTGTAAAGACTTATCGGCATCTTCGATGGATGCGGCAACTAAAATGTTTTCGCCCTCGGCAAGGGGGAGCAGTTGAATGCGCAAATGTTGATTTGCACGCACCGAAATATTTCTATTAACTGCATCTTGCAGAATACGAGTCGAAATTACAACATCAGAAATTTTTCTAGATTCGCGAAGAAAGGTTGCTTTCTTTTTTGAATCAAGAAAAATAATCGCTAAATCAAAATGGTTTTCCTCCGCGGTTAAAAGCGCTTGATCAAGAGAGTTGGGCAAATTCTTGATGGATTCATTGATTACCAGATTTATTTCGCTATCAATCACATCAATCTCACTCTGATAGGCACCAAATACTGCGAATCCACCTATTAGTATTGAAAGAACTGAAGTTATTAAAACTGTAACGATAAGTTGCCGAGACCTGCTTTTCATCCAGATTTTTTAGGTTCTTGAATCGAGAACCCGACTCCGCGCACAGTGCGAATACCTTCAAAGCCATCTTTATGGCATTTCTTGCGCAGATATGAAATATAGGTATCGACTACGGTACTTTCGGAAACGAAAGTGATACCCCAGACTTCATCGAGTAGTAGCGTCTTACTTAGGACACGACCCTTCTTTTCCAGAAGAATTTGCAGTAAACGAAATTCAGTAGGTGATAAGTCAATGCCTTCACCATTAAAAGTTACAGTATGCATTTCTTCATCCATAATTATCGGGCCACAGGTTAATTGCTTGGATACGGTTGTTGGAATAGAAGTCCGCCGCAAGATTGCTTTAACGCGCAGAATTAATTCTTCAAGGCCAAAAGGTTTAATGACATAATCGTCGGCACCAATTTTCAAACCACGCGCGATATCAGTTTTGGCATCGCGCGCAGTTAGCATTAGGACTGGAACTAAATTATTTGCCGACCTAATCCTTTCAACTAGATCAAAGCCATCCATCAGTGGCATATTTATATCAATAATCATCAAGTCAGGTTTGTTACTTCGCAATACAGTCAGGGCGGACATTCCATCGACGGCTTCAATAGTTTCAAAACCTGCGATGCGTAAAGTATCGGTCAGTAAAGCGCGAACTCCAGGCTCGTCATCGACAATCATGATTAGTTGGGCCATAGGAGAACTCTCGCATGGCAGGGCTATAAAGCCAAGAAGTAATGAGCAAACTCGTGTGCTTTCACAGGAAAATCACAAAAATTCACGCCATCATTTCCCTATGCGAATGTATCGAACCTCTTCCTTGGTTTCTATTGTGTTATCTGCATCGATTATCTTTTCTACCCAATCCTTTGCTGCGCCATCGCCAACTCCAACTCCAACTCCAACTCCAACTCCAACTCCAACACTTAGTGTGATGGAGGCATATTTAAGCGCCTTGGATAAATTTAAGATTGAGATGAAAGTTTATTTTGATGCCATGGAACTTCGTGAAGAAATGCGCGATATGATGAATGAAACTTTCGCTAGCGCTGTTTTAAAATCAACCCATGACGCGAAAATTGCAATGCGCCGAGCAACGAGTGCTGCAAATAA
This sequence comes from Candidatus Planktophila sp., assembly GCA_038906075.1. Classification (GTDB taxonomy): domain Bacteria; phylum Actinomycetota; class Actinomycetes; order Nanopelagicales; family Nanopelagicaceae; genus Planktophila. Next base: position 8,336 of record JBCKHB010000016.1, read on the forward strand.
AAGTGCAATCATTGCACAGAGAAAACTGGCTATTCAGAACGCCGTCTTACAGCGCAATGCTTCAATTGCAGCCTTGGGGCCAATGCCCGTTAAGCCGGTTGAACCGATTAGACCTGAAGGCATAATTAAATTTGCACCTTTGCCGAAGAAAGATAATAAAGAGAAGAAAGAGAAGAAAGAGAAGGAAGAAAGAGAAGAAAGAGAAGGAAGATAATAGAAAATTCCTAAAAGGAATTAATAATCTGGCGCAATTGGCCGGTATGAGCAACGACGTGGTTATTTGTGAGAGTCAAGATATCTGAGAGCGTTACTTCACCTTTTTCAGCATGAATGCCTACTCGTAACCAATCAGAATCGCTGACAAGCGATAAAATATTGGCAACAACTGCCTGTAAACCAGAAATTGCTAGCAAAGAATCAGAAGCGTTGCGCTCTGCGTATTTAAGTCGAGCTGGATAAATTTCTTCATCAAAAGGGGCAATTGCTGGTTTATCTGCCGTTAAAATTTGCAGAAAACGAGTTGCAAAGTGCGCGTCGGCATCAGCCATATGGTGAATTACAAAAGCCGCTGACCATTGACTTTCGGTGGGGCTTTTTACCAAATCTTCCGCACCGATGGATCGCGCTAACTCAAGTAATTCTGTGCAATTCTTTGCATATTCAGCGAGTAGAACTTTTGACATGTAAAACCCTTTCACAAAATCGTTATAAAAGCGATACTACCACTAAGCGCGTTCAGAGATTCTTGCATTTGGTCAGACTCATTCCTGCCTTTATCTTTATCCCATGAAATCATCTCCGTGGTGGAAAGAGTCTGTGATTTATCAGATTTACCCTCGTTCTTTTTATGACAGTAATGGTGATGGCGAAGGTGATCTGCCCGGAATTACTAAGAAACTGCCTTACATAAAGGAACTAGGCGTTGATGCAATTTGGCTCTCACCTTTCTATAAATCCCCCAATAAAGATGGTGGTTATGACGTCGCAGATCCTCGCGAGGTAGATCCTCGTTTCGGAAATCTCGCTGATGCTAAGTTGCTCTTTAATCGGGCTCATGAATTGGATTTGAAAGTATTAGTAGATGTTGTACCTAACCATTTCTCGGATCAACACAAGTGGTTTCAAGCCGCCATCAAAGCAGCTCCCGGTTCGAGCGAACGCGCACGTTTTCACTTCTATGAGGGAAAGAGTGATGGGGTTCCCCCAAATAACTGGATCTCATTATTCGGTGGTCCATCTTGGACTCAGGTAGAGGATGGCCAGTATTACCTGCATCTCTTTGATTCCTCACAGCCCGATTTAAATTGGGATAACCATGATGTGATGGAAGATTTCGAAAAAACGTTGCGCTTCTGGCTAGATTTAGGCGTCGATGGTTTTCGAATTGATGTGGCCCACGGTTTAGTTAAGGAAAATATTTTAAATGACCATTATGACCCGCAAGGTTTAAGTGATGCACTGCGCCTAGATTTGCAAATGGATAACGCTAAACGCAATGAATTATTGAGCACTGTGCCCTTCTTTGATCGCGATGGTGTACACCATATTTATCGCAAATGGCGCCAGCTTTTTGACTCATATGAGCGCGATGTTATGGCCGTTGCTGAAGCATGGGTTCATCCGCCAGTTAATGCAACTCGCTATGTACGCCATGATGAATTACACCAAATATTTAACTTTGATTTACTTGTCGCACCTTTTGATGCTACTGAGATTTTCGCTTGTGTAGATCGAACTTTGACCTTAAATGCAACAGTTGGCGCATTCGCCACTTGGGCTTTGAGTAATCACGACACTCCTCGTATTGCATCACGCATTGGTGATGCAGAAGCGCTGGCGCTGGCTTTATTTGTCTTTGCGCTACCAGGTTCGTGTTATGTATTTAATGGACAAGAACTCGGTTTACCCGATGCAGATATCGCAGATCCAGATCGGCAAGACCCGGTTTTTATGAGAACTAAAGGCGCACAAAAAGGTCGTGATGGTGCGCGCGTTCCGCTGCCTTGGAACGGTGATACCTCTCCATTTGGCTTCACATCTGGAAAACCTTGGTTGCCTATTCCGCAAAAATGGAACCACCTGACAATTGAAAAACAATTCGGTAACGAAAAAAGTTCGTACACTCTTTATAAAAAAGCTTTAGCTCTGCGTTCAGAATTCTTAGTCGGTAGCGGCGATATTAAATGGACTCATCGCAGAGAAAATGGCATTGCTGCATTTAAACGTAGCGGTATTGAAATAATTCTCAATACAAGTAAGGAAACTAGAGAGCTTCCCATTTTCGGAGAGCTTTTATTAGCAAGTGATAGAACCGTAGCGCTTACCTCTAACTCAATTTCAATGCCACCTGCTAGCGCTGCTTGGATTAAGTCCTGAAAGAGTTCACCCCGCGAAGAAGATGAAGAAGCGACCATATGGATAGATTGCCGCACCTAGCGGCTCTGCTACTATTCGGCGGTGATTTCGACATTTAATTGGCAAGTTACCATTGCTGCGCTCTTAATAATTATCGCCCTTGACTTTTCATTCGCAATTTACCGGCGGAATCAAGAGACAACCTTAAAAGAGGCATCCCTCTGGAGCCTCTTTTATGTCTCTCTTGCAATAGCTTTTGGCATCTATCTAGGTCAGTGGTTCACCAAGGAAGGTCAGCAAGAATTCTTTGCAGGCTGGCTCACAGAGTATTCACTCTCCTTCGATAATCTCTTCGTCTTTGTTCTCATTCTGACTCGCTTAAAGATTGCGAAAGAGCGCCAACAACTAGCGCTCCTCATCGGCATTTTGATTGCCCTTGTCTTACGCATCATCGCGATCACTCTCGGCGCTGCAGCTATCGAACGCTTTGAAGGCGTCTTCTTTCTCTTCGGTGCATTCTTGATTTATACAGGTTTTCAACTTTTTCGAGAAAGCCATCTTTCCGAAGGACCCGAGAAGGAAAGCAAGATCAACTTATGGCTGATGAAGAGAGGTTTTAAACCTTTCACAATCGCTCTCATATCCCTTGGGATAACCGATTTGGTTTTTGCTTTAGATTCGATCCCTGCAATCTTTGGTCTTACTCAAAACATTTATATTGTAATTACAGCAAACATCTTCGCGCTTATGGGATTGCGCCAACTCTACTTCCTCATCGGAGGTTTGATGCAACGCCTCGTCTATATCGGTAAAGGTCTCTCAGTGATACTTGTCTTCATCGGCGTGAAACTTGTCTTCCATGCATTCCATGCTGTTGACGTGCATAGCATTGCAGGAATTTATATTCCGGACATTACTATTACTCAGAGCCTCACTTTTATCGTTGCCGCTTTAAGCGCTGCGACTATTGCTAGTTTGGTAAGTACTCGTAATAAGAAATAGTTACTTGATGATTTAAAAAATTATTTCAATTGCAAGGCCACCAAGAGCGCTCATTGGTACGAAACTTGGCTTAGCGCTCCGAAAGATTGAGGATGGCTAGCAGCAGGGCGTTGAAGCAGCTGGTTCGGTTGAACAGCAGGGCGTTGAAGCAGCTGACTCGGTTGAACAGCAGGATGTTTCAGAAACTGGTTCGGTTGAACAGCAGGCTTCCTTGGTTTCAATCTTGATATCTGACATTTTTGCTCCTATCGAAGGTTATTGATATGAGGATACTCCATCATATCGAAGATTGTCAATGTATGATCTAGACATGGCTAAAATTATTTCGCTCAAGAAGTCACCGAAGATGGTGGAAACACTTGCTGAGCAATACAAAGCTCTTGGAGATGCCACTCGACTTTCCTTAATGGCGGCGGTGGCATCAGGTGAAAATGCAGAGGCATGCGTCTGTGATCTAACACCCGATACTGGTTTGGCACAAAGCACAGTGAGCCATCACTTGAAACTCTTGGTGGAGGCAGGGTTATTAACGAGAACCCAGAGAGGTAAGTGGGCGTTTTATACACTAACACCAGATGCGCGAAAACTTCTTAAATAATAGATAATACGAACTCACTCATGCGTCTTCAAATTCATCGTCATCGATCCAAGAATTAGCCACAGAATCTTCTTGGCTTTCCATCCATGAAAGAAATGAACCTACGGCGCGGAAGGCTAAAATAACAACCGTTACTGCGGCTGCGATTCGGCGAATTGCTTTGAACATGGTCTAAAAATACTCTTAAAAAGTAATTCTCGCTCTATATAGCCGTTAACGAGCGTTGAATGTCGTGCCACAAATCATCAACATTTTCGCAACCAACTGATAAGCGAATTAAAGTCTCTGGAACGACCAAACTTTCAATTGGCCAGCGGCGGCGGCGCTCCCAGAGCGATTCAATCCCGCCAAGGCTAGTTGCATAGGTAATCAATTCTGACTTTTCGCAGACTTTATCGGCTGCGGCGGCGCTTCCGTGGATTTCAAAAGAGACGAGGGCGCCAAAACCGGGGTATCTAACACGCGAAACTTTGGGATGAGTTGCAAGACGTTTGGCCAATTCCTTTGCATTCTCTTGTGCTCGCTCAAAGCGCAGTGGGAATGTTCGAATTCCGCGAAGAGCAAGCCACGCCTCAAACGGTCCCGGAATTGCGCCATTAAATTTGCGGGCATCTTCTAAACGCTTATAGATGGAAGGATCAGAAGTTGAAAGTGAACCCAGAACAACATCGCTATGGCCTGCAAAAAATTTAGTTACCGAGTGCATAACGATATCAGCGCCCATTTCAAGTGGTTTTTGAATAAGGGATGTGGCAAAAGTGTTATCTACTCCCACGCCGATATTTTGCGCCTTGGCTGCTGCAATTATTTTTGGCAAATCAGCCACATCTAAACAAGGATTAGTTGGTGACTCTATCCAAACAAAGGTGGCTCCCTTCATTGCAGAAATAACGCTAGTGGTATCAACTAAATCAACAAATCGAACTTCTAGCCGACCAGAATCATGCAAACTATTTAATAGCACCATTACGCCGCTGTAACCCTGATTTGATGCAACGACAGGTGCACCGATAGGGAGAATTGAAAATGCGGCACTAACTGCAGCCATTCCTGATGAAAAAGTTAGAGTTTGTCCGCCTTCAAATGCACTGATCGCGCTTTCTAGCCCAACCCATGTTTCATTTCCATAACGACCGTAGCCAACTGGACCGCCCGCATGAAACGTTGAATTTAAAGAAATCAGCGGATTGAGTGGGGCGTCAGGAGATTTTGGTGGGCGTCCAGTTGTTATCGCGAAAGTCTCTGGGTGCTGGGAGTTTTCTTCTTTTTTCATGTGCAAATCCTATCCCAGAGCCAGAACTGCCATAGCCGCATTATGGCCAGGGATTCCACTTACTCCTCCGCCACGTTTTGCACCTGCCCCGCAAATGAAAATGCGCGCATCATCTGTTTCAACTCCCCAGCCAGGATTCTCATCATCTTCGCGAAATGGGAAATCCAAATCTTTATGAAAAATATTTCCGCGAGGCAGGCCAATATCAACTTCGATATCTTGAGGAGTCTTTGCCTCAATCGCTAATTCCCCGTCAGAAGATTTTGCAATTACGCTCTCAATTGGTTCGACTAAATGTTCATTAACAGAATCCAGCGCTAATTGCAGCGCCGCATCGCGCCCAGCATCGTGGTTCTTATCGAAAAGATCTGCTGGCGTATGCAGGCCAAAAAGCGTCAAAGTCTGATAACCCTGTGCTTGTAAATCTGCCCCGAGAATCGATGGATCGGTCAGAGTATGGCAATACATTTCAATTGGTAATTTGGTTGGTAATTTTCCATCTTTGGCTTGAAGATATGCCTTTTCAAATTGAGAAAAACTTTCATTAGAATGAAATGTTCCTGCAAATGCCTTGCGCGGATCGATGCCTGATTTCAATTGGGGCAGTCTCTTTAGCAACATATTTATTTTCATTTGCGAACCATCCAAACTTGCAGGTAATGGTTTGCTTCGTAACTTTGCCAAAGTTTGTGGGGCGGCATTAGACAATAAATAATCACCAACGTATTTAATTCCATCTTCGGTCGTCGCAGTTACTTCATTCTCATCAGATTCAACCTTAAATACTGGGTCATTAGCGCGAATTGTTACACCTGCCAGAAGTGCAACGCGTTCTAATTCTGTAACTAGCGCGCCCATGCCGCCTTTGGGAACTTTCCATTCGCCTGTGCCATTACCCATCAAATGGTAGAGAAAACATATATTTGCTTGTAAGGAATTAGCAGAAGCAAAAGTACCAATTAGTCCATCGGTTAGAATAATGCCCTTTACAATATCGTTGGTAAATCTTTCACTTATTACCTCACCGATAGGTTTTTCAATCATGTAATCCCAGACATCAGGCGCACCGCTTAGTTTTTTCAATTCGCTGCGAGTCGGAAGTGGTTGCAATACCGATGGTGCAATTCGTTTGGCAAATTGGGCAATTTCACCATAAAAATTCTGCCAAGATTTTGCTTCAGCGCCACCATTTGGCAATTGATTAAATGAATCCTCGGTTTCTCTATCCCAAGTGCGTGCAACGTATAGACCCTTTGATTCTCCCGCGGCATCGAAAGGGGTGTAACTAGATACTTTTCGCGAAATTGTTGTGAAATTTAGCGCTAAATCACTAACAATTTTGTCAGGAAGCAGTGAAACTAAATACGCGTATCTGGAAAGCCGAGCATCGAATTCTGGAAAAGCTCGAACGCTAGTTGTTGCCCCACCCACTTCACTTTTACCTTCAAGGATCATCACTTTCTTGCCAGCTTGAGCCAAGTAAGTCGCGGCCACTAAGCCGTTATGGCCAGCGCCAATTATGACAACATCATATTTGTGGCTAACCATATTTAGTTAGAGCGCTTTAGTGATTCGGTGAATTGCTTCAGTAATGATTTCTGGGCTTGTGGCAAAATTTAAACGCACAAATTGCGAACACTGAGCCCCGTAAGAATTTCCAGGATTAAAGGCTACCCTGCCTCTTTCGATAAGAGTTGCTGATGGGTTTTCCCCCAAATTTAGCGCGCTTAAATCTAGCCATGCGAAATAAGAATTATGCGGAATGTGGTATTTCACTGATGGCAATTGCGAACTAAGTAAATCGCGGATCATAAATCTGTTTTTATCAAGTAAATCAATCACGGTATCTAGCCATACTTCGCCACTTTGAAAAGCTGCAACCGTTGCAAAGCCACCAAGAAGTGATGCACGATAGTGCATAGCCGGTGGCAGCGCCTTTAATTTCTCATTGATCAATTCGCTTTGGCTAACAACTATTGCTGCCTTAAGGCCCGCAATATTCCAACCTTTACTTGCTGCCGTTACGCAGACGCCAACTTCTTGCGCAATCGGGCCAAGAGTTAAAAATGGAGTGAAGGTGCGATCTTTGTAAGTAAGCGGTGCATGAATTTCATCGCTAATAATTAAGACTCCGTGTTTTTTTGCAAGATTTGCTAAACGCAAAAGTTCTTCAGGTTCAAAAATTCGGCCTAATGGATTGTGCGGACTACATAGTAAGTGGACTTTGATTCCACTGGCATATGCTTTTTCAATTTCATCCCAGTTAATAAGCCAAGGGTGTTCCTCATCTGTTTCATCGGTGGCATTAATAAAAGGAACATCTACTTTTTCAAGCAGGGTTTCACCAAGCCAAGTGTAAAAATTCTGGTAAACAGGTGACATAATTAAAATCTTGTCACCGGGTTTTGTAAATACTCGCAATATTTCAACGACTGCAACACCAACATCTGTGGCCAATCGAACTTGCAGTGGGTCAACTAACCAGTCCCACCTATTTTTAGTAAAGTGGGCAAATGATGTTCCAAGTTCAGGAATTGGACCGAGATATCCAAGATCTGATTTATTAACCATTTCGAGCAACACCTCTTTAATGGGCGCAGCAATCGGGAAATCCATTTCCGCAACAGGCAGGGGCAAAATATCCTTTGGATAGCTGCGCCATTTTTCGCTTCGATGAGTCTGTAATTGCGATAGTGCAGGGGCAGCAACGTTTTTATCGGTCATTCTTCGAGTTTATCTGTATTAGATAAGAAACGAGTAATTTACAAAGCCGGATTGAATTAAGGAGTAGGTTATTGGTTATGAACGCAATTGCCCATCTCAGGACTACGTAGATTGGCTATTGATGGCTCTAGTTACCCAGGCAAAGATGAGGGGCATTGTTGCGCAAATTTCTGCCGATGATAAAAAATTTGCACCCCTTATTGCACGCAGGCCACTTTGCACTATCGGGCGAAGTCAAAGCCCCGAAACTCACTTTCAATCTTTAGTCTCTTCAGTTATTTCACAGCAATTAGCGGTTAAAGCGGCCGAAACAATTCATAGCCGGCTTGAGACTCTTTGTAAAAGCAATATAACTCCAAAAAAGGTTGCATCTCTGGATGATTTAGCGTTTCGCGAAATTGGTGTTTCGGGGGCGAAAGCGCGCACAATAAAGGGCTTGGCTTTTGCAGAGTTAGAGAAAAAGATTCCAATAAATAAATTGCATGAAATCCAAGATGATGCACTAATTTCGCAAGCGCTCACTTCACTCTGGGGAATCGGCCAGTGGACTGTTGATATGTTCATGATCTTTCAACTAGGACGTTTAGATATATGGCCAACTGGTGATTTAGCGGTGCGCCGAGGTTGGGATATGGTCTATAAAAATAAAGAAGAGACTGGCGCAAAAGTTTTAGATTTAAAGGGCGAGAAATTTCGACCATATAGAAGCGTAGTTGCTTGGTACTGCTACCAAGCAGTACATGAATCTAGGAATTTAGACTTTTAAATATCTTCTAAAATCAGCGAAACCGAATTAATGCACCACCGTTGGTCAGTTGGGTTATCAAAACCTTCCCCTTCAAAAACATGTCCTAAATGAGAACCACAGGCCGCGCAGCGAACTTCGGTGCGCACACGCGGTGCCAATGAACGGTCTTCGATTAATTCAACTGCATCATCTTTTGTCGGTGCGTAAAAAGAAGGCCAACCGCAACCAGAATGAAATTTAGTTTCACTTCTAAATAGTTGCGCGCTGCAGGCTTTACACTTATAAATTCCAATCTTATCGCTATCGGTATATTCGCCAGTAAAGGGACGTTCGGTCGCTGCATTTCGCAGAACGTCATAGGAAAGCGGATCTAACTTAGATTTTAATTCAGTTTCATTTATTTTTACTGGATAAATTTTTTCTTTCATGCCTTAACCTTCTGAGTTGGATATGGAATGCCAGTGCTGGAATGACAGTCGTAGCCATTTGGATTCTTGGCTAGATATCTTTGGTGATAATCCTCAGCAAGGAAATACTCAATTTCTTGACTACTCTTAATTTCGGTAACAATATTGCCAATTCCTGCATCTCTTAAAGCGTTTTGATACTTATCGCGCGATGCGAGCGCAGTGTTGAATTGCTCGCCACTTGTTGTAAAAATCGCGCTGCGATATTGCGTGCCGATATCTCCGCCTTGTTTATTTAGCGATGTTGGATCGTGCATAATCCAGAATTCTTCTAATAAACGTTGGTAGGTAATTAGCTTTGAATCAAAAGTTATGCAAACCATTTCGGCATGTCCAGTTCGACCGGTACAGACTTCTTCATAAGTTGGATTTATGCGATCTCCGCCCATATAACCAACGTTTGTCTGCAACACGCCATCTAATTGCCAGAAGCGACGCTCGGCCCCCCAGAAACAACCTGTTGCAAAGTATGCGACTTGACCCATAGGCACCATTGTTTCAGGCTCACGGCAATCGTGCACGCGCTGATAAAGTACGCATAGCACCTGCGCCCCCGTAGCTCAGGGGATAGAGCACCGCCCTCCGGAGGCGGGTGCACAGGTTCGATTCCTGTCGGGGGCACTCCCTAGGACTTGATATAAATCACTCAACAACGTAAAAGAGAGCGCCTTTTACTGTTGTTAAAGGCGTAATAACACGAGAGAATTAAACCCTTAGGCAATCTTTAAATGCCTATTTCAAGTAAACCTGTGTTTTGGAATTGGAAGGGGCTTCGCCATGGACTGGAGACATCAAGCAGCCTGCCGCGATGAAGACCCTGAACTTTTCTTTCCTGTTGGAAATACTGGGCCAGCAATTGCCCAAATTGAAGAAGCAAAAAAGGTTTGTCAGCGCTGTATTGTTAAAGATCCATGTTTAGCATGGGCCTTAGAAAGCGGACAAGACGCTGGTGTATGGGGTGGGCTTTCTGAAGATGAGCGTCGCGCGTTGAAACGTCGAGCCGCACGTAATCGTGCGCGTCTCATGGATATGCAAAACAATTCACACTAAATCGGGAATCTCAATTTCGCGCTAGTTCCTTGCGCGGTTGTAAGAAGGTCAAGTTCTCCTCGTAATTCATTTTCAGTTAGCGTCCTTACAATTTGCAAACCTAGATTTGAAGAATTAACTAGATCAAAACCTTCAGGCAGGCCAACGCCATCATCGGATATCGTTATTTGGCATTCGTTTTGATCACGCGAAACATCAATTGAAAGTAAAGAGCCTTCAGACTCAAGCCCATGTTCCAACGCATTATGTATTAGTTCGGTAATTACAAGTGCCAAAGGGGTAGCAAGGCGCGGTTCTAGCGAGCCCAGAGTTCCTGATCTTTGAATTTTGAGTTGGGCCATACGCGGACTTAAATCCAAAGAGTGCCTAACCAAACTATCTAGTACATCGTCGAAGGCAACTGATGCGTCGGAACTATTTGAAAGTGTTTCATGCACAAGGGCTATAGATGCGATTCTGCGCACTGCCTCTTCAAGAGCGGCGCTCGCTCTTGGATCTTCGATGCGACGTGACTGCAAGCGCAGGAGCGCCGAAACTGTCTGCAAGTTATTTTTAACGCGGTGATGAATCTCGCGAATTGTGGCATCTTTAGTGACTAATTCACGTTCGCGTCGACGCAATTCAGTCACGTTCTGTAAAAGCACGATGGCGCCAACTCGGTCTACGCCTTGTATCAAAGGCAAGACAAGCAAATCAATTGTTCCGCCCTTATTTTCACATTCAACCCGCTTTAAAGTTTTTCCACTGAGTAAAGATTTTAGGCTTTCTTCATGCGCATTGTGTGTGGCTTTATTAACTTTTTCCGCAATATCACCTAACACGAAAGTTTCCAGCTCGCTATCCCAGCCCAGGCGATTAAATGCAGAACGAGCATTGGGGCTCGCATATGAAATAACTCCACTGACATCAAGATGAATTAAACCGTCCCCAACGCGTGGAGCTGGGTCAAAAAGTGAACCAGCATCAGGATATGGAAAATTTCCTTCTGCAACCATTCGATATAACTTGTGTGCAATTTCGCGATAATTTAATTCCAATCGACTCGGCGATCGCATGAGATCAGCATTTCTATGACGCGAAATTACTGCAATTATCTGTTCCTCAAAGAGAACAGGAATTGTCTCTTCTTTAATCATTAAATCGCCAACTCGCTCTGGCTCAGAATCGCGCATAATTTCGGCGTTCGATAAGGCTTGATCGATTCGCCCACGCGCACCCCATGTAATTTTATCGCCGATAACATCGTGGGTAAAAACAGTGGCGGCAGTCGTTGGACGAATATGGGCAATTGCAATATGTCCAGTTGGCCAACTCTTGGCGTCTTTGCGAATTGGAACCCAAAGGATTAAGTCGGCAAATGAGAGATCTGAAAGCATCTGCCAATCCGCTATAAGTTCGCGCAACCTGTGTGCTTGCGCCGTAGTTAGCGGGCTTTGTCCTTGGATCAAATTTGTGAAAGGCATCTCTCTACCTTTGGCCCGACCATACTTTTAATTGATCTGCAATCTCTTGAGTTGCAAACCAGATTAATTCATCATCAGCTTCACTACATTCAAAGGCACATTGAACGCTTTCCCAGCGCACGGGTTTTATTAACTCAACGCTATCTTCTAAGTGTTCTCCAATTTGATCCAAGCTAATTTCGATTGCAAGGATTACCGAAGGCGGATTTTTTAGCGCAATTTGGGCCGCTAGCAGCGAAAGTTGGTATTCGACTTCCTCTTCATCTAGCTCACTATTATTCGTCAAATATTTAATCGTCCCCGCAAAGGCGCGCGGGGTCTTTAAAGTTTCGCTCTTGTGAAAAGAATCAAGATCATCAATTGATATGGGTAAATAGCAACGCATGAGCCAATGGTAATAGAAACTAGCGGTGCAATTCGCTGGCAATTTTCGCGATTGATTTACGCATCGCTCCACGCTCATTGACCTCAACTAAAGTCGAGTGTTCATCTTCGGCAGCAATAACCGATCGTGGGTCACGTGCGATTGTGCGCACAGAGCGTGGTCGCAACGGTGTGACTGCTTCAAGGAAGTGTTTTTCCTCATTTTCGCCCTTGCGCCCCGAGGAGCGCATATTTAAAAGAAAACTTAATGGACTTCGAATTGATGTTTTTTCAATAAGTGAAGTTACTTGGGTCAATCGATGTGCACCTAATAAATCGGGTCTTGCAACAATCATTAAATCATCTGCGAAATCACAAGACCATGTTGTCATGGTCGAAGTCCATCTTCTATCTGTTAAACGATTTGATAAGCCTGAAATCGAGCCAATATCAATTACTACATGATCGAATTGCGCGCCAAATTTTTCCATTAAGTTTTCAATCTCAGTAGCGCCATCTTGAGTAATTTCGGCAATTGATAATTGGGGAGCGATATTGCGCCAGCCTTCTTCGCTTTTGATATTGCGCATTGCCAATAAGGCGGCAACAGATGGTGCGCGAAAGTTAGCATCGATTAGCAAGGTGGATTTTTCACAAATGCTTAGCTCCATCGCTAAATTTAAAGCAATTGTTGTGCATCCTGTATTACTGCCTGCTGAACCAATTGCAATTACATGGGACTTTCGCCCCACTCGTTCGTGGCCGGTGTTGGTTCGAAGCATTGGGGCGCGAATAAAGCTACGTACTAAAGTTATTAAATCTGTCGGATTCTTTGGTATTTCATGAAGATTGCTAAAGCCAGTATTTTCTTCAAGATTTTTTGCAAAACCGATGCTCTGTTTTACTGATACGAGCAAATCTTGCATTTTTAGATTATCTATCCCAGTTAAATCAGGGGAAAAAATAAGTAACGAAGCCTTAGCGGTGGAAGAATTTAAGACTAGATACTTTTCAAGCGAATCGAAATCAAGGGCGCGATAAATGATGCTCCAACCTTGGGCGAAAAGTGTGCCAGCAACAAAACCTTCAACTTGCGCGTTGGCAATCGCGGTAATCACTACAGGTAGTTCGCCCTCAGACATTTGATTTCACGATAACTAGTCGCCCTCGCGTGGTTGCATTTAGTAATCGCAGGACTTGTGTTTTTTCAACGGCGACAGTTAGGGCAATATCGCTACCAAAATTCTTGCCGCTTTTATCAAAGCCTAATAATGAGACTCCCCCAAGAATTAGAATTGGATCACTTACTAATTCACCATTTCGACGATCTTGCACCCAATAAATATCAATTGACTCACCGATTACAATTCCATCGGCTAAGTCGGCAGAGCGAACACTAATTGGTACTGCATCACTTGATAAGGACTCTGAGTTATCACCTACCGATGACTGCGAAATTATTTCATCAGCCACTAGTTTGCGAATTACTATCAGACCGATTGGGTTTTGTGCTTTACCAAGGTAATTAGTAGAGCTTGCCTGCAGCGTTAGAGAGCGCAATTGGACATCTTCTGCAGAGATTTGATGTCCTGTCCTTAATGCAGTTTTTGCTACCCAATAACCTTTCCCATGATTCGAGAATGCTGCTAAGGCAAAAGCAGAGAGAAATGATGCGCAGATAAGTGCGATTGCTAACGGTAATCGTGAACTTGAATTTCGCTTTTTAATGACCATGGTGGTCACTAAAGAGCGTGCGGTGACATTTTCTAATCTGCCGTCCACACTCATTCAAATTGATGAGGCGGCCTACTCTTTTTAGTTGAGGAATCAACCTGCGCCGTGCGTAAATCTAACTTCTATGACAACTAACCCGATAATGAGCGTAGAGCCAATCTTTCGCACCCTAACTTTCCCCTCCATTTCAAGTAATGACAGATCCAACTGGGAACACCCAATTCTTGAAATCTTTCGCCCCCCTGCCGTCGAAGTTATCGCTCAGAAAGCAAAACTATTTCTACTTCCCTCATCTTTCGGCGAAGATTATGATCCCGATTTTGCGCCACAGCCAACTTCGGCATCAGATTTACCTGAACTACATTCCTGGACACTTAAATTTGTAGTTAGCGTTTTAGAAATTTGGGCAGCGAAACGCCAGCCTGCACAATTATCTCGCTGGTGCCACCACAATATTTATAACGAACTTATTCATAGCGTTGGAAGCCAGAAGGAAGTTGGCAGAGTTCGCCATTTACATCAGAGCCAGCCGTTAGATGGCATTTGTGAATCCACGGTTACAGTTCGATACGGTGATCGGCTTCGCTCGATAGCGGTGCGTTTCGAAGGCATTGATAAGCGATGGTTATGTACTGCCCTTACTTTGATTTAAAAGTTTAAGCCTCACCGTGGCAACGCTTATATTTCTTGCCTGAACCGCAAGGACATTGCGCATTTCGCGAAACTTGCGCACTCTTGACAACGCCTGATTCATCAGCTGCGCTGTATTGCAGACCGGCAATTTGCACTGGTTTTGCTTCAAGGCCTGGCGCGCTAACTTCGTGATTGTGGGCTTCGACGCTTACTTCGATATTAAATAAGAATCCGGCAATTTCTTCTTTTATGCCATCCATCATTGCTGAGAATAAATCAAAACCTTCGCGTTGATATTCAACGAGTGGGTCGCGCTGTGCCATTGCGCGCAAACCAATACCTTCTTGCAAATAATCCATTTCGTAAAGATGATCTCGCCATTTGCGATCAAGTACTGAAAGTAAGACTTTGCGCTCAAGTTCGCGCATTACTTCTTCGCTTAATGTTTCTTCACGCTTAACATATTCTTTTGCTGCGTCATCAATAATTCTGGCGGTTAAGTAATCTGCATCAAGTCCTGTGCGTGAGCCAACTTCTTTCTCCAAATCTTCGATAGAAAATGAGACTGGATAAATTGCTTTAAGAGCGATCCAAAGTTTCTCTAAATCCCAATCCTCTGCATAACCTTCGGCCGTCGCCATTTGTACATAAGCCGCCAATGTATCGCTCAAGAAAATTGCGATTTGATCCTTAATATCTTCGCCCTCAAGAACTAAGCGACGCTCGCCATAAACAACTTGGCGTTGACGATTCATAACATCGTCATATTTTAAAACATTCTTACGCATTTCAAAGTTCTGTGCTTCAACCTGTGTCTGGGCTGAGCGAATTGCGTTACTAACCATTTTGGATTCGATTGGTTCATCTTCGGGAATACCTGCAGCGGTTAAAAAGCGTTCGACCATTCCAGAATTAAAACGACGCATCAAATCATCTTGTAGCGAAAGATAAAAACGTGATTCTCCAGGATCGCCTTGGCGGCCGGAACGTCCGCGTAACTGGTTGTCAATACGACGAGATTCGTGGCGTTCTGTACCTAATACATATAAGCCACCGAGTGCAACGACATCTTCGTGACCCTTGGCAACTGCGGCCTTTTGTTTTGCAATTTCATTTGGCCAGGCGATCTCATACTCTGTTGGATTATCGACCGGTGATATTCCACGGCGTTGTAATTCAAAGTCGGCCATAAATTCTGGATTACCGCCGAGCATAATGTCGGTTCCGCGACCCGCCATATTTGTTGCAACTGTAACCGCACCTGCAACACCCGCGCGCGCAATAATTGCTGCTTCGCGTTCGTGATGTTTTGCATTAAGAACTTCGTGAGCAACTCCTGCTTTGCGCAAATACGCTGATAATTCCTCGGATTTTTCAACGCTGACTGTACCGACTAAAACCGGTTGACCTCTTCGGTGGCGCTCGGCAATATCTGCTGTGACTGCTGCAAATTTTCCTGCCTCTGATTTATAAACAAGATCGGCTTGGTCTAATCGCACCATATCGCGATTTGTAGGAATTGGTACTACACCTAGCTTATAAATTTGATGGAACTCAGATGCTTCGGTCATCGCAGTACCAGTCATGCCCGATAACTTGCTATAGAGGCGGAAATAATTCTGCAAAGTAATTGTCGCCAAAGTTTGGTTTTCGTCTTTAATTTCAATGCGCTCTTTTGCTTCCAGCGCTTGGTGTAAACCTTCACTATAGCGACGTCCTGCCAACATACGGCCAGTGTGCTCATCCACAATAAGAAGTTCGCCATTCATAACAACATAATCTTTATCGCGCTTGAAA
>JBCKHB010000017.1:0-16264 GCA_038906075.1 Candidatus Planktophila sp.
CCTGCATTCGCTACAAAGTGGATTTCTTTTGCCTCACCGCGATCAAGCCCAGCCCCAATTTATGATTCATTCATCTCTAAATGGTTCCAGCATTTCGCCGCCGATGCCTTTACACCAGTTCCAATATCTTCACTACTTTGGAACCTTAAAACTTACTCGACTTACTTAAATTGGATGCAGGAGCAAGCGAACCTATTAAAAGTGAATACGGATGATTTAGAATTACTAATTTTCCAAGATGCAATGCGGACCTTCCCTAACTCTTCAAAATGGAAAACTCTCTAGCGCTTCATTGAAACCGGGTAGTTACCTCTAGAACATTTCTAGAGGTTCTTGAAAAGGTGGTTAACTGTTATGACAGTCAGATCTGAAATTTTGAAGGTGGGTTTTCTAGGACTTCACATGGCCCGGAAATATTTTCCTCAATTTACTAAGTAGCGAACTCCAAAAAGATAGTTGAGGAAATGCTTCCAGTACTGCTTCTGGGTCGTGGCTAACCATCGCCTTCTTCAAGGTGATGGTTCTTGCTTTATGGTCTATCGCCACACGCTTATATCCAGCTCGAATCCAAGCACGAGTATGTGGGCGGTCTCCGTACCAAAAGGCGAGATGATCGTCTGCTGATGCCGGCAGGCCACCTACTATCGCACCCAATTCATCCCACGTGAAAACAACTTGATCCTTTTCACACCCGACTAGCCATTTCGTCAGGCGTGACCAATCTGCTCGAGTTGATGACATAGAGATTACGATACACATGCTGTCAAGAGTTTGTATTCACGTCGGATGATCCCTCACTAGTGCGCATTATCTAGTAATCAGAAACTAGAAGATCATCAAGCTTTTATGAATACCGATAGTTACGAGTGAAGTTAAGTTCATAAAATGCGCCTCTCAGAAAAAGGTTGGGCCATTGCTGTCAGAGGAAAAACATAACTACGAGAGTTACCTATTTTTATTGTCAATCCCTCTGTATGTTTGAGATACGGATTTTCATTGGTCAATAGTTATTAAGGGACCCTAGAAAATCGAAAACTAACTGGGGGAGGAAAAAATTATGACTGCCAGATCCGAAATTATAAAGTCAACGAACGTTTCCGTGACGTGTAGAGATGAAATTCTGCTGGCTTTCAAAACTCTCTCACGCAGATACCAACGCGATGCCTTTACTACCCATGAAATCATCCAGCAGGTCATGAGGCAAACAAAAGCTTACAAACAAAGCACCATAACAAAAGAAATTATGTTCAAAATGCGTGCGGACAGTCCAGATCATCACGAGAAGAGCTACCCAGATTTGGTTCGAGCCTCCCGCGGTTACTATCAATTGGCCTAAAGTGAATCCATTTAAGGGATTCATTTTGAGCGGACATATCTCCTATAAAGAACTGAATATTGCTCCGGCACCACTTCCTGTTGGTCGCGTTCGAAACAAATATGGAGATGGACCGTTTGCCAAATTGATCATGCCTAAATTGCCAAATGAATCGGGGTTGTACATTTGGGAACTTGCCGGACAAGTAATGTATATCGGACAAACTCGAACGCCTTTATCGATGCGCTTGGGTCCGCAGGGATACTCAACTATCAGCAACTACAATACATTCGCTCGGCAACCAGGTAGAACGAATGGTGGCCAGGAAACGAATTGCCGTATTAACGCGCTTGCAAATCAGATTCTGGACTCCGGTGGAAATCTAAACATATGGGTTCGAACGACACTTCCCGAATTTGCCCTTGTGAGTGAAGGAGAGTGGATAAGAACAAACGAAAAGCCGCCCTGGAATCGTTGAGACTTAATTTTAAAGTGCGCGCTTGGAGGGATGAGTCTGGGCACTGAAGACCAAGAGTTTTCTTGATCTAAACATGCTTGGTTATACGCTCGCTGATCGAAAGTGATCAATCAAAATTCAATCGCAAATAAATTATTCCATTATGAGCGCCTTATTAGCCACGAATGTCTGTTTTGTTAAGTTGCACATTAATGGAATGACGTGGCTCACCCATTCATCAAATTGGTGATTTTTCAATTCTAAAAGTCCAAAACTCCTAGACTTATAATCGTTTCATATCAAAAAGGGAGAGAATTTGGAGAATCAAAAAGATTCCTCGATGGGCCAACTGAGGATCAGTCGAGCTCGCGTAGGTTACTGTGTCACTTATTAGGTCGTGGCTGTGGGTAGCATCTGGTTGATTATGTTTATACGCATCACTTAATCTATACCCCTTTTTTGAAAATCATTTTAATGTCGGTATGCAATAGTAATTTTAAGTCATGTTAAAAACTTGTCCAAGAGAATGAATCGCGACGAGTTTGTTGGAGACTAAATCATTTCTAAAACGGTCAAGCTTTCTGACTCGTTTGAGTCAGAGTAGTGATCTTCGAATTCGATCGGTGTCATCTTGCCTAAACTACGCTTGCGCCTTCTTCGGTGGTAGATCCGTGCGATGTGTGATCAGAAGGTTGATTCATATTTCTAGAACTGAGAAAAACACCAATTTAAAATATGGAGTGTGTAAAAGCTAACTACTCTGTGCGCTCTGCGGCATCTGTAAATTCATCGGTATCAATTTCCACACATTTAGCAAACCATTGACGGGCTTCATCTTTTCGGCCAGCAGCAAAGAGCGCGTCGGCATAGGCATAACGCAAACGCAGCGACCAATCTTGGCTCTCATTATTTAATTCCTTGCAAGTTAGCGTAATAACAGCGGCATCAAATTCTCCTAAATCGCGGCGAGCGCCGGCTGCCACTATGCGCATTTCAATCTCTTCAGCTTTTTCTAAGCGTTTAACTTCTGGCGAACCGGCCAGCGCCAGAGCTTTAAGTGGATTGCCCAGTCCACGTTCACAATCGGCCATCACTGGCCATGTTGTTACATCACCGGAAATTCTATGGGCCGCGCGCAATTCTTTTAACGCAATACCATAATGGCCGGCGCGGTATGCCGCATAACCCGCGCTCTCGCGCACTACTGCTAAGCGACCTGCATGATGGGCCGCGGCAAGTCCATGTTTGTGTGCACGTTCTGGATCACTCTCCATATAAATATTGACGCAAACTAAATGTCTAGCAACCACTTTGGCATTTTCTGGTGACAAAGATAAAAGTTCGGCGCGCAAAGTTTTTTCTAACTCTTCACCAGTTACTTCTTCCGGAATATCTGGTTCAAAAATTCTGGGACGAAGCCGTGATGTATCTCGTTCACTTGGCGCAGGGCGTATGCCGCGAGCATCGCGTGTATCACGCGGGCCGCTGGAATTTCGATTATTTCCCGAAGCACCACTTCGCGATGGGCTGCCAGCGCGCGGTGCATGGGTAGGGCGCGACGAATTAGGGCGAGCTGGGTTTTTTCTATCTTCCATCTCATCCTCCTAAATAAATTGTATAAATAAAAAAGGGGCACTTCAAAGAAGCGCCCCTTTTTATAAAAGAAGTCCGGCAACGTTCTACTCTCCCACAGGGTCACCCTTGCAGTACCATCGACGCTGAGAGGCTTAACTTCCGGGTTCGGAATGGGACCGGGTGTTTCCCTCTCGCTATGGTCGCCGAAACGCTATTGAGTTTTCGATCCAAACAAGATCTTGCAATAAAAGAGAACGCAGTCAAAGTGTTCTCTTTAAATTGTGGATCTCGAGACCGTATCTCGAGAGCCACACAGTGGACGCGTAGCAACTTTGTAGTTAAATCCTCGGCCTATTAGTACGGGTCAGCTCCAAGCCTTGCGACTCTTCCACTTCCCGCCTATCAACCCAGTCGTCTAGCTGGGGGCCTTACCTGGTAAACCAGTGGGAAACCTAATCTTGAAGCGAGCTTCCTGCTTAGATGCTTTCAGCAGTTATCCCTTCCGAACGTAGCTAATCGGCGGTGCTATTGGCATAACAACCGACACACCAGAGGTTCGTCCGTCCCGGTCCTCTCGTACTAGGGACAGCCCTTCTCAAGTTTCCTGCGCGCACAGAAGATAGGGACCGAACTGTCTCACGACGTTCTGAACCCAGCTCGCGTGCCTCTTTAATGGGCGAACAGCCCAACCCTTGGGACCTACTCCAGCCCCAGGATGAGACGAGCCGACATCGAGGTGCCAAACCTTGCCGTCGATATGGACTCTTGGGCAAGATCAGCCTGTTATCCCCGGGGTACCTTTTATCCGTTGAGCGACGGCGCTTCCACAAGCCACCGCCGGATCACTAGTTCCTGCTTTCGCACCTGCTCGACATGTCTGTCTCACAGTTAAGCTCCCTTGTGCACTTACACTCGACACCTGATTACCAACCAGGCTGAGGGAACCTTTGAGCGCCTCCGTTACTTTTTGGGAGGCGACCGCCCCAGTCAAACTACCCACCAGACACTGTCCCTGATCCGGATTACGGACCGAGGTTAGAAGTTCAAAACGATCAGAGTGGTATTTCAACGATGACTCCACAAACACTGGCGTGCCCGCTTCAAAGTCTCCCACCTATGCTACACAAACCGTTCCGAACACCAATATCAAGATATAGTAAAGGTCCCGGGGTCTTTCCGTCTTTCTGCGCGTAACGAGCATCTTTACTCGTAATGCAATTTCGCCGAGTTTACGGATGAGACAGCGCTCAAGTCGTTACGCCATTCGTGCAGGTCGGAACTTACCCGACAAGGAATTTCGCTACCTTAGGATGGTTATAGTTACCACCGCCGTTTACTGGGGCTTAAGTTCTCAGCTTCGCCTTGCGGCTAACCAGTCCCCTTAACCTTCCAGCACCGGGCAGGCGTCAGTCCGTATACATCGTCTTGCGACTTCGCACGGACCTGTGTTTTTGGTAAACAGTCGCTTGAGCCTGGTCTCTGCGGCCTTCCAACGCTTCGGAGGTAAACTCCTACACGCCGAAGGGCCCCCCTTCTCCCGAAGTTACGGGGGCATTTTGCCGAGTTCCTTATCCATAATTCTCTCGATCTCCTTGGTATTCTCTACCTGACCACCTGCGTCGGTTTCGGGTACGGGCCGCAATAATTCTCGCTAGATGCTTTTCTCGACAGCATAGGATCATCCACTTCGCCTTACGGCTCGGCATCAGTTCTCAGGATATGTGAGACGCGGATTTGCCTACGTCTCTCCCTACAACCTTACCCCGGGACAACCATCGCCCGGGTTGGACTGCCTTCCTGTGTCACACCATTGCTTAACTACTACCACACCTCAAAGAAGCGTTCCATCCGACCGACAAAAGCCAGTCAGACTTCAGACCTCTAAGTATTAGTGGATTCGTTATGGGCGAATTAAAGCGGGTACCGGAATATCAACCGGTTGTCCATCGACTACGCCTGACGGCCTCGCCTTAGGTCCCGACTTACCCTGGGCGGATTAGCCTGCCCCAGGAACCCTTGGTCTTTCGGAGGAAAGGTTTCTCACCTTTCTCTCGCTACTCATGTCTACATTCTCACTCGTGTCACTTCCACGGCTA
Source organism: Candidatus Planktophila sp. (assembly GCA_038906075.1). Taxonomy (GTDB): domain Bacteria; phylum Actinomycetota; class Actinomycetes; order Nanopelagicales; family Nanopelagicaceae; genus Planktophila. Next base: position 5,444 of record JBCKHB010000017.1, read on the forward strand.
GATTCCTCTGCCGCTTCACCAGTGACACGACGCTCTCCTACCCATCCATGCTCCTGGATCTTTCTGGCGAACCATAAGACCGGGATAGTGCATAAATGATAGAACTTCGGTGCTGTGCTTGAGCCCCGTTACATTGTCGGCGCGAAATCACTTGACCAGTGAGCTATTACGCACTCTTTTAAGGGTGGCTGCTTCTAAGCCAACCTCCTGGTTGTCTATGCGACTTCACATCCTTTTCCACTTAGCACAGGCTTTGGGACCTTAGTTGCTATTCTGGGTTGTTTCCCTCTCGACTATGAAGCTTATCCCCCACAGTCTCACTGCCACGCTCTCACTTACCGGCATTCGGAGTTTGGCTGATGTTGGTAAGCTTGTAGGCCCCCTCGACCATCCAGTAGCTCTACCTCCGGTAAGAAACACGTGACGCTGCACCTAAATGCATTTCGGAGAGAACCAGCTATCACGAAGTTTGATTGGCCTTTCACCCCTACACACAGTTCATCCCCTAATTTTTCAACATTAGTGGGTTCGGTCCTCCACGCGGTCTTACCCGCGCTTCAACCTGACCATGCGTAGATCACCTCGCTTCGGGTCTAGATCATGCGACTCATTCGCCCTATTCAGACTCGCTTTCGCTACGGCTTCCCCTCGACGGGTTAACCTTGCCACATGACACTAACTCGTAGACTCATTCTTCAAAAGGCACGCAGTCACAACTTTCGTCGCTCCTACGGCTTGTACGCACACGGTTTCAGATTCTATTTCACTCCCCTTACGGGGTTCTTTTCACCTTTCCCTCACGGTACTAGTCCGCTATCGGTCATCAGAGAGTATTTAGGCTTAGCGGGTGGTCCCGCCAGATTCATACCGGATTTCTCGGGTCCGGTATTACTTGGGATACCAGTAAAGAGTTAACTGAGTTTCAGCTACGGGGGTCTCACCCTCTGTGCCGGACTTTCCCACGTCCTTCACTTACTCAACTAATTTTTTACTCTTTGAACCAACGGCAGTCGGTTCGAACTGGTCCCTCAACACCGATACTGCAACGCCTGCCGGCTTGACACAGTATCGGTTTGGCCTCTTCCGCTTTCGCTCGCCACTACTAACGGAATCACGGTTGTTTTCTCTTCCTGTGGGTACTGAGATGTTTCACTTCCCCACGTTCCCTTTATCTGCCCTATATATTCAGGCAGAAATAACCAGACATTACTCTGGCTGGGTTTCCCCATTCGGAAATCCTCGGATCACGGCTCGGTTGACAGCTCCCCGAGGCTTATCGCAGCCTCCTACGTCCTTCTTCGGCTTCTGATGCCAAGGCATCCACCATGTGCGCTTAATAATTTGACCACAAAGATGCTCGCGTCCACTGTGTAGTTCTCAAAATACGGGCGGTACTCAATAAAGATTTGAAGACCTGCTATCTATTTTGATAATCACTAATTAAAAAACTAATAATTAAAAATAGATCTGGTTTCTTCACTTTATTAAGTCCGAGAGGTTGGCGCTAGCCGTCCCCTCAGGACCCAACAACGTGCCTAGTTGATTGTTAAACAGAGCCAAGTTTCCACTGCGAATAAATCGCTTGTACTAATGGATGAAAAATTAAATAAACCTAAGTCAGCGCTCCACTTATGAGTCCAACTACTAATGGTAGGAAAATACCTACCTGAGTTGGTTACTCCTTAGAAAGGAGGTGATCCAGCCGCACCTTCCGGTACGGCTACCTTGTTACGACTTCGTCCCAATCACCGATCCCACCTTCGGCAGCTCCCCCCTTACGGTTGGGCCACTGACTTCGGGTGTTACCGACTTTCGTGACGTGACGGGCGGTGTGTACAAGCCCCGGGAACGTATTCACCGTAGCGTTGCTGATCTACGATTACTAGCAACTCCGACTTCATGGGGTCGAGTTGCAGACCCCAATCCGAACTGAGACTGGCTTTTTGGGATTCGCTCCACTTTGCAGTATTGCAGCCCTTTGTACCAGCCATTGTAGCATGCGTGCAGCCCAAGACATAAGGGGCATGATGATTTGACGTCATCCCCACCTTCCTCCGAGTTGACCCCGGCAGTCTCCTGTGAGTCCCCAACTAAATGCTGGCAACACAGAACGAGGGTTGCGCTCGTTGCGGGACTTAACCCAACATCTCACGACACGAGCTGACGACAACCATGCACCACCTGTATACAGACGTTTTACCGCTATGACATTTCTGCCATATTCCTGTATATGTCAAGCCTTGGTAAGGTTCTTCGCGTTGCGTCGAATTAAGCCGCATGCTCCGCTGCTTGTGCGGGGCCCCGTCAATTCCTTTGAGTTTTAATCTTGCGATCGTACTCCCCAGGCGGGGCACTTAATGCGTTAGCTGCGTCGCAGAAACCGTGGAAGGTCCCCACAACTAGTGCCCATCGTTTACGGCGTGGACTACCAGGGTATCTAATCCTGTTCGCTCCCCACGCTTTCGCTCCTCAGTGTCAGTAATGGCCCAGAGACCTGCCTTCGCCATTGGTGTTCCTCCTGATATCTGCGCATTCCACCGCTACACCAGGAATTCCAGTCTCCCCTACCACACTCTAGTTTGCCCGTATCGAATGCAGGTCTGGGGTTGAGCCCCAGATTTTCACATCCGACGTGACGAACCACCTACGAGCTCTTTACGCCCAATAATTCCGGACAACGCTTGCACCCTATGTATTACCGCGGCTGCTGGCACATAGTTAGCCGGTGCTTCTTCTGTAGGTACCGTCACTTTCGCTTCTTCCCTACTGAAAGCGGTTTACAACCCGAAGGCCTTCATCCCGCACGCGGCGTCGCTGGGTCAGAGTTCCCTCCATTGCCCAATATTCCCCACTGCTGCCTCCCGTAGGAGTCTGGGCCGTGTCTCAGTCCCAGTGTGGCCGGTCGCCCTCTCAGGCCGGCTACCCGTCGTCGCCTTGGTGAGCCATTACCTCACCAACAAGCTGATAGGCCGCGAGGTCATCTTCAACCGAAAAACTTTCCAACCCCGACCATGCGATCAGGGTTCGTATCCGGTATTAGCCCCGGTTTCCCGGAGTTATCCCAGTGTTGAAGGCAGATTCCTCACGTGTTCCTCACCCGTTCGCCGCTAATCCTTCCCCGAAGGGATCTCATCGCTCGACTTGCATGTGTTAAGCACGCCGCCAGCGTTCGTCCTGAGCCAGGATCAAACTCTCCATAGAAAGTTTTTTTCATGGCTTACGAGACAAACAAACTGTCGTTTATTTTGTCTTTACCAAAGGAAATCAACGAGTTGCGCTAATAAATTAGCGAACTTCATTGAAGTATTTATTTAACATGGACCGCAAAAACGCTGTTTTTACGCAGCAAAAATTGCGCCACATTGGCATTGACTTATGGCACGCTGTTGAGTTCTCAAGGTACGGATGCGCACTGCGTCTAGGAATTTCTTCCATTTTTCAGGGCGGACCTACAAATCTAGTCCATCGGCGCAAGCAAGGTCAAACCGAGCAAACACGTCAAACTAGAGGGGAAAACGTTGCCATCCAGCCTAAATCGTCTGGTTTCACAGCAAGAGCCCAACTATAGGGCTAGTTGGAGATAGGGTCAAATCGCATAATTGGCATTTTTCTGGAGCGAAATTTCTCGCTAACGGGCTCTAAAAGCCATCTCTGGATGGCTTTGGCGCAATATCGCGGGAAGCTTAAGTTAATTCAACGCAGGCTAAGTCGCGCTTGCCTTTACGTAAAATGGCATATTTACCGCATAAAAAATCGCTTTTTGAAGGAGCAAATTTTTCTCCGGCAATTTTTTCATTATTGAGATATGCGCCACCCTCTCTAACAATTCGACGTGCACCAGATTTGGAATCAACAACGCCTGTGGCAGTTATTAAATCCACCCAAGTTGGAATTTCTTCATTGCCGCCAATAGTTATCCGCGGAAGTTCGCTAATCGCGCTGCGCAGCGTTGCTTCATCTAATTCTTTTAGATCACCTTGTCCAAATAATGCATAAGCAGCGGTTTCTACCCGCTCCATAACAACTTGCGAATGCACTAGCGCAGTTAATTCGCGCGCTAGTGCGCGATGTGCCGCGCGCTTTCCAGGATTAGCATTGTGCGCTACCTCTAACGCCAAAATTTCATCCTGTGAACCAAACGAGAATACCTTTAGAAAATTTATTACATCCTTGTCATCGGTGTTTAACCAATATTGGAAGAAGGCATACGGTGAAGTCATTTCAGGATCTAGCCAGACTGAACCCCCAGCAGTTTTACCAAACTTTGTGCCATCAGCTTTCGTCAATAATGGAACGGTTAGCGCATGAGCACTTCCCTGCTCTACCCGGCGAATTAAATCTAAACCAGCAACGATATTGCCCCATTGATCAGAACCGCCAAGTTGAAGTGTGCAATTAAAACGTTTGTAAAGTTCAAGAAAATCCAGAGATTGCAGAACTTGATACGAAAATTCGGTATAGGAAATTCCGCCAGATGCTAAGCGAGCGGCGACCGATTCCTTTGCCAACATTTGGTTGACACTAAAATGTTTCCCGATATCACGCAAAAATTCAATCGCGGAAAGCGGCGATGTCCAATCAAGATTATTGACAACAATTGCGGCGTTGGCCTTGGCATCAAAATCTAGAAAAGCCGAGACTTGCTTTCGAATTTTCGCCACCCATTCTTCAACGCTGGCAACGCTATTTAAAGTGCGTTCTTCGTTCTTGCCACTTGGGTCTCCGACTAAACCGGTTGCTCCCCCAACTAGTGCGATCGGAGCGTGACCGGCTAATTGAAAACGACGCAAAACAAGGAGCACCACTAAATTACCAACATGCAAACTTGGCGCAGTTGGATCAAAACCCACATATAGAGTTACCGGCTTTTTAAGCGCCTCCTGCAGCGCTTTCTCATCGGTTGATTGCGCCAATAAGCCACGCCAACGCAGATCGGCTAGCAAGTCATTGTTCATGCGCTCATCATGCCTGAAAAGGCTTTCTGCGCGCGGCAAATCCAATCGGAATGCGAACGATTTAATTGCTCCGCATCTGCAATCTGTTTTTTAACCTGCGCCGGAGCCGTTGCTCCCCTAGTAGTTCGCGCGGCCAGCGCTCCGCTAACGGTTAGAACTTCGCGCACATCTTTATCCAATTTTGGATGCACTGCCAAGAATTCTTCGTCAGTTAATTGATCTAATTGGCGATTCGATTTTTCACATTGCGCTACACATTTACCCGCTGCTTCGTGGGCTTGGGCAAAGGCAACGCCCTTTTTAACTAGGTAATCCGCAATCTCGGTAGCTAATGAAAAACCGAGCGGGGCAGCAATGGCCATTTTTTCGCGATCAAATGTTGTAGTAGCAACCATTCCAGTTAGCGCCGGTAGAAGTAGTAACAAAGTATCAACGCTATCAAATAACGGTTCTTTATCTTCTTGCAAATCACGATTATAGGCAAAAGGTAAGCCTTTAAGCATTACAAGAAGCCCAGTGAGATTGCCAATTAATCGTCCAGCTTTACCGCGCGCAAGTTCAGCAATATCAGGATTCTTCTTTTGTGGCATTATCGATGAACCCGTTGAATATTGATCCGATAACTTAGCCCAACCAAATTCAGTCGTTGCAAACAAGGACCATTCTTCGCCGATGCGCGATAGGTGAATTCCAATCATAGAAATAATAAAGAGCGCCTCGGCTACAAAATCGCGATCACTAACGCCATCGATGCTATTGGCAGACGATGAATTAAAACCTAATTCTTTAGCGCTAAATTCTGGATCTAGTGGTAGCGATGAACCCGCAAGTGCCCCCGAACCTAGCGGGCTAACTGATGTTCGCTTGGCCCAATCACGGATTCGATCTAAATCGCGTTCCAGAGCGTGCACATGTTTTGCTAATTCGTGTCCGAAAATAACTGGTTGGGCGCGTTGTAAATGTGTAAAACCCGAGGATGGCGCATCGCTATATTCAGCAGCTTTTGCCAGTAAAGCGCTCTGTAATTGGGTAATCAAATTTGCGATTTCTAATAGATGATCAATTGCAAATAATTTAACATCCGTTGCCACTTGATCATTTCTAGATCGACCAGCGCGCAAAGCACCACCAACTGGACCAATCTTTTCTACTAAAGCGCGCTCAAGTGCGCTATGAACATCTTCATCACTGGCTTGGAAAATAAAGGTTTTATCTGCAACCGCTGATATTAATTCTTTAAGCCCTTGCCTAATAGTTTGCGCATCGCCAGATTTAACAATGGCGCCTTTTTCAAGAACGGCCAAATGAGCAAGTGATGATCGAAGGTCGTAAGGAGCTAGCCGCCAATCAAAATGCAGACTACGAGAAAGCGCAAAAGCAGAATCGGCCGGAGATTGTGAAAAACGAGCACCCCAAAGCGCCATTATTTTTTACCGCTCTTTCTCTTATTTGCGTACGCCAGCAATTCTTTCGCTAATTGCGCCCCACCTGTGGCTTTCTTAGATACCAGCAAAATCGTGTCGTCACCGGCAATTGTTCCGATAACTCCAGTTAGTCCAATGTGATCAAGCGCGCTAGCAAGGAAGCCGGCAGCCCCTGGTGGAGTTCTAATTACTGCCAAATTAGCACTGGATTGCACCGAGAGAATCAAGTCGGAGGGCAACGGTGCAACCCGAGATAGGGCAGCATCGGAGCTTTCACGAATTTCATAGGTGGAGCCCCCTGATTTATTTCGACTTCGGACCGCACCGATTTCTTCCAAATCACGACTTGCAGTTGCTTGGGTAACTCTATAACCGCCCTTTTTAAGGTGCAGCACTAAATCAGATTGAGAATGAATTAAACCTGCCTTAATCAAAGAGATTGCTTTTGCTCTTCTTGCAGAAACGTTTGTCATGGTGCGATCGCTTTCTTTATGACCGATGAAAAAACCGAAATAAATTTATCAATCTGGGCTGGACTCACAATTAGCGCTGGCGCGATCCGAATTGTTGTTGGCGTTGCCGCATTTACTAATATGCCGCACTCTTGCAAATCTTGCGCAATCTTTTTCGCATCCAGCCCCCGAAGTTCAATACCTAAGAGCAAGCCAGCACCACGAACTTCGGCAACGCCAGTAAGTGCACCAATGCTCTTCTTAATTCTTTTCTCATGGACAAGGGCCGCATTTAGCAACTTTCCTTTTTCAATTACAGAAATTGCAGCCAACGACGCCGCACACGAAACTGGATTTCCACCGAAAGTAGAACCATGGTCGCCCGCTTTAAAATATTGCGAGCAAGGACCAATGGCAATCATCGCACCGAGCGGAAGTCCACCGCCCAAACCTTTGGCAAGCGTTATAACATCAGGAATTATTGATTCATTTTCAAAACCAAACCATTGCCCAGTGCGTCCCATTCCAGTTTGAACGCAGTCAAGCACCATCAACGCACCCGTGGCATCGCAAATATCTCGAATACCTTTCAGATAACCCTGTGGTGGAGTTATAACTCCAGCCTCACCCATAATTGGTTCGATAATTACCATGGCAGTTTTGCGCGAAACCGCGCGGCGCATTGACTTTAGATCGCCGTAAGGAATATGGGTGACACCTTTTAATAACGGTAAAAACGGTTCACGCTTATCGCTCTGGCCGGTAAGTGAAAGGGCGCCCATTGTGCGGCCATGAAATGCACCAATCGCTGCCACTATTTTAGTGCGGCCGGTACGGCGCGATAATTTCAGCGCAGCTTCATTTGCTTCCGCCCCTGACCCCGCGAAGAAAACCCGCGCCTTTGGTGCACCCGTTAATTCGATAAGTTTTTCAGCTAATTGGATCACGCCCGCATGCATATAGAAATTGCTGACATGGGAAAGTTCGCTAATTTGTTTGCTAACGGCCTTTACGATCGCAGGATGGGCATGCCCAACGATATTTGTTGCGATTCCCCCTAGAAAATCTAAATACTTTTTTCCTTCAACATCTTGGACTACTAAACCTTTGCCTTTTATAAGAGCAATGGAAGGGGTTCCATAATTTGCTTGCAAACTTTGATCCCAACGTGCGGCAAAATCGGAGCTCTTCACACCGTCACCAAGGTTCCGCCGCGACCGTGCAATGCTTCTGAAAAACTATTGGGATTTGTGCCATCAATGATGCGCACCGCTTTCGCCCCATATTCGATGGCATCTAAACACGCTTTCACTTTTGGTGCCATCCCTTGCGCAAAATCTCCTTTAATTTTTTCTAACTCACTGGCGCTGATTTGATCAATTAAAGAACCTAGATTTGGCCAATCCCTATAAATTCCTGCCACATCAGTCATTATGATTAAAAATTGCGCATCAAGGGCTCCGGCTAAGGCCGCTGCTGCTAAATCAGCATTGACGTTAAAACCCTCTGTACCCTCCGCATTTGAAGCAATCGGAGAAATAACAGGAACGCATTTATCTTTAAGAAGAGCTAGAATTTGCCTAGTATCTACCGCACTAACCTCGCCCACCAAACCCAAATCCACTTTTGTGCCATCGACTAAATTAGTTAGTTTCTTGGCAATCAAAACCCCATTGGTGCGTCCTGAAATCGCTTTTGCTTTTATTCCAGATGCAGATAAATGTGCAACCACAAGACTTGCAACATCTTTAGTTAAAACTCTTTCAACTATTGCGAAAATTTGCGGCGTCGTGACGCGAAAACCGCCAACGAAACTACTCACGATTCCCGACTCTTTAAGGGCGGCATCAATTTGCGGTCCTCCCCCATGTACAACCACAACATCGATGCCCGCATCTACCACGCTCTTGATTGCTTTTGAAAAATTTCCGTTTTCATCTTTCATGGCATGGCCGCCAAATTTCACGACGATCATGTCGCGTAAGCCGAATTCTCGTGAACATAGGCGTGGCTGAGATCATTTGTAATAACGGTAGCTTTGGCATCGCCGACGTTTAAATTGATAAGGATCTCAACTTCTCGATTGGTAAAGTCAACTAGATTTTTATCAACAAATGGCGCGCTGCCTTTGGCAACTTGAATTCCATTTAGGCAAACATCGATGTTGGACGGTTCCATATAAGCGGTAGAAGTGCCAACGGCTGCCAATACTCTTCCCCAATTTGGGTCTCCCCCGAAAATTGCGCATTTCAATAAATTATTTCGGGCACATGCTCTAGCAACAGATAGCGCATCAGCTTCGTTTCTCGCCCCAGTTACGATAATTGAAACCGTCTTAGTCGCGCCTTCGGCATCGGCAATTAACTGGGCAGACAACGATGCACATACTTTGGTCAGTAAATCTTGGCATTGGCTCTCATCTAATTTTTGACCACTGGCCCCCGATGCCATCAGCAAAACAGTGTCATTAGTTGAAGTACAACCATCCGAATCAATTCTGTTAAAAGTTCGATCGACTACATCCTTAAAAATGGTTTGGGTGTTAGTCGGCAAAATAGCATCGGTCATGACAACGCAGAGCATGGTGGCCAGCGCCGGTGCCAGCATTCCGGCACCCTTTGCGATGCCGACTATCTCTATTCCAAATTCACATTCTTTGGCAATTTTTGGCACAGAATCAGTGGTCATTATGGCTCGTGCGCAATCTTCTAGCGATTGGCTATTCATTTCTGGAAAAATTTCATCTATTCCAGCCAAAATCTTTGACATTGGCAATAATTCACCAATTAATCCGGTCGAACAGACGAGAACTTCGCCCGACGAAATATTTAATTTCGCGCCAACATACTCTGCTGTTGCGTGGGTGTCTTGGAAACCTTGCGGACCAGTACATGCATTCGCTCCGCCTGAATTAAGAATTACTGCTCGCGCAATTTCGCCCTTGATAACTTGCTTGCTCCAGATAACCGGGGCTGCAATTACTTGATTAGATGTAAAAACGGCAGTGGCATAGAAATTTGGACCTTGATTTTGGATCAGAGTCAGATCTAGCTCCCCATTGCTCTTTAAGCCTGCCGCAATAGCTGCGGCCCTAAAGCCAAGCGGTAAATTCATGATCCAATCCCATCAAAATTCAAACCAGAAGTTTCGGCAAAACCAGAAATTAAATTAGCGTTTTGAATCGCTTGACCGGCAGCCCCTTTCCCCAGATTATCAAGTGCCACCGAAATAATTAACCGATTGGTATGTTCATCAACGGCAACTTGCAGGCAAACGTTATTGCTGCCGGTGAGCGATGAAGTGGCAGGCATTTGACCTAGTGGAAGAATGTGCACGAATGGCTCATTAAGGTAGGCGTCAGAGAAAACTTTATGAATTTCTTGGGTAGATATCTTTGCCGTCAATTTGGCGGTAATTGTGGAAAGAATTCCGCGCGGCATCGGCGCGAGTATCGGAGTAAAAGATATCTTTACACTTTTACCTGCTACCTTCGATAAAGATTCTTCAATTTCAGGTGTGTGTTGATGTACTCCCCCAAATTTATAGGATGTAAGCGAGCCCATTACTTCACTGGCTAGCAAATAAGTTTTGGCACTTCTCCCAGCACCGGTTGTACCCGATGCTGCCACAACCACAACATCACTTACTTCAATAAATGGCAACGCTGGAGCAAGTCCAAGTGCAACCGATGTTGCATAGCAACCTGGATTTGCTATTCGGTTAGCGCCCTTAATTAACTCTCTCTGCTTAGGTAATTCGGGCAAACCATAAACCCAAGTACCAGCATGGCTTCCACCATAATATTTTGACCATGAACTCGAATTTTCTAACCGAAAATCTGCGCCTAGGTCCACTATCTTTGCGCTCTCTGGAATTTTAGGAATTAACGCCGCAGATTCTCCATGTGGAAGGGCGATAAAGAAAAGTTCGCAAGAATTAAAATCTAAATCATCAACAGATGTAAATTTTTTCGATCCGCAAGATTGTAAT
>JBCKHB010000018.1:0-15172 GCA_038906075.1 Candidatus Planktophila sp.
TTTTTAGATCAGATCAATCCAGAGGATTTCGCCAAATGAGCCTAAAAGTCTAAAGGTCAAGTAGAGGTTTGGCTCGTGTCGGTTGTTGATTGGCGAGCTCTGGCGTTCTACATTTATCTTCCTCACTCTAGAGAATCGAGTACTTCCCGTGACTCCCCAAAATCTCGAAATTGGATACCGTGGCGCAACTGCTTGCTCGGTTGCCGCAATTACTTATCGCCAATTAGATTATTGGGCACGCACCGGACTTGTCGAACCAAGTATTCGCACGGCAAGTGGCTCGGGAACACAACGGTTATACGGATTTAGCGATATTTTAGTTTTGAAAGTAGTTAAACGTTTACTTGATGCTGGTGTATCTCTACAAAATATTCGCAGCGCAGTTCAACATCTGCGCAGCCGAGGTATTACTGAATTAGAACGCGTGACTTTAATGAGTGATGGCGCATCTATTTACGAATGTACAAGTCCTGATGAAATTATCGACTTACTTCAAGGTGGGCAAGGCGTATTTGGAATCGCGATTGGAAAAGTTTGGAATGAAGTCGAAGGTTCACTATCGCAAATGCAGGGCGAAATCAATGGGGAAGTAGCTAGTGATGTAAATAACGATGAGCTCGCGCTGAGAAGAAAGAGTAAAGGCGCTTAAATCGCATTACTCTCTGCCTAGGCTTTATTTAAGTGGAGGATTTAATTGAATACTACGTATGAGGCATTTGAGCATCGTCATGTCGGTCCAACCCCTGATCAAGTAAAAACGATGCTTAGCGAGCTTGGGTATGCAAATCTAGATGCCTTCATTGCCGATGTCGTTCCAGCAAATATTGTGATGAGCGAAAAATTAGAAGCTGTACTGCCAGCGCCATTAACAGAGGTAGAAACAATTGCAGCGCTTCGTGAATTAGCAAATAAGAATTCAATTTTTTCAAATGTAATCGGTACTGGGTATTACGGGACGAATACTCCCGCGGTGATTTTGCGCAATGTTTTGGAAAATCCAGCTTGGTATACCGCATACACTCCATATCAACCTGAAATTTCACAGGGACGGCTAGAGGCCTTATTTGCCTTTCAAACGCTAATTTGCGATTTAACTGGATTTAAAATTGCCAACGCCTCGATGCTAGATGAAAGTACTGCAGCGGCTGAGGCAATGGGCCTTGCCCGTCGTGTCTATCAAGGCGCAGACGATGCAGTATTTTTAATGGATATAAATCTTCATCCCCAGACAATTGCAGTTGTTGCAACCCGGGCAAAACCACTAGGAATACAGATCGAAATAGTTGATTTAACTGCGCCAATTGGAACTCTTTCGAATAAGGAAATATTTGGAGCGTTAGTTCAATATCCAAACACTTACGGCACGATCAGTGATTTCTCCCAACTTGCAACGCAGCTCCACGATAAAGGCGCGCTGCTTATTGCGGCAACAGATTTATTGGCCCTTACGCTATTGAAGCCTCCGGGGGAGTGGGACTGCGATGTTGCCGTTGGTACATCCCAACGTTTTGGAGTTCCGATGGGCTTCGGGGGACCGCACGCAGGTTTTATATCAGTACGCCAAGGATTAGAGCGATCACTACCTGGTCGTTTAATCGGACAAAGCGTTGATTCGCACGGAAATCCAGCACTTCGGTTGGCGTTACAAACTCGCGAACAACATATTCGTAGAGATAAAGCCACAAGTAATATTTGCACTGCCCAAGTTCTGTTAGCTGTGATGAGTGCCTTTTATGCGATGTGGCACGGACCAAAGGGTTTGCAATTTATAGCCGCAAAAGTGCATTCACAGACCGTTGCGCTGGCCGCGGTGATAGCGGGTGCTGGCCATAAGATTTCAAATACAACCTATTTCGATACGCTCTTAATAGAAGTATCTGATGCATCTGCTATACATGCAATGGCTAAAAATAAGAAAATTAATTTACGCCAGGTAGATGCAACGCACGTTGGAATTTCATTGGATGAGACAACGACTTCGCAACTGCTTAACGATTTAGCCCAAATCTTTGGCGGCGGGGAAGTAGTTCTTAAAGATTCGCGCGCGGCAATTCCTGCGCCACTTCTTAGAACTTCACCATATTTAACTCATCCGGTTTTCAATACCCACCACAACGAGACTTCAATGTTGCGATATTTGCGAACGCTATCTGATCGCGATTTAGCCCTTGATCGCACCATGATTCCGTTGGGTTCTTGCACTATGAAATTAAATGCAACGACCGAGATGGAGGCTCTCACTTGGCCGGAGTTTGCAAATCTGCACCCATTTTCACCCATTGATCAAAGTGCGGGTTCGCGCCAGATTATTGCAGAACTAAGCCAGTACCTCATTGCAATTACTGGTTATGACGCAGTTTCGTTGCAACCTAATGCTGGAAGCCAAGGGGAGTTCGCCGGACTTTTAGCTATTCGCAACTATCATGATTCACGTGGAGAGCAATCGCGCAAAATCTGTTTGATTCCAGCTAGCGCTCACGGAACTAACGCTGCAAGTGCGGTAATGGCTGGCATGAAAGTAGTCGTTGTCGAATGCGACGAGGGAGGCAATGTAAGTATTTCGGATTTGAAAAATAAAATCGCCGAGCACGCAGGTAACATCGCGGCGCTAATGGTCACCTATCCATCTACCCACGGGGTATTTGAATCCGCGATTACGCAAATTTGTGGATTAATACATGATGCCGGCGGACAAGTCTACGTTGATGGTGCAAACTTAAATGCACTGGTAGGTCTTGCCCAGCCTGGAAAATTTGGCGCAGATGTTTCGCATTTGAATTTACATAAAACATTTTGCATTCCGCATGGCGGCGGGGGACCAGGTGTTGGTCCAGTTATTTCACGTGCACATTTGGCGCCTTTCTTGCCTAATCATCCACTCGATCCAACTGCTGGCCCTGCTACAGGAGCTGGCCCGATTAGTGGCGCGCCATTTGGTTCAGCAAGTATTTTGGCAATTTCGTGGGCATATATTCGTTTGATGGGTGGCGGCGGATTAACTCGCGCAACAAGTGTGGCAATTCTTTCGGCAAATTACATGGCAGCGAAATTAAATCCCTATTTTCCAGTTTTATATACCGGCGAAAACGGGAGAGTAGCCCACGAATGTATTTTAGATGTGCGCGAGATTACGAAAATTAGTGGCATAACCGTCGACGATATTGCTAAACGTTTAATGGATTATGGCTTCCACGCACCGACAATGAGTTTTCCGGTACCTGGAACTTTTATGATTGAACCGACCGAGAGTGAAGATATTTTAGAAATTGATCGATTTATCGAGGCAATGGCTGCAATTCACGGTGAAATTGCCGATGTTATAGCTGGGAAAATACTGGCAACCGATAGCGCGCTGCGCCACGCACCACATACGGCGCAAAGCGTTATAAGTAGCGATTGGGAGCGCAAATACACGCGCGAGAGCGGCGGCCTCCCAGCAAGGCGCAGTGGGCTTGTGGAGGGTGAATTAATTGGTATGAAGGGCAAATATTGGCCAACTGTTGGGCGAATCGATGGAGTATCAGGGGATAGGAATCTGATTTGTTCGTGCGCGCCAATCTCTGATTACGCTTGATGGAGCCTTATTTACTTTACATAATGTAACTTATCGGCGTTATTTATACCGCCTGCGCAGGGTCGCAGCGACTAAAAACAAGTACCCAAATACCCCAAATTGCGCCCACTTGCCTAAGGTGTCGAATCGGCTCTTTGAAGAAATTAGCTCCGTCTGGATAAATAAATGCGCGCTACTTCCCATCTCGGTGGATTTAATAATTTTTCCTCTATAAGAAATTAGCGCTGATTTACCAGTTGTAGAAACGGAAAGAATATTTCTTTGATGCTCTATCGCCCTGATTCTAGTAATTGATAACTGTTGATCCGATTGCGCTGAAAGACCAAAAGTTGCGTTATTTGTCTGTACTACAACAAGATTGGAAGTTTTGGCCATATCGGCCACTATTTGATCATCGATTAATTCGTAGCAAATGATTGGCGCAATCAAGGCCCCATTAATTTCAAATACCTTATTACCTTCTCCTTTTGAGAAATCCTGCACCGAGTCGACAAATGGTGAAACTAATCGAGCCAAGGAGCGCAGCGGAATATATTCACCAAATGGCGTTAGATGTTGCTTGCTATAAATCTGACGTTCGCTTTTGGTCCAAAGAATTGATTGGTTAAATAGATTAGGTGTTTTGCCTACCACAGCACCTAAAATTATTGGAGCCCCGGCTTTTTCGCTCAGGGCATCAAGAGCGCTGCTTACATCAGGATTTGCGGACGGATCGATATCAACCGAGTTTTCTGGCCAGAGTATAAAATCGATACGCTCATCTCTAAGCGCTAGCGCCCTTTGTGTTTCGGCCACATGTTTATCAAATACTGCTTTTGCACGAGAATTATAATTTAATCCCATTTTAGGAACATCGCCTTGGATTAATAACGCGCTAACTTTTCCCGATGTTTGCGCGTTATTCGGTAGAAAAATTAAAAAGACTGGCAATACGCAAATTAAAGTTACGCCGAATTTCTTGTTGCGTACTGAATATATAGCAAGAGCTAAAAGAGAGATCGCTGCGACGAGTAGCGATACTCCCCCAACTGCTGCTAGCGGGGCTAAAGGCGAATCGCTCTGGCTATAGGCCAGACGCGCCCAACCAAAACCACCAAATGGAAAATGGTTTCGCAGCTCTTCCAGAACTAAATATATCAAAGGGAAAAACCCTATTCCCCATTTCCTAATTAAAGCTAGCGGAGCGTAAAAAATGGCTTGGAGTATCGATAGTAATAACCAAGGAATTGATCCAACATAAGTACTTGTCCAATGCAGCAGAAGTGCATTAAAAACGAATGCAAAAAGAAAAGTATGCAGGTATGGTCTCTTGGATTTTTCAATTACGAATATTAGGATCGCTAAGGCGAAAATTGCGGCTGGCCAGAAGTTAATCGGGGCGAATGCCGCTGATAATAAAGCACCAGAAAAGATAGTAAGTATTACCACCCAAGAACCGCTATCAATCGATCGATGCTAGTTCCTAATCCATATTTTTCTTTGTACTGATAGATATCTGATAAATCCTTTGGAGCTTTTGGTATGGAAATATCCATCTGCGGAATTGCAACATCAATTGCGCATCCAACCAGCGTTGGCGCAATTTTTAAATACTCGGCCCCTGCAATAATTTTTTTTACTAAAGGTGGTGGCAGACATTGATCGCCGTTTTTGGCGCCTTGCAAGGCTGCCGTGGTCGTCGCAAAATTATTTGCGATAAGGGCCGCACCTTTTTCACCGATTCCTTTAACTCCGGGCAGACCATCTGATGGGTCGCCCCGAAAGATGGCAAATAAAGCGTATCTGTCCCCCGGAATGCCATAGCGATTAGCGATGTAGGCACGGTCGACTAAATCATGTTGCGATACACCCTTGGCCAGGTAGACAACACTAATGTCGGCCTCGTCATCTACTAATTGAAATAGGTCGCGATCGCCTGTGACAATACGAATTGGACCTACTTCACGAGTCGCAAAAGTAGCCATCACATCATCGGCTTCGTAATCATCTACCCCCACCACGGCAATGCCGAAAAGATCAAGCAGATCAAGCAAAATAGGGATTTGCGGAGTTAGCGTTTCGGGCTCTTCTTCGCCATCGCCATCCAAGCGATTAGCTTTGTAATTAGGAAATAATTCAACGCGCCAAGTGGGGCGCCAATCGCTATCGATACAAGCAACTATCCGGTTTGGTTTATACATTCCAATTAATCGCGCAGTCATATCTAAATAACCACGAATAGCATTCACCGGAGTTCCATCGGGGGCAACCATCGTCTGAGGCATTCCATAATATGCGCGATACCAGAGGGATGGGCTATCTATTAACATCAACATCATTGATCCCCCATTAAGTATGCAACGACTCCGCGATCTAAACGTTTTACCGCATCTTTGCAAGTCGGACGTAATTTCTCGCTAGCACCAGAAATCTGCGTCAATAAATCAATTAATTGTTTTGTGGAACGAACAAAATCGCCAACGGATATATCGCTGCCTTTTAGAACGCTTTGCAGCGAATGGCCATTTGCCCAGCGATATGAAATCCAACAAAAACCAAAATCAGGTTCGCGCTGTGTTTTTACTCCGTATTCATTTTCAATAGATTCCAGCCTTGCCCAAAGCGTTGCTATTTCAGCCAATTTATTTGTAACGCTTTGATTTGGCATTTTTGGTGCCAGATTTTCTTGTGAGCGAGACTCAAAAATCATCGAAGATACGACTGATACTAATTCGGGTGGGGATAGTTCATCTAGTAGGCCCAAGCGAATTGTTTCAGTCAAAAGTAGATCCGATTCGGCATAAATCTTGGTCAATATCTTTCCTTGCGTGGTGGGTTTCTCACCCTCTATATATTCCAAATGCGCTAAAACTTGGCAAATCTGGTCAAAAGTTTTAGCGATAACATGAGTTCGATTCTCTACCCGTTTTCGCAGTCCATCGCTCTCGCGAATTAATCGATTGGCGCGTTCGGTTATACGAGCGTGTACTTCGCGATCCTTAGTTAATTCATTTATTGCACTCTCATTTTTACGTAATTGCCGCGTCAGACCAACTACTGCGCGATCGGCTTGAAATTGTGCAAAAGAAGAATCCAACGAACTCCGTGCGCGTTCGCGCCCAAAACGCGCGATTAAATTAATTGCCATGTTATATGTTGGGGAAAATGAAGAACGAAGCGGATATGTTCGAGTAGATGCCAATCCGGCCGCTGTTGCCGAGTCAACCGTTGGCGACCATTGGATTACAGCGTTTCCTTCGATATCAATTCCCCGTCGTCCTGCTCGCCCAGTTAGTTGGGTGAACTCCCCGGGCGTAATTGGAACATGGGCCTCACCGTTGTACTTAACCAATCTTTCTAAAACCACTGTGCGCGCTGGCATATTAATTCCTAAAGCCAGTGTTTCCGTCGCAAAGACAGCTTTGACTAAGCCGCGTTGAAACAAATCTTCAACCGCTCCTTTAAAACTTGGAATCAAACCAGCGTGGTGGGCGGCAATCCCGCGCTCTAGCGCAGTTAACCAAGGTGTGAAAGCTAAAACCTCTAAATCTTCCTCGGCTAAATTTTGGGTATAACGCAAGGCAGTTGATTTGATTTCAACTCGCTCTTCGGGTGAAGTCAAGCGAATACCCGCCTGTAAACACTGTCTAACCGCGGCATCGCAACCGATTCTGGAAAAAATGAAAGTAATGGCCGGCAAAAGATTTTCACGTTGCAATTTTTCGATTGTTTCTGCGCGCGAAAGACGCCCGCTATCTGAGAATCGCTCTTGCCGAGCCCTAGGGCCTCGAACTTTGCGCATCGCTTCTCGTTCATGCCGTAAAACCTCGGGATTTATTTGGCCTGGATTTGAAAATAGATCCATTAAGCGATTATTGATTAACAGATGTTGATACAACGGAATCGGGCGGATTTCACTGACAATAACTTCGGTTGCTCCGCGAACTTCTCCTAACCATTGCCCGAATTCCTCGGCATTAGAAACGGTAGCCGAGAGAGAAATTACTTGGACGCTCTCCATTAGATGAATTAGTACTTCTTCCCATACCGCTCCGCGGAATTTATCAGCTAGGTAATGAACTTCATCCATAACGACAGCGCCGAGATTTGTAAGTGTGGAAGAGCCTGCATACAACATGTTGCGCAAAACTTCTGTGGTCATAACTAAAATATCTGCGTCCCCGTTGATGCTGGTATCACCTGTTAAAAGACCCACACGATCTTCGCCAAATTTTGCTACGAATTCGGCAAATTTTTGGTTTGATAGAGCTTTTATTGGTGTTGTGTAGAAACATTTTTTACCTTGACGCAAGGCATAGAAGGCCGCGAATTCGCCAACTACAGTTTTACCCGCCCCTGTTGGCGCAGCAACTAGTACGCCTTTGCCTTCTTCAACGGCTTGGCAAGCAGTAATTTGGAATGGGTCGAAGGTAAAATCAAAAGTTGATTGAAATTCGCGCGTTACAGGATGGGCGCTCATGGCAGCCAGGTATTAAAAACTCTACCAACACATTCTGCTGAAATCGGAAGTTGACCAACACGCTCTCCATCTGCGTAAGCAACCGCTTCTGCCTCAATTCGCACCTTGGAACTGCGCACAATCTCCACAGCGGGATGTGTTATATGTGTGCCTTTAAAGACTCTTGGAAAAACTTTTAAAAATTCAAATTTTGAAATTGGGTGCAAAATCATCACATCAAAGAGTCCATCTTGTAATTTCGCATCTGGGCAGACTTTCATGCCTCCCCCGTAGGAAATTCCATTGGCGATAGCGATGAGCATTGCTTGCGTGGAAATTACTCGATCATCGAGGGTAATTTCATATTGGCGTGGCGCAAAGCGAGGTAATTCCATAGCAATTGCCACGTTGTATTTCATCGGGCCTTTCGGCCAAGTGAGTGTATTTGCTTTTTCGTTAACAACGGAATCAAAACCTGTTGAAAGAACGGCACCAAACCATTCGCCATCTACTAAACCTAAATCAATTAATTGCGATGGTGATGTAATTACATGCTCTAAATAACCGTTTATATTCTCCAGTGGCCAACCAAAAGTGCGCACTAAATCATTGCCGGTACCTGCAGGAATAACCGCCATTGGAATTTGCAGCGGAATTACTTTTTGCAAAAGCAAATGCGCTAAGCCATCTCCCCCAACCGAAAAAATTCCTTCGCAATCACTATGTCGAACCAGAAAAGAATCCACATTGCGCAAAAGTATCTCGGCACTATTGCCTGTAATGATTTCGTAGGGAACGCCATTTTGGAGCAAGAAACCAGCTACTTGCGTTCCTAAAATTGCCCCGCGCCCTTGCCCAGAAATCGGATTGATAACTACGCCCCACATGGCGCGATTCTAATCTTCTTCGTTAATTGCTGTTGGTTTAGCTACTGCGCCGACCCCGAGATCGAAGTTCGCACTTCGTTTACTGCGACGTCGATCAACTAATAACGCTATGCCGCCGGCTATGAAGTAGAGCAGACATAGTGGAAGAGCTAGCAACAACATGGTGATTGGATCTGCTGTTGGGGAAAAAGCGGCGGTGAAAAGGAAGATTGAAAAAACCCAAATCCGCCACGGCTTTAAGATCGTCTTACCCGTTAGGAAACCCATCAAATTAAAAGTAATAAGAAAAACAGGTAATTCAAAAGCTAGGCCAAAGATTAAAATAATACGCATAACAAAATCTAAGTAATCATCAAATCTAACTAGGTTTGCTAGCGCACTGGGTGTGAAGCCAAATAAAACTTTGATTGCAAGGGGAAGAATCAAATAGCCGAGTGTTGCACCGGCAGCAAAAAATGGAGTTGCACTTGCAATAAAGAAAATTGAATATCGTTTCTCTTTGCGATGCAGCGCCGGTGCGATAAAAGCCCAAAGTTGATAGAGCCAAATCGGTGCTGAGATAATAATTCCAGAGAGCAGAGAGACCTTTATTTGCAAATTTAGCGGTCCGAGAACGCCACTGATATATAGAGCGCCGCAATGAGTGGCGCCACTTGCTTGGGCAGCGCCAAGATCGCAGACAGGTTTAGCTAAATTCACAATGATGGAGTTGTAAAAAAACCAACCAACACCAGATGTAATAACTATTGCGACAGTGGCCCGAACAACACGCTTACGAAATTCTCGTAGATGTTCGATTAATGGCATCCGAACGCTATCGGTGGACGCCATAGCTCTTACTTCTCTTGAGTAGCCTCATCGTTAGGCTTCTTATCTTCTTGATTCATTTCCTTTATCTCGCTTTTAAAGATTCGCATCGAGCGTCCTAGTGAGCGGGCCGAATCTGGAAGGCGCTTGGCGCCGAAGAGAACCAAGATGACAATGAGAAGAATAATAATATGACTTGGCTCTTTAAGAAACATATGCGAGTACTCCTTAGTTCAATCTGCGCTTGAATTACTAATCAAAGGTTACCGCAGCGCAGCGCCTGGGGCTAGCCAACTTCATAACGCCGAAGGGCCGATTCTGCTCGCTGCCGTATCTGATGGCGTAAATCCTGCGGTTGGCGCAGTTCAACGCATCCGCTTGAGCCCATGACGCTACGACGCACCCATTCTGGTGAGTATGCCGAGATTTCAAGCTCCTTGCCAAGATCTAAATCCCGAATAATTTTTACAACTCCGAAACGTTCCAAGCAAGTTCGCAGACGACCATGGATTTTTATCGTATAAAAAACTTTTTCTGCCGAAGTTTTTATCTGGGCCGATTCTTCTAATTTATCAACTACGGCGTCGGTAGTGGCAGAAATAATACGATCAACCCTAAAGGTTCTAAGCGCTCGAGCCTTTTCACAGAAGGCGAAAATATACTCATGTGAATTTTCATAGCGCCATTGCACGGGTGTAATTGTGCGAGTAGAAATCTCGTCGTTATATAACGAATGGTATTTGATCACTGTGCGAATATTGCTCTGCAGTGACTTATCAATAATGGATCTTATTTCGCTATTTGATTCAGGAAGGGCGCTAACTGGGACGGTAAAACCGATTTGGGCTGATAATAGATGAGCGAGCGAATCCAATTCGGAAATTAGGTCAGTTCTATCTGGCGCTAAAGAACCGCGTACTAAATCTAAGCCCAATAAAAGTGCGATTATCTCCGAACTCGTAAGGTTGCGAGGCTTTGCCAAGGTTTGGGCATTGCTAATTGAAACGAAACCTGAATCAAAAGAAAGATCCATTAGTTCTAGTGGCGTGTAACCGGGTAATCCGCACATCCATAACGTGGTCAGATCTTGCGTTATCTCCTTTTCGGAAATTCCGAATTGCTTAGCTAACTCTTGCAGCGAGATTCCTTGATGAGAAGATAGAAAGGGAACTAAATCTAGCAGCCGAGCTGCCCTTGTTAGAGGCGTTAAAGGTGGCTTAGGCATGTAATTTCACTATCACTCTTAGCGCCTCGATAATTGCCAGTTTTATCGATTTAGGTTCGATCAGAAATACATCGTCTCCGTGCCATAAAATTAAATCAACAATTGTTGAAAGATCAGAAAATGGAATTGTTAATCTATCCCACTCATTATTATCCGCAATTTCGAGCGCCAGTTGGCGCAAAATTTGGGCTTTACCTTTTCTAACATCTATCACAGCTAACTCCTGTGCTCCGGTTTGACCAAGAGATTTTTCAATATCAAAGCCTGCTGGAATTTCATATTCTTCTGATTTCTTAAGCAGAGTAATTTCATCGCGCACGCGATCTAGCCGGAAAGTTCTTTCCTGCGCCTTATCTAGATCTAAACCAATGAGATACCAATGTCCAGATCTAGTTGCAACGCCATACGGATTCAACGTGCGCTTTTGCACAAGCATTGAATCTGAGAGGTAATCAAATGTAATTGTTTTTCTCTGCGCGATAGATTGGAAAATAATTGAGAAATCAATTTCGCCAGCAGAGATTCGTGGTGATATTGCAGGTAGGCAATCTAAATCAGATTGGACGCCAATTGATTGCAATTTTAAGATCGCGCTCTGCGCTAAAACATCCATCGCGGCCCCGCGCCAAGCCTCTGCCGCTAGTGAGAGCAGGGCTAATTGCACACCTGATATCTCTCCCAGTTGTAATTGATAGTGCTCTGGCCGTATTCGATATCCGGCTTCATCTTCAAAGAGCGGATCAAAGCCACCAACTTCAATTTCAATGCCAAGATTGCGTAAATCATCTTTATCGCGTTCAAACATCCGCTCTTTACTTTCAACGTTGCCTTCGTATCCATCAATACTTCGGAATATCTCTGATTTAGTTAAATATCGCTTAGTCGCAAGTAAGGCGATGGTTAAATTAACAAGCCTTTCAATCTTCCGAGACACCGTATGCACCTTTCGCGGGGCGGCGTCGCCGTGCGAGCACCTCAACTCCTGGCGCCATGCGCCTTGATTGAATAAGAAAACCGGTATGTCCAATCATGCGCTGTTGTGGACGCACTGCTAAACCTTCATGATGCCAACCACGCACGATTGTTTCCGAACTCTCCGGCTCGGTAAAACGCCCATCGCTTTTGAGGGCTTCGGCAGTTGCAGATAATTGTGTTGTAGTTGCAACGTAGGCAAGAAAAACTCCGCCCGGACGAAGTGCACGCGCGCTCAAATCAACACATTCCCAAGGTGCAAGCATGTCGAGAATTACTCGGTCAAATTCCGATTCGAAATTTTGATCTTGCAAATCACCAATAATTAGATCCCAGTTTTCGGGTTTGGCGCCAAAATAACTTGAGATATTAGAAAGCGCATTTTCGCCAAAATCGGTGCGTCGCTCGACCGATAAAACTTTCCCCGTTGGCCCAGTAGCGCGTAAAAGTGAGAGCGTAAGAGCGCCACTGCCGACTCCTGCTTCAAGAACGCGCGCGCCTGGATATATATCGGCAACACCAACAATCATCGCCGCATCTTTAGGATAAACAATTGTTGCACCGCGCGGCATTGTTAAAACATAATCCGCTAAGAGAGGTTTAAAAGCAGTAAATCGCAGACCTCCTGTAGTGCTTACAACCGATCCTTCAGGCAGTCCGATTAATTCATCATGGACAATCCAACCTTTGTGGGTGTGCCATTCTTTGCCTGATGTAATTGTGAAACTGTACAATTTACCTTTTGGGTCGGTTAACTGAATCCGATCTCCCGCGCAAAAATATCCTAAATCCGACACAGCACTATCTTAGAGGCAACACGGGTGAGGCTAACGAGTATCTTTCATTGTGTGAATACGCCACTTCGCCTCTCCCCCAGTCGAGTTTCTGAATTTACTAACTGTCCACAACTCTATAAATATCGAAGTATCGATAAATTACCCGAGCCCCCAAGTATCGATGCAGAACGCGGCACACTCGTCCATACAATTTTGCATGATCTTTTCGATTCCCTTGCCACGGAACGGACTTTAGCCACCGCTATCGGACTAGTTGAATCTAGATGGAAATCACAAGTTGAAGGCAAGCCAGAACTTGCCAATATCGTGACCAATGAAAAAGAATGGTTTGATCGTGTAATTTCGCTTTTGAAAACTTACTTCGTTTTGGAAAAACCCGAAGCTTTCGAACCAACTTATCGCGAAATCCATTTGGAAAATGATTTAAGCCAAGATTTGTATCTCCATGGTTACGTAGATCGATTAGATGTGGCAGCTACAGGTGAAGTACGAATCATTGATTACAAAACAGGCAAGGCTCCTAAATCGGGATGGGAAGAAAAAGCACTCTTCCAATTACGCGTATACGCACTTCTATATTACAAGAGCCATGGCGTCGTACCTAAACTTCTGCGGTTGATTTACCTAGGCGACGGAAAGTTAGTTGAGAGCACGCCGACTTTGAACCAATTGGAATCTACCGAGAAGAAACTATTTCAAATTGCGCAAGAAATAAACGATGCAATTAGCGAAAATATTTGGAAACCGAAACCGAGTCGACTGTGTGACTGGTGCTATTTTAAAAGCATCTGCCCTGCACACGCTACTTAAATTTGAAGAGTAAAATCTTCATAAAGTTCTGATAATTTCTCATAACTCAACTGCTCTAGTGATTTAATTACTCTTGTGCGTTCATTTTCTATTACCTCTATTAAGTGTGGCACCGCAATTAATCGCGCCCCACTTGCTTGAGCAGCGTTCACCCCTGTCTGCGAATCTTCAAAGATTAAAGTTTGTTCAATATCGGCGCTACAATCCGCGGCCGCTTTTAGATAGCCATCTGGCGACGGTTTCGTTCGCAAAACATCATCGCAAGAAATAGTGGTGAGAAATGGATTAAATTCCAAATTCCGTAAAACCGCATCAACTATGACACGTGGACTAGCTGAGACCAACGCGATTGGAATTGCTCTCTCGCGCAACTGGGTAATCAATTCAATGGCTCCGGGCATCAGTACTGTGCTCATACTTAATTTCTCCACCATTAAATCGATTATCGTTTGGGTAAAATACTCCGGAGTTTTTGCAGAGCCACACTTGGAATGCATATATTCGCCAAGCCGAGTCAGCGGCCCACCTAAACATGCCACTTGATCTTGGCTAGTCCATGCATACCCGTAACGGGAAGTTAATTGGGTCTCAGCTTCAAGCCATAAAGGCTCAGAATCGACCAACAAACCGTCCATATCAAAGGCAACAGCTTGGAAAAAAGTATTCGGCATATGTCAAAGACTACCGTAAGGTGGCGATGTGGAAATTTATCAAATCCCAGAACTACGAAATCCAGTGATGATAATTGCATTCTCCGGATGGAATGATGCCGGAGAAGCGGCAACTGGCGCAATTAAACATTTATTAAATGCTTGGAGCGATGATACAAATACAACAATTCCTGAATTAATTGCAGATGTCGAACCCGAAGATTTCTATGATTTTCAAGTTAATCGACCTATTGTTCTAGTGGATGAATCGCAAATTCGCAGTATCACTTGGCCAGATACCTCAGTTTATGCGCTCTCGACTCCACAATTTAAACATGATCTAGTAATCGTAAAAGGCGTAGAGCCCTCAATGCGTTGGAAAACTTTCACAAGAGATATTTTGGATTTAGCCGATGATTTGGAAGTTTCTTTAATTATTACAATTGGCTCATTACTTGCCGATACTCCACATTCGCGCCCGATTACAGTTAGTGGCAGCGGTGCACATCCCGACATAGCAAAGCGTCTAGGTGTTGAAATTTCTAAGTACGAGGGACCAACAGGAATTTTAGGAATAATCCAAAATGGTTGCCTAAAACGTGGGATAGATGCAATCTCTTTGTGGGCTGCGGTCCCACATTATGCATCGGCTTCGCCATCACCAAAAGCATCCTTGGCGCTAATCGGCGCCATTGAGGATTTTTTAAATATTGCAATCCCATCTGGTGATCTACTTGAGCAATCAGATGAATGGGAAAAGAGCGTTGATGAGTTGGCGAAAGAGGATTCCGAAGTAGCTGATTACGTTAAATCTTTAGAAGAGAGCAAAGATGCGGCTGACCTTCCAGATGTATCTGGGGAAATGATTGCAAAAGAATTTGAAAGATATTTAAGGAGGCGAACGAAAGATTAAGTTAAAGGGCTAAACCCAAAAGAGAATCTATCGCTCGTGAAAGCTCACCCGCTTCTCCCCCGCTGGCCCCTGAAATTGTGGCATCGGCCCAATTACTCA
>JBCKHB010000019.1:0-13295 GCA_038906075.1 Candidatus Planktophila sp.
AACTGCCGTGGCGCGTTATTTGGAAAGCACGCCGCAATATGTTGCGGGCGATGTGGCAGCATCTTTTCAAGAAGCCATTGTCGATGTGCTTTTATTAAAAGCTCTCGCTGCTTGTAAGGCGAGCGGAATTAATCGCCTTTTAATTGCTGGGGGAGTCGCCGCAAATTCGCGCCTCCGAGAGCTGGCAATTGCGCGCTGCGAAAAGGCGGGAGTCCACCTTTCAATCCCCAGCCCAGCCTTGTGCACAGACAATGGGGCGATGGTGGCTGCCTTGGGCTCATTGATGGTAAGTGCGCACCGTGCGCCTACTGGGGTGGCCTTTGATGCCGATTCCAGCCTGCCAGTGGACACTGTGGCGCTCTAACTTAGCGATTTGCTGTTGCCAAGAGCCCAGCATAGGCTTGGCGTTAGCACTCACGACCCCAGTCTGCTAATCCTGACTGGGATCGCACGAGCTAGAAAACCTAGAAAAAGGAGCACCAACCATGGCCGTTGCCATTAAGCCACTTGAAGATCGCATCGTTGTAAAAGCATCAGAGGCAGAGACAACTACTGCATCAGGTCTTGTTATTCCAGATACTGCAAAAGAGAAGCCACAAGAAGGAACTGTTATTGCAGTTGGACCAGGTCGCTTTGATGATGGTGTCCGCGTACCAATGGATGTCAAAGTTGGCGATCTTGTTCTTTACAGCAAGTACGGCGGAACTGAAGTCAAGTACAACAACGAAGAGTACTTAGTACTTTCAGCTCGCGATATTCTCGCTGTAATCGAGAAGTAAATGGGAAAAATTCTTCACTTCGACGAAGAAGCACGCCGTGGCATGGAACGTGGAGTCAACATTCTTGCTGACACCGTCAAGGTAACTCTTGGACCCAAGGGTCGCAATGTCGTAATTTCAAAATCATATGGCGCGCCAACAATTACAAATGATGGTGTGACAATTGCTAAAGAGATTGAATTATCTGACCCATCCGAAAATATGGGAGCCCAATTACTAAAAGAAGTTGCCACAAAAACTAATGATGTGGCAGGCGATGGAACTACTACTGCAACTGTGCTGGCACAGGCCATGATTAAAGAAGGTCTTCGTAACTTAGCCGCGGGTGCACAACCAATGGATTTAAAACTTGGAATTGAAGCTGCAGTTGCGGCCATTTCTGAGAACTTGCTCTCGCAGGCAACTAAGGTCATTGACAAAGGACAAATTGCTGATGTCGCAACCATCTCTGCCCAAGACCGTGCAATCGGTGATTTAATCGCTGAAGCAATGGACCGCGTTGGCAAAGACGGTGTTATTACAGTGGAAGAAGCATCTACTACTGGTTTGGATCTTGAATTTACTGAAGGTATGCAATTCGATAAGGGTTACATTTCGCCTTATTTCGTAACAGACCAAGACCGTATGGAAACTGTTTTAGAAGATGCCTACATTCTTATCTCTGGCAACAAAATTTCAGCCCTAGCTGATTTATTGCCTATTTTGGAAAAAGTTGCAACCGCAGCTAAGCCACTTTTAATTATCGCTGAAGATGTGGAAGGCGAAGCCCTTTCAACGCTAGTTGTAAACCGTATGCGCGGAGTATTTACTTCGGCTGCAGTTAAAGCACCTGGCTTTGGCGATCGTCGTAAAGCAATGTTGCAAGATATTGCGATATTAACTGGTGGACAAGTTGTTTCATCCGAAGTTGGGATGAAACTAGAAGGCGTAAATCTAGAAGATCTTGGGCGTGCACGTCGCATTGTTATTACTAAAGATACAACGACAATCGTTGAAGGTGCTGGCGATAAAGCCGCCGTTGCCGCTCGTGTTTCTGAACTTCGCAAGGAGATTGAAACCAATGATTCGCAATGGGATCGCGACAAGTTGCAAGAGCGTGTTGCAAAACTTGCTGGTGGCGTTTGCGTTATCAAAGTTGGCGCACACACCGAAGTAGAACTTAACGAGAAGAAGCACCGTCTAGAAGATGCGATTTCAGCTACTCGCGCAGCAGTTGAAGAAGGCATCGTTATTGGCGGAGGCGCAGCACTTGTGCACGCAGCAGATTGTCTTGAAGGAGACCTTGGTTTTACTGGCGATAAGGCGGTTGGAGTTCGACTAGTGCGTAAAGCATGTGACGAACCGCTGCGCTGGATTGCAGAAAATGCCGGCCTTGAAGGTTATGTTGTTGTTGCAAAAGTTCGCGCCATGAAAGCTAATGAAGGCTTTAATGCTGAAACTGATATCTATGGCGACTTAGCAAAAGATGGCGTCATTGATCCAGTTAAGGTAACGCGTTCAGCACTTGCAAATGCTGGATCAATTGCTGCAATGTTTATTACAACTGAAGTAATTGTCTTTGAACGCCCAGCAGATGAAGTACCTGCAACAGGCAGTGGCCATTCACATGGAGCTGGCGGATATTCTCACTAAGGCGAAATAAGTCAGCCCCGCGGAAAAATCTGCGGGGCTTTCTTATTGAGCGTGCAGTAGGGCGCTAAAGCCCCGATAGACTTTCGTCTTCTTAATTAATTCAAAATAGGAGGGCCACCATGAGCGATAAAATTGCAATGCTCGGCCTAACTTATGACGATGTTTTGCTCTTACCTGATGCATCCGAAGTTATTCCTTCTGAAGTAAATACTCAAACGCAATTAACGCGAAATATTTCAATTGCTGTGCCGCTTGTTTCTTCAGCGATGGATACTGTTACCGAATCTGCAATGGCAATGGCAATGGCAATGGCTGGTGGAATAGGAATAATTCACCGTAATTTGCCGGTGGACGAACAAGTAAGGCACGTGAAATTAGTTAAAAACGTTGGCCTAGCAGGAGCTGCCGTTGGTGTTGGCGATGATGGTTTTACTCGTGCCAAAGCGCTAATCGAAGCCGGCGTTGATGTCGTAGTCGTAGATACTGCCCACGGTCACCATCGCGGCGTTCTGGATGCAATTGCAAGAATTAAAAAGTTTTCACCGACTACCGAAATTATTGGCGGCAATGTTGCAACACGTGCTGGCGCACAAGCTCTCATTAATGCTGGTGCGGATGCGGTAAAAGTTGGAGTTGGTCCAGGTTCGATTTGTACAACTCGAATCATTGCAGGCGTTGGTGTCCCGCAAATAACTGCAATTTTAGAAGCCAGCAAAGCGTGCGGGAAAGCAGGTATTCCGTTAATTGCTGATGGTGGTTTGCAATATTCAGGCGATATCGTCAAAGCACTTGTTGCTGGTGCAAATTCAGTAATGCTCGGCTCACTTCTTGCAGGTTGTGATGAATCACCGGGCGAACTTGTTGAAATTGATGGGCGCAAATACAAGGCTTATCGTGGGATGGGTTCCCTTGCTGCGATGCAATCACGCGGTGACCAAAAGTCGTATTCAAAAGATCGTTACATGCAAGATGATGTTTTATCCGAAGATAAATTAGTCCCTGAAGGTATTGAAGGGAAAGTAATTTATAGCGGATCTCTTGCAAGTGTTGTACATCAATTAGTTGGTGGTCTGCGCTCAGGTATGGGTTATGCAGGGGCTCCTGATATTGAAACGCTGCGCCGCGAAGGTCATTTAATTCAAATTACTGCCGCAGGTTTACAAGAGAGCCATCCACACGATGTTTCACACGTCACCGATGCGCCAAATTACAGTCGGAAGAACTAGGGAGAGTCATGAGCGAGATTGAACTAGCACCAGGTAAGCGCGCACGAGTGGCATATTCCTTCGACGATATCGCTATTGTCCCAAGCCGTCGCACTCGCGACCCCGAAGAAGTATCAACTTCTTGGCAAATTGATGCTTATAAATTTGATTTACCAATGATGGCGGCCCCTATGGATTCAGTGGTTTCTCCCGAAACTGCAATTGCAATTGGAAAATTGGGGGGTTTAGCTGTTTTAAATCTTGAAGGTTTGTGGACTCGATATATCGACCCACGAATTCCGCTCGGTGAAATTGCATCAATGCCCGATAAACATGCAACTAAGCGAATGCAGGAAATTTATAGCGCACCAATTCAACCAGCACTTATTAAAGAACGCATTCAACAGATTCGCGATGCCGGCGTAACTGTTGCAGCATCACTTTCACCGCAACGCACTGCGCTTTTACATAAAGCAGTTATTGATGCTGGTGTGGATATTTTTGTTATTCGCGGCACAACCGTTAGCGCTGAACATGTTGCAGTCGAAAGCGAAGCCCTTAATTTAAAGAAATTTATTTATGAATTAGATGTCCCAGTAATTGTTGGGGGAGTTGCAACGGCAAACGGCGCGCTTCACTTAATGCGCGCAGGCGCAGCTGGCGTACTAGTTGGTTTCGGTGGCGGTTCGGCCCACACAACGCGAAAAGTTTTGGGTATCGAAGTGCCTATGGCATCGGCTGTTGCTGAAGTTGCCGCAGCTCGTCGCGAATATCTAGATGAATCTGGTGGCCGCTATGTTCATGTTATTGCAGATGGTTCAGTCGGGCGAAGTGGCGATATTGCAAAAGCAATTGCTTGTGGCGCCGATGCAGTGATGATGGGCTCACCACTTGCAAAAGCGATTGAAGCACCTGGCCTTGGTTGGCACTGGGGATCAGAGGCGCATCACCAAGTATTACCGCGCGGAGAGCGCGTTGCAGTCGGAACTTGTGGAACGTTGCAAGAAATTTTATTAGGACCATCACATGCAGCCGATGGGTCAATGAATTTATTTGGCGCATTGCGCCGGGCAATGGCAACTTGTGGTTATTCAGATGTTAAAGAATTCCAGCGCGTAGAGGTCCTTATTCATCGTGGCTAGCGATGCTGGCGTACTTGTCGTCGATTTTGGGGCGCAATACGCCCAATTAATTGCCAGACGAGTTCGCGAAGCCAAGGTTTATTCGCAAATTGTTCCATCCTCAATTAGCGCGGCTGAAATAAGGGCGTTGGCACCGCAAGCAATTATTTTATCGGGTGGGCCAGCCAGTGTTTATGCCGATTCTGCACCAAAGATTGATCCCGCAATTTTTAGTCTAGGTATTCCAGTCTTTGGAATTTGCTATGGCTTTCAAGTGATGGCAGCAGCCTTGGGTGGAATAGTTAGTCAGACTGGTAAATCAGAATTTGGGCGCACCCAGATTAATGTGGTTACAACATCTAAAATATTTTCATCACTTCCAGACCCACAAAAAGTATGGATGTCACATGGTGATGCGGTTACTCAAGTACCGTCAGGTTTTATCGTCTGTGGTTCCACTTCAGATACTTCAATTGCAGCCTTTGAAGATGAGAGCGCAAAATTTGCAGGCGTTCAATTTCACCCCGAAGTCCTCCATAGCGAATATGGGCAAGAGATATTAAGAAATTGGCTGATAAATATTGCCAAGTGCAAACCAACGTGGACCACTTCAAATATAGCCGAGAACGAAATTATAAAGGCAAAAGAAATTATTGGCACTAAGCGTGTTATCTGTGGCTTATCTGGTGGAGTCGATTCGGCTGTGGCTGCGGCAATAATTGCGCGCGCAGTAGGTTCACAATTAACCTGTGTTTTTGTTGACCACGGCCTTTTGCGAAGTGGCGAATCTGAGCAAGTTCAACGAGATTTCGTGGCAGCAACAGGTGTTGATTTAGTCGTTGTCGATGCAGTCGAAGAATTTTTAAACGCGTTATCAGGGGTAATAGATCCAGAAGAAAAGCGAAAGATAATTGGTCGCGAATTTATTCGATCATTTGAAAAGGCGGCGCGCGATATCGCAGCCGGCGGAGAAGTTGAATTCTTAGTACAGGGCACGCTCTACCCAGATGTTGTTGAATCAGGTGGTGGCAGCGGAACTGCCAATATTAAATCTCACCACAATGTGGGCGGCTTACCTGATGATTTGCAATTTACTTTGGTCGAACCGCTTAGAACGCTATTTAAAGATGAAGTGCGCAGCGTTGGTTTAGAACTTGGCTTGCCTGAAGAAATTATTTGGCGCCAACCCTTTCCAGGTCCAGGTCTTGCAATTCGCATTATTGGCGCAGTTACAAAAGAGCGATTAGAGATTTTACGTCATGCCGATTTAATTGTGAGGGAAGAATTAAAATTTGCTGGGTTAGAGCGCACAATTTGGCAATGTCCTGTAGTCTTACTGGCCGATGTCCGAAGCGTTGGAGTGCAAGGCGATGGCCGCACATATGGTCACCCAATCGTATTGCGCCCCGTTTCCAGTGAAGATGCCATGACGGCTGATTGGTCGCGCCTTCCCTACGAAGTTCTTGAGAAAATCTCGACCCGCATCACTAACGAAGTGCGGGAAGTAAATCGAGTCGTGTTAGATGTGACCAGTAAACCGCCAGGAACAATTGAATGGGAGTAATTGTGAAGAAGATAGTTGTCGTAATCTCAGTTTTAACGTTAATTTTTGGTTTAGCGCCTTTGGCATTGGCGACTCCAGCAAACGCTGCGCCAGTTAAGTGTCGACCTACAACTGCAACTGGCCATGAACCTAAGAAAATTGCAAAGGCAACAAAAATTCTTAAAGTAATGCCAAAGACTTTTACCTTGGCAACTAATTGCGGAAATATTGTTATTACAACGGTTGGGAAAAAAGCTCCACAAACCTTGACTCAACTTGCAACTCTTGCAAAGGGCGGATATTTCAATGCCACACTCTGTCACCGTTTAACCACCCAAGGAATCTTTGTTTTGCAGTGTGGAGATCCAAGCGCGAGCGGTATGGGAGGCCCAGGATTTAATTACGAGGATGAGAATCTTCCACCAGAGGTTGCAAATAATTATCCAGAAGGCACAGTTGCAATGGCTAATGCTGGCCCTGGCACAAATGGCAGCCAATTCTTCCTAGTTTTCGCTAATACTTCCCTTCCTTCGGGTTACACAATTTGGGGAAAAATAACGAAAGGCTTAGATATCGTTAAAACTATTGCTAAAGCTGGCGTTAAAGGTGGTGGCACGGATGGAAGCCCAGCACAAATAATTGCAATTACAAAGGTAACAACGCGCTAATTCGTATTGACTATTTTAAAAGCTTCGGCAATTCTTCCTTCGGCAAATCCTGCCGCTACTCCATGGCGCAAACCCCATTCACGAACCATGTTGTCTAACTCTTTATTATGAGAAGTTTGCGATGCATGCTCGTGTAACGCTTTCATTTTTAAATGAAAAGTATCGGTTATATCAACCCAGTGATCAGGGTTTGCAAAAGCCGTAACCCAAACTTCCTTAACGCGCCATGGCGCTAAACCTTCATCAGCTAGTAAATCGGTAAAAGCAAAAGGATTTCGCGCATCTGGATAAACGGCTTGAATCGCGGCTTCTCCTGCAGCTAAATGATCAGGGTGGCTTGCCCCGATGCGGTCCCAATTGCGTTCAGGGCTTTGACAAACCATTCGATCGGGTTTTGAAATTCTAATTTGACGAACCAAATCTTTACGAAGTCCTAGCGTTGCTTCTAAATGTCCATCAACATAATTTAAAAAAGTTACATCAGTAACGCCGAGCGCTGCTGCAGCACTTCGTTGTTCGCGTTGTCTAATTGCTGGCATATCGGCTTTGGAAATTCCAGAATCTTCACCGCCTTGCTCTCCGCTTGTGCAAAAAACATATGAAACTTCAATGCCTTTTTGCACCCATTGTGCAATCGTTCCTGATGCACCAAAATCTGAATCGTCTGGGTGCGCGCTTATGACCAAGGCTCGCTTAATCTCGCTATCTGCAATTGGTTCCAAGCCACTCTCCTTTAATGAAATCTCTCAACGCACTAAGTCTAATAGAGTTAAGGATATGGTGAGCACTGACCCGTTACTTGCAGGACTTAATCCGCAACAGAGTCAAGCAGTTACTCATTCTGGTGGGCCCCTACTAGTTGTGGCAGGTGCTGGCTCGGGTAAAACACGAGTATTGACTCGCCGTATTGCCTACCTAATGTCGCGTCGTAATGTGGCGCCATATCAAATTCTCGCAATTACTTTTACTAATAAAGCTGCCGGTGAAATGAAAGCCCGCGTGCAAGATTTAGTTGGACCAATTGCTAAATCAATGTGGGTTTCTACTTTTCACTCAGCCTGTGTTCGTATGTTGCGCCAAGAAGCGGTGCGACTTGGCTATAGCAATTCATTTAGCATTTACGATTCAGCCGATTCCTTGCGCTTGATAACAATTGTTGCCAAAGAATTAAATCTTGATTCAAAGCGATATCCGGCGCGGCAATTCCAATCAATGATTTCAAATGCCAAAAATGAATTATTGGGTCCTGCCGACTACCTCAATCAGACTTCTAATCAATTCGAAGAAGTAGTAGCCGATCTTTACTCCATTTATCAGCAACGTCTGCAACGCGCTAATGCCATGGATTTCGATGACTTAATTCTAAAAACCGTTCAGATTTTACAACAATTTCCTGAGGCCAAAGCGCGCTTTCGCTCGCGTTTCCGCCACGTTTTAGTCGATGAATATCAAGATACAAACCACGCACAATATATTTTAGTTAAAGAACTTGTGGGCACTGAACTAGATGGCCTTCCACCTGCCCAACTTTGTGTAGTCGGAGATGCCGATCAATCTATTTATGGTTTCCGTGGTGCAACAATTAGAAATATTTTGCAATTCGAACTTGATTATCCCAATGCAACAGCGGTCTTACTCGAACAAAATTACCGTTCAACTCAGAATATTTTAAATGCAGCTAATGCCGTGATTACTAAAAACTTAAGCCGTAAAGAGAAAAACCTGTGGTCAGATGCTGGCTCTGGCGTACCTTTAATTGGTTACATTGCCGAGAGTGAGCACGATGAAGCCAATTTTGTGGCTGGTGAAATTCGCGACTTACAACGTGAAGGTAAATCCAGACCGGGAGATACCGCGATTTTCTACCGCACAAATGCACAATCGCGTGTTTTCGAAGAAGTCTTTATGCGTGCGGCTCTGCCCTATAAAGTCGTTGGTGGGCTGCGATTCTATGAGCGCAAAGAAGTAAAAGATTTACTAGCTTATTTGCGAGTGCTAGCAAATTTAGAAGACGAAATTTCACTTCGCAGAATTATTAATGTTCCAAAGCGTGGCATAGGCGATCGTGCGTTGGAAACAGTTGAATTTTTTTCAAAAGATCATGCGCTTTCATTCTGGCAAGGTTTAAATCGATGCAATGAAGCTCCTGGAATTCCAACAAGGGCTGCCCAATCTATTAATGATTTTACCCGAATGGTTATCGCCCTTAATGTTTTAGTGGAAGCAAAAACTCGACCATCAGTAATTATTGAGGCAGTGCTTGAACAATCTGGCTTATTGAGCGAACTTAGCAGCAGCCAAGACCCGCAAGATGAAGTAAGGGTAGAAAACTTAAAAGAATTATTAGCTGTAAGCATGGAATACGAAGAGCGTCCCCTTGAAGAATTAAATGAAGACGAAGAAATATCATTAGTAGGTTTTCTAGAACAAGTTTCTTTAGTTGCCGATGCAGATGAAATTCCCGAAGGTGAAGATCATGGGGGAGTAGTCACACTGATGACGCTACACACTGCAAAAGGCTTAGAATTTCCTACTGTTTTTTTAACTGGCATGGAAGATGGAATTTTTCCACATTCGCGCACTTTGGGCGAGCAAAGTGAGATCGAAGAAGAGCGCCGATTGGCATATGTTGGTTTAACTCGTGCGCAACAACGTTTATATATTTCACGCGCCGAATATCGTTCATCGTGGGGCGCGCCAAATTACAATCCACCTTCTCGTTTCTTAGATGAGATTCCAGAAGATTTAATAGAGTGGCGCAACAACGCATCAGTATCTACTTCTTTGATTCGTAAATCTGGTGTTTCTACTGTGCCGCCGCCGCGTGCAACTGGCAAGAAGATCACTGCTATGAATTTAATTGTCGGTGAGCGTGTGTCACATGACACATTTGGTCTTGGCACAGTCATTGCCACAACAGGAGCCGGAGATAAATCTGAAGCGACAATTAATTTCGGCCAGTACGGTGAAAAACGTTTGCTATTGCGTTATGCCCCCGTTGAGAAGCTCTAAGATTGGGCTCGCGTTAGTGCAGGGCAACTATTTATTTGAAATGGAGTGATCCGTGGATCTCTTTGAATATCAAGCACGCGATCTCTTTGAGAAACATGGAGTACCCGTTTTAGCCGCTGCAATTGCAAGAACTGCTGATGAAGCAGAAGCGGCAGCTAAAAAAATTGGTGGCAAAGTCATCGTCAAAGCCCAAGTAAAAGTTGGCGGCCGCGGAAAAGCTGGCGGAGTCAAACTTGCCCAAGATCCACTCGATGCGCGCGAAAAAGCAGCTGCAATTCTTGGGATGGATATTAAAGGGCACGTAGTTGGAACAGTAATGATCGCAGCAGCGGCACCGATCGAAGCCGAATATTATTTAGCAATTTTGCTCGACCGTTCCAACCGCACCTTTTTAGTCATGGCATCGGTTGCGGGTGGAATGGAAATTGAAGAAGTTGCACACACCGCGCCAGAGAAATTAGCGAAAATTCCAGTTTCAGTCGTTGATGGAATCTCCCCCGCCAAAGCAAAAGAAATTGTTGCAGCGGCAAAATTTCCTGCCGATATTTGCGATCAAGTTGCCGAAGTTTTATTAAAGTTGTGGGAAGTTTTTCAAAGTGAGGATGCAACCTTGGTTGAAGTAAATCCACTTGTCAAAACTAAAGACGGTAAAATCATCGCACTCGATGGCAAAGTTACCCTTGATGACAATGCAGGATTTAGGCATCCAGATCATGAAGCCTTAGTTGATCACGCCGCAACAAATGCACTAGAAACTGCGGCTAAAGAAAAAGATTTGAATTATGTAAAACTAGATGGCGAAGTAGGAATAATTGGAAATGGTGCTGGATTAGTTATGAGCACACTCGACGTTGTCGCATATGCAGGCGAAAAGTATGGCGGAGTTCGACCAGCTAACTTCTTAGATATCGGCGGCGGCGCATCGGCCCAAACCATGGCTGATGGTCTAGCAATTATTCTTAGTGATAAAGATGTAAAGAGTGTTTTCGTCAATGTTTTCGGCGGAATTACAGCCTGTGATGCAGTGGCAAGTGGAATTGTGCAAGCTCTTGAATTATTAGGGAATAGGGCCAGCAAACCAATCGTTGTGCGCTTAGATGGCAATATGGTTGCTGAAGGTCGCGCAATTTTGAGTAAAGCAGCACACCCACTAATCGAGCAGGTCGACACTATGGATGGTGCAGCAAATCGTGCGGCAGAATTGGCGGCGAAGTAAATGACAATTTTCTTAAACGAAAAAAGTACGGTAATTGTTCAAGGTATGACCGGTTCTGAGGGAACAAAACACACTCGCCGCATGTTGGCATCGGGCACAAAAGTTCTTGGGGGAGTTACACCAGGCAAAGGTGGTCAAGTCGTAGATATTGATGGCCATCAACTTCGCGTTTTTAATAGCGTGCGCGATGCCATGGCGCAAACGGGGGCTAACACTTCAGTAGTTTTTGTTCCGCCAAAATTTGCTAAGGCGGCAGTCATTGATGCAATTGATGCAGCGATGCCTTTAGTTGTTGTAATAACTGAAGGTATTCCGGTTCATGATTCGGTGAGTTTTTATGCTTATTCACTGATTAGTGGCACTACCCGAATTATTGGCCCTAACTGTCCAGGAATTATTAGCCCAGGTAAATCAAATGTTGGAATTATTCCGGCAGACATAACAGGTGCTGGCCCAATTGGTTTAGTTTCCAAATCTGGGACACTTACCTATCAAATGATGTTTGAATTACGAGATATTGGTTTTAGCACAGCAGTTGGAATCGGTGGCGACCCAGTTGTCGGGACTACTCATATCGATTGCTTGCGCGCTTTTCAAGATGATCCTGAAACAAAAGCCATTGTCATGATTGGTGAAATTGGCGGAGATGCCGAAGAACGTGCGGCCGCTTTCATTAGTGAGTATGTAACAAAACCAGTTGTTGGATACGTTGCTGGCTTTACTGCGCCTGAGGGAAAAACTATGGGACATGCAGGGGCAATAGTCTCTGGTTCTTCCGGAACCGCGCAAGCAAAGCAAGATGCACTTGAGGCCGCGGGTGTAAGAGTTGGAAAAACTCCGAGTGAAACTGCGCGCTTAATGCGTGAAATTCTAGGTTATTAAAATGTTTACGCGCGTACTTGTGGCAAGCCTGACACAAGTGCTGCGCAGTATTGCAATTATCTTATTACCCATATCTTTTCTGGCACTTATTGCATGGGCAACGGCTGGCAGTGCAACTGGAAATACTGTAGATCCAATGCGCGCTGCGCTTTGGATTTGGCTAGGCACACACCACATTCCATTTTCGCTTGCTCTGCCACCATCGGGTATCGCTGGATTTCTTTCTTATTTACCCCTCGGCGCAGTTCTTTTCCCAATTCTGGCAGTTCGAAGTGGTT
Source organism: Candidatus Planktophila sp. (assembly GCA_038906075.1). Classification (GTDB taxonomy): domain Bacteria; phylum Actinomycetota; class Actinomycetes; order Nanopelagicales; family Nanopelagicaceae; genus Planktophila. Next base: position 12,337 of record JBCKHB010000019.1, read on the forward strand.
TTAAAAGAACAATGCAACGCTTAGATGATGACACCTCACTTCTTGTATTAGCGCGCACGCTTTTTTCACTGCTATATAGCTCGATCGCAACTCTTCTTGGATATTTTTCCGCTACCGAAAGCGTTAATCCAGTCTGGCACTTAGTCCCAGCAATAATTTTGCCAGCAATTTTTATCACAACGCTAAGCGTCGGCCGAAGCGCTCCCATCACGCAAGCCATCTTTTTTGGCTCACGAATTATGGCGCTCCTACTTGGATTAAGTTCAATTGTTTTTGGCATCTCACTCTTATTAAATATCTCAACCGTGAAAGATTTAACCCAAGTATTACAACCCGGAATCCTTGGCGGTTTTTTACTCTTATTAATTAATATTGCCTATATCCCTAATTGCGTTGTTGCCACTTTGTCATATTTAAGCGGTGCTGGATTTGCGGTAGGTGCAGGAACTTTAGTTTCGCCAATAAGTTACAACTTAGGAAAAATTCCAGCAATTCCTTTACTCGGCGCACTGCCAACGGGTGAATTTACACTGGCACTTTTTGCAATAGTTGTAATTATTTTAACTGGAGCGCTTTTAACCCATTGGACGCTTTCATTAAATACCAGAATTATGTGGCAAAGTTTTTTTATTGTAATTGTAATTACTCTTCTCCTTGCTGCCTTAAGCAGTGGTTCGCTGGTAACCGATGCGATGGGCACAGTAGGAGTTTCAATCTGGCAATTCACGCTGGCGCTAACTCTTGAATTAGGTATAGGAATTGCCCTTGCCACCTACTTGCCCCGAATAAGAATTAGGCGATCTTCTTGAGCAATCGAATTGTAATTTTGGCATCTGGAAATGGCTCACTTGCTCAAAACCTTATCGATTCAGAATTAAATGTGGTAGCTCTAATTTCAGATCAACCTAGCGCCTTTGCGCTCACTAGAGCTAAAAATGCAGGAATAGATACCGCAGTAA
>JBCKHB010000020.1:0-12745 GCA_038906075.1 Candidatus Planktophila sp.
TGGATCACTTGAATCAACGAGTGAAAAAAGTGATAGCAGATGGTCTTTTGCCTTAGTTTTATCTTCTCCGGTTACGCCCTTTATCAAATCCAGTAAACGAGTGAAGGCGGCTTCAACGTTTCCGCTACCAATTTCTAAATCCGCGGCTTGCAAATTTAAAGACAAGTTTTTAGGATCTGCGCTAATTTGGGCTTGGATTTTTACTGCATCTAAATTCTCCGTGCGTATAAGCAATTGAGTTTGCGCTAAACCTAATTTTGCAAGTGCATCATTTGGTTTTCTGTTGAGCCATTTTCTATATGCTGCTTCCGCCAGAAGATAATTCCCTGCTTCTAAAGCAGTTAGGGCTTCATCTTCTTCGGGTTCGAATTTTTCTACTGGCGCACTTCCGACACCTTGTTCCGTGGCTAGTGCTAAAACTTTATCGATAACCATGCGAACTTGAACTTCGGGATAATTTTGTTCAAAAAGCGGAACCATCTGTTCGCCAATAATTGCAACACCAAAAGGAACTGTTTTTGTTTGAAGAGCTTGTGCAACTTGGGGTTCGGCATCAATATCAACTCGCCCTAAGACCCATGCTCCTTTATCGGCTGCTTCGAGTTTTCCTAAAGTGTTTATCATTTCTATGGATTCTGGACTTCGCGGCGACCAGCAAATTAAAATCACAGGAACTGTGCGAGATAACTCTAGAAATTTACTAGTTAAATTTGCAGCGCTGACGATGGCGCCAGGAATTGTTGTATCCGATTCAACTTTTGGTTTGCCCAATGAACTTAAATCAAATGCGCGTGCAAAATTAGGAGGCTGACTCACTAGCCAATACTACTGCGCTAGTAGATTAACGCCAGAATCGCGGCGAAAGGGCAGTACATCATTGATATAACCCTGTATTGCAAAATTTAATCCAACATCATGTCCCGCATGTTCGCTCAAATACCAGCGATGTTCTAGTGCTTCATGAAACATTTGCGCTGATTCAATGCGCCCACGTAGTTCAGCAGGAACTTTGGCAACCATCGGTTCGAATACTTCGCTGAGCCATTTTCTGGCCAATTCATTGACGCTAATGCCTAAATCTTTCTCACGCGTGCAATATCTATCGAAGGATGCCAACAGACGCTTTGCTTGAAATTCTTCAGTTTCAAGGCCCATTAATTCCCGCAATCTTTGCTGATGGTAGCCCGCTGCAACAAGTTTTGGTTGGAAAGATAACATTTTAGAATCACCATCAATCGAAACCGAAACTTCTTCGACAGCAAAACCAAGGTCTTGTAATTGGCGCATTGCGCGTTCAACGGCATGGCGATCAGTTGGATCAAGAAGTTGTGGCTCCTTAAGAGCTGCCCATAAACGTCGATAACGCCGGATAACCGAATCGCTTGCTCGAACTGGATCCATACCAGGGTAGAGAACGCCTGATAGCGCTAAATCTTCTAACTCTGCAGCAACATTAAAGTGTGCGATTTCTAAATCATGTTCTCGCTGACCATCGCTAAGTGATTTTTGAAACTCACCTGTTTCGGCATCAACTAAATATGCAGCGAATGCTTCGGCATCACGACGAAATAAAGTATTAGAAAGTGAACAATCGCCCCACCAAAAACCTAAAAGATGCAAGCGAACAAGTAAGAGTGCCAGCGCACTGGCCATTGTTGTTATATCGTGAGCCGAAACCGAACCTGATAAAAGGATTCGGTACGGCAATGAATAGGGAAGAAAGCGCGTGGCAAGGGCGCTCGGTAATTCTTCGCCGTTGGCATCAGTTCTTCCTTCAACTACTGCAATTGGTTCAACTGATGGTGCACCAAGTTGGGTTAGTTTTCTCAGAATTTTATACTCGCGATTTGCAATTTCTGAAACCGTTTCTTTAATGGCATAAACTTCAGAATCGAGTTCATTTCCAGATCTAATTAAGCGAACTACGTGGCGAGAAATACCGCGCTTCTCGGCAAGGGATGGATCTTCCGGCCATTCTTCAAGGTTAAGGTGCCACGGCAAGCCAGTAACAGCGGCGATTTCATCGCCTAGCCCAGTGATTCGAATCGCCATAATCCTTATTATCTCGCATCAATATGACAGTTAGATGAACCGCGCGTCACAGAAAGCACTTTACAATGGTTTCATGGTAATTGAGGATCGAATTAAGAAGGTTCGCAAATTAGCGGCAAAAAAGAGTTCTGTGCCCCCTGATTATGGAATTGCGGGCATGCCAATCGATAGAGCACATCCATTTTACTTTGGTTTCATCGCTACCATAGGCGCGCTTACAGCGATAATTTTAATGCGAGCACTGGGAAGTGTTAGTCAAATTTTTGTCTTGATTCTTATCGCTCTCTTTCTTGCAATGGGTTTAAATCCTGCAGTCGAAGCAATTAGAAAGCGTGGCTTGAATCGCTCACAATCTGTAGCAGTTGTTTTCTCACTTGTCATAATTTTTGTTATTTTCTTTGCACTAGTCGTTGTTCCCCCTGTTGTCAGCCAAGGTTCACAATTGATAAATAAGGGACCGGAATTGCTGCAAGGTTTAAAGAACAATGCAACACTTTCGCATCTCAACGAGCAATTTGGTTTAATCGATACTTTGCAAGAAAAACTAAAGTCAATGACATCTAATGGTGAACTTCTAATCTCAACTTTCGGTGGAGTTCTTGGAGTCGGTAAATCAATTCTCTCTGGTTTCTTTACTTTTCTAACAATTTTAGTTCTAACCCTTTATTTCATCACATCGTTGCCAGCAGCAACAAAGCTAGCTCTTCAATTAGTTCCAGCTAGCCGACGCGATCGGGTTTCTCGCTTAACGGATGCGATAATAGGTCGAATTGGTTCATTTGTTGGAAGCCAAATTCTTATTGCGGCAATGGCTTCGGTCTTCGTTGTAATTCTATCTCTTCTCCTTGGTTTGCCTTCGCCGATTGCAATCGGAATGGTCGTGCTGGTTTCTGCTTTAATTCCACTCATCGGCCATTTCTTAGGCTGTGGCGTTGTAACTTTAGTTGCCCTGACAGTGTCGGTTCCAATTGGTGTAATCGCTTTTCTCGCCTATGTCATTTATGTTCAAATCGAAAACTACATTGTTACACCGCGAATTATGAAGCGCACGATGGCGCTACCTGGCGCAGTAACAATTGTTTCTGCCCTAATTGGTTCATCGCTATTAGGTTTAGTTGGCGGGCTGCTTGCAATCCCAGTTGCTGCATCGATCATTTTAATTTTGGATGAAGTCGTAATTCCTAAAGCAAATAACTCTTAAATCTCTGTTGGAAGTGGCAAAAACGAAGGTGCGATAATTTTCGTTATCTCAGTTAGAACTCGATAGACAGATGGTTCTCCAACCCATAAGTGTTTTGCTCCATCGACTGCAATAATTTGCAAATGAGGAATTACCGCAAAGCGTTTGCGTGCCGCTTCTGGCCGTAGATAATTATCGAATTCTGGGACCAAAGCTATTATCGGGCGTTGATCATTAACCCAATATTTCAAATCATCTTGCGTTGTTGTCCGAAGCGGTGGGCTCAATAAAATTAATCCTTTGTGGCGTTCATCCTTGGCATGGCGTAGCGCTAAATCGGTTCCGAATGACCACCCAAGAACCCAGAGATTTTCTAATTCTAAATAATCAAAACAATAGGAAAGCATGGCTTGGATATCAAATTGCTCTGAAATACCATTGCCAAAAACCCCAGAACTTGTTCCGGCATCACTAGTTGTGCCACGCGAATTAAAACGTACAACCGTGATTCCAGCCATTGCTGGTAAACGATTAGCCGCCTTCTTAAAGATGTGACTATCCATCATTCCGCCGGCAGTTGGAAGCGGATGCAAAGAGAGAATTGCACCATTTGATGGGCCGATTGGTCGCGCGATTTCTCCGATTAAATCAATTCCGTCGGCTGTACCAACAGTAAATCCAGTGCGCTGGGCCGGCAGAATAGTTGCCGCTCTAACTATCTCGCTCATGCTTCAAATCTTATCTAGCCAGTACTACTCTATTAACCATGGCCCGACACAAAAGTGCAACATTTGATTCTCATTTTCCAGTAACTGGCGAAGTTATTGGTACTTATCTCATTCACGCCGATGATGATGTAGCCGATGCTGTAGCAAGTGCGCGAATCGTCTTTGAGGCATGGCAAAAAATTGGTTTTGCGGGGCGCAAGAAAGTTCTGCTGGCTTGGAGCAAAATAATTCTTGAAAGAAGTGATGAGATAAGTGAATTAATTTCACGTGAAACTGGAAAACCTACTAGTGATGCGAAATTAGAAGTAAGCCTTGCTTGCACACATTTAGGCTGGGCAGCGCGTCATGCCGAAGAAATTATGCGTACCTCGCATAGATCTCCTGGCCCGATAATGGCAAATATGTCGGCAACAGTTGAGCGTTCTGCACTTGGTGTAGTCGGAGTGATTGGTCCTTGGAATTATCCAATCTTTACTCCAATGGGTTCCATCGTTTACGCACTTGCTGCCGGTAACACTGTTGTATTTAAACCAAGTGAATACACACCAGGTGTAGGAATGTGGTTGGCACAAACTTTCGAAGAAATTGCACCCTTTGCGCACATCTTTACTTGCATTACTGGACTAGCCGATACTGGACGCGCATTATGCGAAAGCGGCGTTGATAAATTAGCCTTTACTGGTTCAACTAAAACTGCCAAAGTAGTTGCAGCGGCTTGTGCGAAAACAATGACACCAGTTGTTCTTGAATGTGGTGGAAAAGATCCAGTAATTATCGCAGCAGATGCCGATCTAAAGCGTGCCGCCGATGCCACAATTTGGTCCTCGATGTCGAATGCAGGACAGACTTGTATTAGTGCAGAACGCGTCTATGTTGATGAAAAAGTTGCAGATCAATTCATTGCGCTAATGATTGATCTCGCAAAAACGATTCACCCAGGAGCCCCCGGTGTTGGAAATTACGGTCCAGCTACCATGCCTAAACAATTAGATGTTATTGAATCACATATAAATGATGCACTAGCCAAGGGTGGCACAGCTGTTTTTGGCGGTATCCAATCAATGAAGCGGCCATTTGTTGAGCCAGTAATTTTTGTTGATGTTCCTGAAGATTCCACTGCAGTACAGGAAGAAACTTTTGGACCAACCCTTGTTATTAATCGGGTTAAAAATATGAACGAGGCAATCGCACTTTCAAATGCCACAAGATATGGACTTGCTGCATCAGTTTGGTCGAAACGCCACGGTAAAAAAATTGCCTCTCAATTGAAATGCGGAATGGTTGCAATTAACTCCACTATCTCTTTTGCAGCGATAGCATCTGTGCCCTTTGGTGGCGTGAAAGATAGCGGTTATGGACGAGTTCACGGAGCTGAAGGGATTTTAGAATTTACTTATTCGCGTACCGTTGTGCGTACCCGATTTAATATTCCAATCTCTTTTACAAGTTTTAAACGCACTGCAGGAAATGATAAATTAATAATTATGCTCAGTAAATTATTAAAGGGGCGTTTCGGCTAATATCGGGGAGCTCCTCTGGTGCGTTCGGTTCTTGGTCCGCGTTGATTACGTTTAGACCAACATGCATTGTGCCAATGGCGTCGTCCTCCTTCATCACCATCTAGCCAAGCAACGGTATGTGGTGTTGCCATTGGAATCATTTGATCACACCCAGGACAACGGTATGGTTTATTTGAAGCCGAACCAGTTAATTTTCTAACAACATATAAACCATCTTCGTGTTCTTCAAAGATTTGATTAGATGTTGGAATATCTCGTTCTTCTGATTTCGGCCGACGATTCTTTGGGTAATTCTTGCGTGGGCTCATGGGGCTATTTTCGCACTTTTTTGCAAACTATGGCAGGGTAAAGAGATGAACGTTATCGAAGTAAAAGGTCTAAAAAAGTCATATGGACCACTTCGTGCAGTTAATGGCCTCGATTTAAGTATTGCTAAGGGCGAGATTTTCGCACTCCTTGGTCCAAATGGTGCCGGCAAAACTACGGCGGTAGAAATTCTGGCAGGTTTTCGCACCCGCGATTCGGGCGAAGTGCGCGTTCTTGGTTTTGATCCATCGCATAAAGGAAATGGAGCGCGCCAATGGCGCAATCGGATTGGAATTGTTTTGCAATCTACCTCTGATTCGGGTGACCTCTCAGTTGCAGAAACTATTTCACATTTCAGTGGCTACTACTCACACCCTAGAAATCCGGCTGAAGTAATCGATGCCGTTGGACTAAGCGAAAAAGCGAGATCATTGATCCGTAATTTATCTGGAGGACAACGCCGGCGCTTGGATGTCGCGCTTGGAATCATCGGAAATCCAGAGTTACTCTTTTTAGATGAACCAACTACTGGTTTTGACCCGGAAGCGCGCAGGGCATTCTGGGCGCTGATTGAAAATTTACGTGGCGGTGGCACAACAATTCTCTTAACTACGCATTATTTAGATGAGGCTGAGGCGTTAGCCGATCGTGTTGCGGTCATAAATAATGGTGAAATCATTGAAACATCCACACCGCAATCTCTGGGTGGTCGCGCTACCTCTATGGCACAAGTTTCTTGGCTCGAAAATGGGCAAACAAAACGAGAAAAAACATATAATCCAACTGAGCTAGTACGCGCTCTTGCCACAAAATTTCCTACCGAGATTCCTGAGTTAACTGTTACTAGGCCATCTCTTGAAGATATTTATTTGGAAATGATTGGGCAAACCGAATGAAAAAAATCCCAAGTGCCTTTTCGCTGGGCATCCGCCGAGGCGGATTAGAAATTCGTCAATTTACACGACAGCGAGAATCAGTTGTCTTCACACTGCTCTTTCCCATAATTCTTCTAGTAATTTTTGGTTCTGTCTTTAAAATTAATTTGACACCAGATGTAACCTTTAGCCAGTATTTCGTTGCAGGCCTGATTGCTTCGGCACTTGTAAATACTGGATTTCAACAATTAGCTATTATCATTCCGATGGAGCGCGACTTTGGTGCACTAAAGCGCTTACGTGGAACTCCAATGCCAATGTCGAGTTATTTCATCGGTAAATCATTACTAGTTATCGCAAGTATGACTTTTCAAGTTCTCTTACTTCTAGTCTTCGGCGTCATATTTTTTGGTTTAAATCTGCCAACTGATCCAATGAAATGGTTCACCTTTACTTGGTTAATAATTCTTGGTAGTGCATGTTCGACAGTCCTTGGAATCGCTTTCTCGTCAGTTCCTAAAAGTGGGCGCGGTGCAGCAGCCGTTGTATCTCCTGTTGTAATTATTTTGCAATTCTTTAGTGGAGTTTTCTTTGTCTTTACTGACCTACCTGGTTGGATGCAACAAGTTGCCACAATTTTTCCGCTCAAATGGCTTACCCAAGGAATGCGTTCAGTCTTTCTTCCAGATTCATTTGCCGCGCGTGAAGTTGCTGGCTCTTGGGAGACAGAGCGAACATTTTTAATCATTCTTGTCTGGTTATTTGTTGGAATATTTATTTCAATTCGTACATTTAAATGGGCTCGTGATTAAAGGCTTAATTGCAATTACGGTGGCCCTTGCCTTGGTCACACCGCCCGCCAATGCTGCGAGCAAGAGCCCAACGCCGACTCCAAAAGTTTCTGTGAAATCTAGCCCTACTCCAAGCATAAAAACGAGTGCAAAGCCAACCGCTAAAAAAACAAATGCACCAGTTGTTAAAAAGAAAATTGTAAAAAAAGTACCAAAGAAGAGAAGTAAGGTATCTCCTTCGCCATCACCTGTGTGGCCACCTAAAGGTTTTAAAGTAAGCGGTGATATCTTTGCAAAAGTTCCGACAAGCAAAGTACTAATTGGTGTTGCATCTAATAATAAAAAATTAACAGCCCAGCTTGCCCAAGAAATTGATGGCATCCGAATTTGCGAGAAATACTCCTGTGGTGCAGTCCAAGTTGCATCTCTGACTGGTTGTTCGTGGTGGGAAGTCACCGCGAAAATTGTTGGCCCAACCTCGGTTGCTGATTCCACAATAAAATCATTTGGCACTATTCGCACTTCTATTAGTGGCTCTAAAGTCCAACAGATAAAAACAATTTTGTTAGTTAGTGGCGAAGAAATTGACTCAACACATACGGTTTCAGGTATTAATGTTATTTGTCACCGAGATCCTGCAACTGAAAAACTTCCGATTACTACTTATTCGTCAACTAAAATAAGTAATTAACGATTCGCTCCGGGTACCCAGAGTTGATCACCGATTTTTGAATTTGCATGACGCGCTAAAACAAAAAGTAAATCAGATAAACGATTTAAGTATTTGGCAGTTACTGGGCTGACCCCTGAACCAAATGCGTGAATTGCAGCCCATGTTAGTCGCTCGGCTCTCCTTGTTACCGTACGAGCAACATGTAAGTGCGCAGCCGCTGGTGTTCCTGAAGGTAAAACAAATGAGCGAAGTTGTTCTAAGCTTGAATTATATTTATCAATTTGTTCTTCAATAAATGTTACCTGTGATTCCAAAACTCGCAGCGGTTCAAAAGCTGGGGAATCCGTAATAGGGGTACATAAATCAGCACCAACATCAAATAAATCATTTTGAATTCTCACCAGTAAGGTGCGGACATCATCAGGTAGTTCATCGGTAGAAAGGACCACACCGATAGATGAATTTGCTTCATCGACTGTGGCGTATGCTTCAAGGCGTGGATCGTTCTTTGATGTACGACTCATATCCCCCAATGAAGTAGTTCCATCATCGCCAGTCTTGGTATAAATGCGCGTTAAATTAACCATGGGTAGAGCCTATTAGGAGAGTTACGATGAGACCACTAGGCCATAGGCAATACCGTGTGAAAACAAAGTGAAGGAGGGCTAATGGCTACGGCAGATCGTTTCCGCGTAACTGGTGGTGCTCGTCTTCAAGGTGAAGTCCATGTAAGTGGGGCGAAAAACTCTGTACTTAAATTAATGGCCGCATCCTTACTGGCTACTGGCAAAACAACTATTCGCAACGTGCCAGCAATTGCCGATGTAGAGATCATGGCCGACTTACTAACTCGCTTGGGCTGCAAAGTTGTGCACTTTGAGTCAGAAGTTTCAATAGATGTGCCTGTACTTCTCGGACACCGTGCAGATTATGACTTAGTAAGAAAAATGCGTGCATCTATAAATGTTTTAGGACCACTAGTTGCACGAGTTGGTGAAGCCGAAGTTGCCCTGCCTGGTGGGGATGCAATTGGTTCTCGCGGTTTAGATTTTCATATAAAAGGTTTAGAAGCCCTCGGTGCCAATGCCCATATTGAACATGGATATGTCGTTGCACGTGCACCTCAAGGTTTAACAGGTGCCAGCGTTGAATTAGATTTCCCAAGCGTAGGAGCAACTGAAAATATTATGACTGCCGCGGTCTTAGCCCACGGAATAACAACTATCGATAATGCGGCGCGCGAACCTGATGTAGTTGATTTAGGTGAATTCTTAATTGGGATGGGCGCGAAAATTGAAGGCCTTGGAACTCCGCTAATCACAATTACGGGTGTTAAAAAATTACACCCAACCGATCACACGACTATTCCAGATCGAATAATTACCGGAACGTGGGCATTTGCTGCCGTAATGACAAAAGGCGACATCACAATCCATGGTGCTCGCCCAGAACATTTAGAACTCCCCCTTGAAAAGTTAGCGAGTGCTGGCGCAATTGTTACAACTACTGCCGATGGAATTCGCATACAAATGGATCGCAGGCCACAAGCAATTGATGTTGCGACGCTTCCATTTCCAGGTTTTCCAACCGATTTACTGCCAATGGTTATTGCCCTTAATTCAATCGCTGATGGTGATGCCATAGTGACGGAAAATGTTTTTGAATCGCGCTTTATGTTTGTTAATGAATTAATTCGACTCGGCGCCCATATAAGCATCGATGGCCATCACGCAGCAATTACTGGCATACCAGAACTATCTGGTGCACCCGTTGAAGCCACCGATATTCGCGCTGGAGCAGGTTTAGTTCTTGCCGCATTAGTTAGCGATGGTGAAACAACAATCGATAATGCTTATCATGTTGACCGTGGATATCCGCAATTTGCAGAACAGTTGCAAAAACTAGGAGCGAAAGTGAGCCGTGAATAATGAGACCGATTCCTGACCGAAATTTAGCGCTCGAGCTTATTCGTGTAACTGAGACTGCAGCGATGGCAGCAGCGCCGTGGGTTGGGCGGGGTGAGAAAAATCTTGCCGATAAGGCAGCGGTAGAAGCAATGCGCGAAATTATTAATACCGTTGACATGTCAGGCATTGTTGTAATTGGTGAAGGCGAAAAAGATAACGCACCTATGTTGCACAACGGTGAAAGCGTTGGAAATCAACAAGGTCCATCGTGTGATGTGGCCGTTGATCCAATTGATGGAACATCTCTGACCGCAAATGGAATGAATGGCGCCATCAGTGTTATCGCGCTATCACCACGCGGAACGATGTTTGACCCACACGATATTTTTTATATGAATAAAATCGTTACTGGCCCACAAGCTGCGCAGGTAATTGATATAACTGCCAGCACTGCGCAAAATATTAAGGCCGTTGCAAAAGCAAAAAATCTTTCGGTAAACGATATAACGGTAATTGTTCTTAATCGGCCGCGCCATGAAAAGTTAATAAGGGAAATTCGTGAAGCCGGTGCACGTATTCGATTAATTCAAGATGGTGATGTTGCCGCAGCAATTGAGACTGCGCGCCCTGGAACTGGGATTGACCTATTGATGGGAATTGGCGGAACTCCCGAAGGCGTTATTACGGCCGCTGCCATGATTTGTTTAGGCGGGGCCATCCAAGGTCAACTACATATTGATGGGAAAAACTCTAAAGAAGTTTTAATGACTCGCGATTTAATTAATTCTGATGATGTTTTCTTAGCCGCAACAGGAATTACCGATGGAGAACTACTGCGGGGCATTCGCTATACGCCTTATGGCGCAATCAGCCAATCAATTGTTATGCGTGGAAAATCCAAGACCGTACGCTTGATTGAGACCGAGCACCACTTAAAAGATTAATCAGTGCTTTCGCCAAGAATTGAAACTCGATTATTTGAAACAGATATAAAACCGCCGTGAACGCTATGTTGCGCCACGCTTCCATCGACTGCCTTGATTGAAACAATTCCATCGACTAGTACGCCAAAGAGCGGTGAGTGATCTGTGAGAATTCCCAAATCACCATCTAGCGTGCGAGCAGAAACTATTGTGGCTTCGCCCGACCAAACACGCTTCTCTGGCGATACTAGTTCGACGTAAAATGCCATTTTATTTCCTTTTACCCTTTAGCCAATTCAGCGGCTTTACGTTCTACATCGTCTAAACCACCACACATATAAAATGCTTGTTCTGGAAGATGGTCATACTTTCCATCGGCAAGGGCTTCAAATGCGCTAATTGTTTCGGCAACTGGAACGAATGAACCATCAAGGCCGGTAAAGACCTTTGCCACGAAAGTATTCTGTGACAAGAAGCGCTGGATGCGGCGAGCGCGACCAACAAGAATACGATCTTCTTCTGATAATTCATCGATTCCAAGAATTGCAATGATGTCCTGTAAATCTTTGTAGCGCTGCAAGATCTGCTTAATACGGTTAGCAACACGGAAGTGGTGTTCGCCGATATAGCGTGGGTCCAAGATGCGCGATGTTGAATCAAGTGGATCTACTGCAGGATAAATTCCAAGTTCTGAAATCGGACGAGACAACACAGTTGTTGCATCTAAGTGCGTGAAAGTCGTATGCGGAGCAGGATCAGTAATGTCATCGGCTGGAACATAAATTGCCTGCACCGATGTAATCGAGTTACCACGAGTTGATGTAATACGCTCCTGTAACTGGCCCATTTCATCGGCCAAGGTTGGCTGGTAACCCACAGCAGAAGGCATACGGCCAAGCAGCGTTGATACTTCAGAACCTGCTTGCGTAAAGCGGAAAATGTTATCGATAAAGAGCAACACATCCTGCTTTTGAACATCGCGGAAATATTCAGCCATTGTCAGCGCCGAAAGTGCCACGCGAAGACGCGTTCCAGGTGGTTCGTCCATCTGGCCGAAAACTAGCGCGGTCTTATTAATAACACCGGTTTCAGTCATTTCAAGAAATAAGTCGTTACCTTCGCGAGTACGTTCGCCAACGCCAGCGAAAACAGATACTCCACCGAAGTTTTCAGCAACGCGGTAAATCAGTTCCTGAATCAAAACAGTTTTACCAACACCTGCGCCACCGAATAAACCAATCTTGCCACCCTTTACATATGGTGTGAGAAGGTCGATAACTTTGATACCTGTCTCGAACATCTCTGTTTTTGATTCCAATTGATCGAATGGGGGTGGATTACGATGAATTGACCAACGCTCTTTAATATCAAGTGATGATGTTGGGACATCTAAAGATTCACCAAGTGTGTTAAACACGTGGCCTTTTGTGACATCTCCAACTGGCACTGAGATTGCAGAGCCAGTATCTGTTACCTCTGCACCGCGGACCATTCCGTCCGTTGGTTGCATAGAAATTGCGCGCACAAGATTGTCACCAATGTGTTGTGCAACTTCCATCGTTAACTTACGAGTTTGACCAGACATAGTCACTTCGACATGTAAGGCGTTAAAGATTGCGGGCATTGAATCGGCTGGGAATTCAATATCCACCACCGGTCCGATGACTCGCGCTACCCGACCCTTACTTGAAGTTTTAACTGAAGTTTCCATCGACATCATTCACTCCCTGCGCTAGCTGAGGCCAGCGCGTCTGCGCCGCCAACAATTTCACTGATCTCTTGGGTAATTT
>JBCKHB010000021.1:0-12738 GCA_038906075.1 Candidatus Planktophila sp.
ATGTCATCACTGGGTGGATCTTGAATATCTGGAAACCGCTCTTTCAAAACCGCAACGGTGGCAAGTGCTTCATCCACACTAAGTGTTGTCTGAGATAACCAGACAAGTTTCTTTCCAGGAGTTGGTACAACGGTGCGCGCGCCCTCTAGGCCATCGATTACTTTTACTTTGCCGATAGCCTCCCCGGCCGTTCCAACAACTTCTTCGTGGCCGTGATGACCAATTAATAAAATTTCAAGATCTTCGCCCGCAAAACGTTTGGCTTCGTTATGTACTTTTGTCACTAATGGACAGGTTGCATCGATAACTTTTAAATTACGGGCCGCGGCTTCTTCATGTACAACTGGTGCAACGCCGTGGGCTGAAAAAACAACGGTCATCCCTTCTGGAACTTCATCGGTCTCGCTGACAAAGATGGCCCCGCGCGCAACAAGTGCTGCAACAACATATTTATTATGAACGATTTCTTTGCGCACATAAACCGGGGCACCATAAAGGGCTAAGGCTTTTTCAACCGTTATAACTGCGCGATCAACGCCTGCGCAATATCCGCGGGGCGCCGCAAGCAAAACTTTCTTAGCCATACGGGTCAGTCTATTAGGATCACAACATGTTCGAAAGTTCAAGTGATGCGCCAGCGCCGGTTCGGGTTGTAACCGAGGCGATTAAAGAATATGTAGATCGGTTAGGTCCTATTTGGGTTGAAGGCGAAATCTCTGAACTCAATGAACGCAGTGGAACTATGGCTTTTATTCGCTTACGCGATACAAGTGTTGATATGTCTTTATCAGTGATGTGTCATAAATCAGTAATTGCATCAGTTCAACCACTGCCAGCAAATGCACGAGTTGTTATCTTTGCAAAAGCATCTTGGTATACCAAGAATGGTTCGCTTACTTTATCTGCGCGCGAAATTCGCCACGTCGGTGTCGGCGAATTACTGGCACGCCTTGAAGCACTAAAAAACTTACTGGCAATTGAAGGTCTCTTTGATTCAGATCGCAAGATTTCACTGCCGCTTCTGCCACGAAAAATTGGTTTAATTTGTGGGCGAAATACCGATGCTGAAAAAGATGTAGTTGAAAACGCTAAACGGCGTTGGCCTAGCGTTGAATTTGAAATTCGCGAAGTTACGGTGCAAGGCGCAGCTGCTGTGGTGGAGGTTTCACAGGCTTTGCGCGAACTAGAGGCAGACTCCGAAGTTGACGTAATCATCATTACTCGCGGTGGTGGATCATTTGAAGACTTACTGCCTTTTAGCGATGAATCTTTAGTGCGTTTAGCCGCCTCTTGCCTAACCCCAATTGTTAGTGCAATTGGCCACGAGAAGGATTCCCCCTTATTAGACCTTGTGGCTGATTACCGTGCATCAACGCCAACGGATGCAGCAAAACACGTTGTTCCTGACATTCGCGATGAGATTGCTTTCATTAATCAATTACGCGATCGGGGCCGCAGGAGCGTAATAAATTTGATTGATTTGGAAACCACACGAATCGCAGCCTTTAGAGCGCGCCCAGTATTAAAAGAGCCGATGCTATTAATTACTACTCGCGTGGAAATAATTGCTAACTTACGCGAAAGATCTAAACGTGAATTTGGCAACCGACTCAAAATCGCAAAAGAAGAGTTAAAGCAAATTACTGCGCGCATTCGTTCGCTATCGCCACAAGCAACGCTAGATCGTGGATATTCGGTTGTGCAATTAATCAATGGCGAAATCGTGCGTGACCCAAAAACTTTAAAAAGAGGAGATTTATTATCTTTGCGGCTTGCCCTTGGTGAGACTGAGGCCACAGCATCAGGCAAAGTTAAGGGGTAGATTTAGCACATGGCCACCGATAAAGAATTGAGCTACGAAGCGGCGCGTGATGAGTTAGCAAAAGTTGTTGACACCCTTGAAACCGGAACTGCGACTCTTGAGGAATCTCTTAAATTATGGGAACGCGGTGAAGAGTTAGCAAAGATTTGCCAAGAATGGCTAGATGGCGCACGTAAGAAGTTAGCTGCAGCAAAGCCAGCTGGGCAATAGTTATGGCACCAACATTTTCTTATGAAGACATCTTGCCGCTTGGTAAAGATGAAACGAAATATCGCCTTGTTACTAAAGAAGGTATTGCTACCGTAAAACTTGGCGATCGTGAGTTTTTAGAAATTGCACCAATCGCCCTTGAAAAATTAGCCGCCGAAGCAATACACGACATTTCACATTATTTGCGCCCAGATCATTTACAACAATTAGCTAATATTATTAAAGATCCTGAAAGTTCTCCTAACGATCGCTTTGTAGCCATTGATTTATTAAAAAATGCCAATATCGCTGCTGGCGGAATTTTGCCGATGTGTCAGGACACAGGCACCGCAATTGTCATGGGAAAGAAAGGTCAACACGTTCTAACCACAGGAAAAGATGAGATTGCAATTTCGCAAGGAATTTATAATGCCTACACAAATTTAAATCTGCGTTATTCCCAATTAGCCCCTGTTACAACTTGGGAAGAAAAGAACACTGGCAATAACTTGCCTGCCCAAATTGAAATCTATGCCGACACTGACCATGCCGATGAATATAATTTTCTCTTCATCGCTAAAGGCGGCGGAAGTGCTAACAAGTCTTTCTTATATCAAGAGACAAAGGCGGTTTTAAATCCGAAATCTTTTATGATCTGGCTCGACGAAAAATTGCGTTCAATCGGAACTGCTGCCTGCCCGCCATATCATTTAGCGATTGTCATAGGCGGCACCAGCGCCGAGCAAACGGTTAAAACTGGAAAACTTGCCAGCACTAAATATCTAGATTCACTGCCAACAACAGGTGATGCTGCAACTGGGCGCGCTTTTCGCGATATCGAACTAGAGGCACAAGTCCTTGAATTAACTCGAAAACTTGGAATCGGCGCACAATTTGGTGGCAAATATTTCTGTCACGATGTTCGCGTTGTTCGCTTGCCTCGCCATGGTGCATCTCTACCTATTGCTATTGCAGTTTCATGTTCGGCAGATCGCCAAGCAAAGGCCAAAATCACTAAAGAGGGCGTATTCCTTGAGGAATTAGAACGCGATCCTGCACACTTCTTACCCGAAACAACCGATGAACATTTAGACGATAACGTTGTTGAGATTGATTTAAATCAACCGATGGCAAGCATCCAAGCCGAACTCACTAAATACCCAGTTAAAACTCGGTTATCGCTGACTGGGACGCTAGTTGTTGCGCGCGATTTAGCGCATGCCAAAATAAAAGAAGCCCTTGACGCGGGCGGATCAATGCCAGAATATTTAAAAAAGTATGCCGTCTATTACGCAGGTCCCGCTAAAACTCCTGCAGGTTATGTATCTGGTTCTTTTGGTCCAACTACCGCTGGACGTATGGATTCCTACGTTGAATATTTTCAGTCTAACGGCGGCTCGATGGTCATGCTTGCTAAGGGCAACAGATCTAAAGCAGTAACTGATGCTTGTAAAAAGCATGGCGGTTTTTATTTAGGCTCCATTGGTGGTCCAGCTGCGCGCCTTGCCCAAGATTGCATCAAGAAAGTAGAGGTCTTGGATTTCGAAGAATTAGGAATGGAAGCAGTTTGGAAAATCGAAGTTGTTAATTTTCCTGCATTCATTGTTGTTGATGATAAAGGAACTGATTTCTTCGCGGAAACTTCTAAGCCACTATCAATTGGGTCGCGACCAGAAAATTAGTAGTAGTTGCGCTTTTTAAATTTAGCCCAAGCTTTACAAGGCGTCTCATAGCGTATGTCTATATAGCGAAGTCCCCAACGAATTTGAGTTACTGGGTTAGTGCGCCAATCGGTTGCAATAACATCCATCTTTATAGCGGGCAGTGCTTGGGGTATTCCATGGGCACCGGAACGACGATTGTGAGCTCTATAATTCCAGTTGCTTTCTTTAGTCCAAAGGCTATTGAGACAGGCATATTGAGATTTACCGAGGCCATATTCTTCTAGCAAAATTACTTTAGCGACTTTGCGAGCACCAGTCGGAGACCGAGCAACTTCGACTTGGCGAGATAGATTTGAGACCAGCGCCATTTCGCTAGAGAAGATCGAACCAAGGCGCTTAGATGAAAAGTGTATCTGGCCATAAAGAGCAGCAGCCGTAGTAACTGGGCCATCGGTTGCAGTTAGGGGCTCCGAATCTTCCAGAGTAAGGTTGGAAGTCGGTGGAAATTCCAGACCATAAGCACTTGGCTGCGCCGTGGCCAAGAAGAGCATCGACGCGATTAGTGTCCAGACGCCAACAAAGTTGCCGCTAACTCTCTTCATCTCTACTCCCTTCGCCCCGTCTATACACGCCCCAGTAGCCTTAAAAGTTTTCACAATCAAGGTCATAAGTACTAGGGAAGGTCACTAGCGTGACAAGTCGGCGCGCCATGGGCAAATCTAAAGGAGCGCGGGTTGCAAATTCTCTGAAAGGCAGCAGATTGTGGATCTGTAAAAGCGCAGGTCAGTTAGGGTAATGTCTGAATTGCCCGAAATATGACTGTGATTTTTTCTTTTGCGCCTACTTTGGACTTTTCTAGGGTTATCCCGGCAGCGGCCCTTCCAGCATTTCGGTGACCAGCGCGGCAATCGGTGAGCGCTCGGAGCGTATCAGAGTCACATGGGCAAAGAGTGGATGGCCTTTCAAAGCCTCCACCACGGCAACGACCCCGTCATGGCGACCGACCCGCAAGTTATCGCGCTGGGCAACATCGTGAGTCAAAATCACTCGCGATCCTTGGCCGATTCGAGATAGAACGGTTAGTAAGACTCCGCGTTCCAAAGATTGGGCTTCATCAACAATGACAAAAGAATCGTGGAGTGAGCGCCCGCGAATATGAGTTAACGGCAAAACTTCGATTAAGCCGCGATCGATGATTTCATCGATGACGGCTTGCGAGACAAGTGCGCCTAAAGTGTCAAAGACGGCTTGAGCCCAAGGCGACATTTTTTCGCCCTCACTGCCGGGTAAATATCCAAGTTCTTGTCCGCCGACTGGATAGAGCGGGCGAAAGACGATGACTTTCTTATGTAAGCGTTTTTCCATTACCGCTTCAAGGCCAGCACAAAGAGCTAGTGCGCTTTTGCCAGTTCCTGCTCGGCCGCCAAGTGAGACGATGCCGATACTTTCATCTAAGAGTAGGTCGAGCGCAATTCTCTGTTCAGCACTTCGACCATGCAGTCCAAAGACTGAGCGGTCACCACGGACTAATTGCAATCCTTTATCAGCAGTGACTCGTGCCAGCGCACTTCCTTTTTCGGAGTGCAAAATAATTCCAGTATGTACCGGCAATTCGTGGGCCGCATCGTGGTCGACGCGATCTGATGAATAGAGCGAATCAATAATTCCAGAACCAACGTTTAATTCAACGATGCCAGTCCAGCCACTATTGCTAACTAATTCCGCTAAATATTCTTGGGCTTCAACACCAACAGAAGATGCCTTAACCCTAAGCGGCAAATCCTTAGTTACTAGAACAACGTCTTTTCCATCCGCCATTAAGTTTTTGGCAATTGCCAAAATTCGCGAATCATTTGTTCCATCGCGCAAGAATCCGTGGGGCAAAGTACTTAAATCGGTGTGATTTAATTCAACTGAAAGCGTTCCGCCTTGATCGGTAATTATCAGCGGTTTGTCTAGCCGACCATGTGTAACACGTAAATCATCGAGGGCTCGCAGCGCGGCTCGCGCAAAATATCCAAGTTCAGGATGGTCGCGTTTACTCTCTAATTCGCTAATGACAACGATAGGAATAATGACTTGGTGTTCGGCAAATTTATAGAGCGCGCCAGGATCTGCCAGCAAAACACTGGTATCTAGAACAAAGGTCTTCTTGCCGCTCTGAGCTTTAGCAGCCAACGGCCAACTCTTTCATTCTTAGGGTCCGCCCTTTTTAGTTGTAATAGTAGGAGCGCGCTTCGGATACCAAAAAGGTAGAACTAGAAGCCCTTACTTTTGTGCCGACACGCACGAGCCAAACGTTAATTTTTGGAAAAGTTCTTAGCTGCCAAAACGTCTTTGCCGAAGCGAGTAGGCGCGAAGCGCTCGCAAGAAATCGACTCTTCTAAAATCTGGCCAGTACGCTTCACAAAAATAAAACTCTGAAAGCGCGCTTTGCCATAATAAGAAACCTCCCAATCGCTGTTCCCCTGATGTGCGAATTAGTAATTCTGGATCTGGCTGGCCAGCGGTATATAAGAACTTAGCAATCTCATCTGTAGAGATATTTGCTTGTGCTTGCGCCATGCTGTGCCCCAAATTCGCTTCTTGCTCCATATAGCTTTTTACAGCATCAACAATTTCGCGTCGCCCGCCATAACTAATTGCTACATTAACTTCAAGTCCATCGCTTCGACATGGAGTAAGTCCAGTTAATTTTTGGGCTAACCACTGCGGCAATAAATCTAGCGCACCAACTGCTTTGATATTCCAGCGCCCAGTGGCGGCTAGTTCATCGACCGTTGCACCAATTATTTTTAAGAGTTCGGCTAATTCCTCATCACTTCGCTTTAAATTATCGGTAGAGAGAAGCCATAAAG
This sequence comes from Candidatus Planktophila sp., assembly GCA_038906075.1. Lineage (GTDB taxonomy): Bacteria > Actinomycetota > Actinomycetes > Nanopelagicales > Nanopelagicaceae > Planktophila. The sequence continues at coordinate 6,534 of JBCKHB010000021.1, forward strand.
TTACGACTTTGACATCGGCTTCTTCGCACCAGCCAAGAAATTCGATAATTTTATTAGCACCTGCCTTGTGACCCTTGGCAGAATTTTTAATTCCAACATCGGTTGGGTCGGCCTCATCACGATTTGCTTTTGCCCAACGACGATTTCCGTCAAGAATTACGCCAACATGGTGCGGGGTTTTTGAAAAATCTAAATCCCTAACAATGCGCCACTCATAGAGCGGATAGAGCAGCGACTTGATGGAGTTACGAATACCTTTTAACAACTCGGCGCTCTGCAATCAGTGAAGCAACGGGAAGAGTTCCAGCCAAAATTAAGCCCAGCATCTGCATCAGCGGCCAACGTGCTTTAACTGAAAATGCCAGCGCGCTTAAAATATAGAGCGGGTACAAATAACCATGCACAATCGGAATCCAAATAATTCTGCTATGAAAATCTGGGTTATCGATTAAGTATTTTCCTGGCATAAAAACAAACCAGAGCAATAAAGACATAATGCCCGAAACAATTGCCATTATTCGAAAACGATTGACAGCACCAGACATGTCCAAAACCCCCACTCAATAATTCGTTTTAATAAGTCTAACTCTAGGCCTCTTCTACTTTCCTACGGTAAAAAGGCAGATATAGGACGATGGCGGCCATTAACCACCAAATCACAACATATGAAAGGTGCTGCCAATAGAAACCTGGAACTCGAGATTGCAATTTCTGCGCGCTTAAGCGAGTTCTGATTAATTGCTCACCTTGGGTTGATTCAGATTTAGCAATTATGAATCCATCAAATAAATCTAAATCACTCTGCCCAACAATTACTGCGCTATCAAGGCGCGAAATAACTCCTGGTGCATTATCTGCATGATCTGATACTTGGTGACCCAGCAATTGACCAGTGATATTAATTGTCATGGATTGTGCAATATCTGGATTTGCCAAACGCTCGGACCATAATCCGCGAACAACTAATATTGCTGCGCTCGAGTTTACTTGCAACAGGGCAACTTCCCAATCACTTTCGCTGCCGCTTCCATCGATCTGATTGGGCGCACGAAAATTAGCAATGTAATTGCCAGAAGCTTTGACAAAACGATATATCAGTAATGGGTCTAGCGAAATTCGCGGCAAAGTTATTGATTCGAGTGCGACAACGGATGTATCAACGATCTTGGATTCCTTAATCACGGCTTTAACAAACTTAGCTCGGTCTAACTGCCAGATACCTAAACCAAAAAAGAGCGTTGCGATGAGTAAAACTGAAAGGCCCTGCAATAATTTATTGAGGAGGGAACTACTCTTTACTTGAGTCATCAGTGCGATCTAACTTTGTATATCGCTTATAGAAACTACGAAGCAAAAAAACAACTGCAATAAATAGAATTGCCACCGTCAGTGAGCCTGCTGTGCCCATATCAAATTCTCTTTGCATGCAATAATCATCCCATGCAATCGCAATCCGAGTTCTCCTACGATGATAGATACGGCGTGCGCTCTAGGCGTGGATGGGTCGCTGGCGCCGCAGTTTTTGCACTCTTTGGAATAGCGTGGCTGTTATGGGCAGGTCTGCATCATTCTCGACCAGAGCTTAGCTCAACTCTTATTTCGTTTTCATCCAATAGTGATCGAGAAATTTCTATTAGATACTCGCTAAATCGTCGCGATGCCACAAAAGAAGTTATATGCACACTCATCGCACGAGATATCGATAAGAGCGTTGTCGGCCAAATTGATGACCGAATTGAATCTGGCCTCGCCACTATCGACCGAACTACCATTATCCCAACGCGTAATACAGCGGTAAATGCCGATGTACTGCGCTGTCGCCTCGCGTAGTCGATGCGCTACCGTTACACCTTATGAGTTCGCAAACGTGGTTAACGCAAGAAGCAGCCGATCGCTTAACGGCTGAACTTTCCCATCTCGAAAATGTGTACCGCCCGGAAATTGTTGCCAAAATAGAAGCCGCGCGCTCCGAAGGTGATTTAAAAGAAAATGGTGGTTACCACGCGGCGCGCGATGAGCAAGGCAAGAACGAAGCGCGAATTCGCCAACTAAAACAAATGTTAGAAAACGCACACATTGGAACTCCGCCAGCCACCGCCGACGGCCTTGTTGGTGCCGGGATGATTGTTACCGCAGAAATTGCTGGTGATGAAATGAAGTTTCTTATAGGTTCTCGCGAAATTGCTTCAGGTGATTTAGATGTCTATAGCGAGAGGTCGCCTCTCGGTGCATCGGTAATAGGTTCAAAAATCGGTGATACCGTCTCTTATAGCGCGCCAAATGGAATGGAAATTACCGTAGTTATTAAGGCTGCCGAGTTTTACAGTTAAACTTACCTCTCACTGCCGTGAAAGGTGATTGTGTCTAGAAAAACGAATTCAACAACCAAGGCTCCATCTGGTGAATTTACCCACCGCGAAATCATGTTGGTTATGAGCGGGTTAATGACCGGAATGTTATTAGCAGCCCTTGACCAGACAATCGTTTCTACTGCTCTAAAACGCATCGTTGAAGATTTTAATGGACTCAATCATTACAGCTGGGTTGTAACTGCATATTTGCTTACCGCAACAGCATCTACACCATTGTATGGAAAAATTTCTGATCTCTATGGACGGCGTCCGGTCTATCAATTTGCCATCATCACATTCTTAATTGGCTCAATTCTATCTGGTGCCGCTGGTGATATGAATCAACTAATTGCATTCCGTGCAATTCAAGGTCTAGGTGCCGGCGGTTTGATGAGTCTTTCTTTCGTAATCATTGGCGACATAGTTTCTCCACGCGAGCGCGGAAAATATCAAGGATACTTTGGCGCAGTCTGGGGTCTTTCATCAGTTGCAGGTCCACTCCTTGGTGGTTTTCTCTCTGATCGTGGGCAAATTTTTGGAATTACTGGCTGGCGCTGGATTTTTTATATCAACATTCCTTTCGCAATTCTAGCTCTAGTTGTTGCATCGATTGTTTTGCATATTCCTAAAGTAAAACGCGAACACTCAATCGATTATCTTGGCGCAATACTTTTGGTTGGCGCAGTCGTTTGCGTGCTCCTTGGAACTTCGATATCAGGGCCTGAAAATGGCTGGAACGCACCGATTACGCTTGCTTATTTCGGCGGTGGAGCCCTTCTTACTCTGCTCTTTCTATATTGGGAAGGAAAAGCTAAGGAGCCAATCTTGCCGCTGGCGCTCTTTAAAAACCATACATTCTCGCTTACCTCCGTTATATCTTTCTTCGTCGGTGTAGGAATGTTTGGCGCGATCATTATGTTGCCGCTTTACTTGCAAGTAATTCAACAAAATAGCGCTACCTCTGCCGGTTTAAAATTAATCCCGCTCATGCTTGGAATTATTTCCGCGACGATTACTAGCGGAATACTCATTACTAAAACGGGCAAATACAAGAAGTTTCCAATTCTTGGCACCGCGTTCATGACTTTGGGGCTTTTGCTGATGAGCACTATGGGCGTTAATACGGCGTACTGGAAACTTTCAATATTTGCAATAATTGTTGGTGTTGGACTTGGTATGTCAATGCAGACTTTAGTTATCGCGCTTCAAAATGCGGTGGACTTTAAGGAGCTAGGGGTTGCAACAAGTTTAAACACTTTCTTCCGCACCCTTGGTGGGGCCTTTGGAACTGCAATCTTTGGAACAATTCTTACCAATCGCATGGCTCATAATCTCACCAGTGGCTTTGCCGATCTGGCAATAGAGAATCCAAGTGCACTTGCAGGGGTGGACATGAAGGCAATTGGTGCGTTAACTAATAACACTGCTGGTCTTGCAAAACTTCCGCCAGTTATACAGGAAACGGTATTCACCGGTTTTGCTAGCGCGTTCCAAGTCGTCTTTATTTCGGCAGTACCAGTGATGGTTCTAGCTTTCCTCTTTGCGCTCTTCTTACGTGAGAAACCACTTCAAAGTGGGGCAGATTATGCTGCTGCTCGTGCAGAGGCCACCAGTGAGGCAGTCGGATAATCTTAAAAAAATTTAATTCACCTTTCACCGATCTACCAAAGGAAGTTCCGGTTCTAACTACCGTTGCCTTTTTTGTAGCATTGGGCTTTGGATTAATCATCCCTGCTATTCCAATTTTCGCTAAGACTTTTGGGGTAAGCAATACAGCCATTGGTCTTGTTATTTCAATGTTTGCAATTACTCGATTGGCATCGGGTTTGGTATCAGGAAAATTTGTAGACCGATTTGGCGAGCGCCTAGTTCTTGGCTTTGGGCTATTTATGGTTGCTTTCTTTGTTTTCCTGACAGCTCTTGCGCAAAGTTATGAGCAATTACTATTCCTGCGCGCAGCAGGTGGCCTTGGCTCAGCAATGTTTTCAGTTTCTGCTGGTTCACTTATTTTGCGGGTGACAAGTGATGATAAAAGAGGTCGCGCACTATCAGTTTATAACGGTGGCTTTCTAGTCGGAAGCATTGCTGGACCAGCGTTTGGTGGAATACTTATTGCAATATCCCCGCGTGCTCCCTTCTTTATTTATTCGGTAACACTTTCAATTGCCGGAATCATTGCATTCTTCTTTCTACACGAAAACAGGTTAGGTAAAACTGAACATGTTCTTGATGCAACCCCTGCGACAACAATTCGTGAAGCCTTGCAAATTAAAGCATTTCGCTACATTCTTCTGATGACATTTTTAGTTACCTGGGTTCTCTTTGGTGTTAGATCCTCCATTTTGCCGCTCTATGTAATCCAAGATTTACATGGAACAACAACGCTAGTCGGAATTGGTTTTACTGTTGCTGCCCTTGCCCAAGGCTTAATTCTGATTCGCGCTGGTCGTTATTCAGATAAAGCTGGTCGCAGACCAGCGCTGATGCTCGGCGTATCTTTAATTGCAATTGGCTTACTAATATTAATTTTATCAATAAATATTTGGATGTATTTAATCGCAATGCTTTTCTTGGGTTTAGGTGGGGCATTTGGTGGCACCGGTGCAGCTCTTGTCGGTGATGTAATCAAAGGTCGCAGTGGTCGTGTTGTAGCCATTTATCAAATGGCGGGTGATGCCGGCATGATGGTCGGGCCAATTTTGCTTGGGTTTATTTCAGATATCGCAGACTACAGAATGGCTCTTGTTACTACCGGAGCTGTCTTTCTTATTGCGCTCTTTTTAGTATTTGATTTACCTGAAACGCGCAAGATTGATAAAGACAAAGAGAACGGCTCCTCACCGATTATCAGTGAAGAGCCGCACTAACTTCTTTTATTTAGTCATTACCGCGCAAGATTGAAATCAAGCGAAGGATTTCAAGGTATAGCCACACAAGTGTGACCATTAAACCAAAGGCTGCACGCCAAGATTCTTGCTCTGGCGCACCGCTGGCAATTCCTTTTGCAATCTGATCAAAATCTAAAACAAGAAAGAGGCTAGCAAGTGCTACTCCGCCAACGGCAAGTAGTAAACCAAGACCTCCAATGTTATAGAGACCAAGACCGCCACCAAGACCGAAAAATGATCCAGCCATGCTGACAAGGGCCAAAATTAGATAACCAATGAGCGCGCCGATTAAAACACGAGTGAACTTTGGGGTTACGCGAATTCGACCGCTGCGATAAGCAAAGAGCATTCCAGCAAAAGCACAGAGTGTTCCGATAACCGCTTGACTAACAATTCCTGGATAAATTGTGTTGTACATATTGCTAATTGTCCCAAGTGCTAAACCTTGGAAAACTGCATAAGCAATAACTAAGGGAGGGCGAACGGTCTTACTAAAAATATTAACCATGGCAAGAACAAAACCACCTAGAACGCCAAGCATTAGCGCACCGCCGCCCAGATTTAGATACCAAGCGGCAGCACCTGTTATGACAAGGGCTATAAATAAAATTCCAGTGCGTGTAATGACATCATCAATTGTCATGCGACCAGTGCGAAGCGATGATGCAGCAGGTGCGTTATAGAGATTCTCGAGGGAGGCTGCATCACTTGAAATCGTTGACTTTGGATCAAATGCGGCGTAACCAGGTTGATTAAAGGCACGGCCTAATACAGGATTTGAACTGCGCATAGCTTTCTTATCTCCTAGTTTTCAATTACCACCAGAGCATCTGGTCGCTTTTAGTAATAACAATCATAGGGCCAGAAACCTTCCCGCTCATCTCTTAACCTACTTGTTGGCGAAGCGAGACGCCGGACTATCGAATGAAGGTAGGTGTAACTCCTTTTTGCCCCAAAATCTCTTCT
>JBCKHB010000022.1:0-11076 GCA_038906075.1 Candidatus Planktophila sp.
CTCCGCCGACTCCGCCGACTCCGCCGCCGACGACGCCAACGCCAAAGCCATCGCCGCCATGGACGCCGTCTACGCCGCCAAAGATAAAGCAACCGCCGCCACCATCGCCGCTATCGCCGCCAGCGGCGGCTCCGACACCACCATCTCCGCTTCCTACAAAGCCGCCATCGACGCCGCCATCGCCGCCTACAACGCCGCCGACGACGCCAATCGCAAAGCCCGCGCCGCCTCCGACGCCGCCAATCGCAAAGCCCGCGCCGCCATCGACAAAGCCATTGCCTCCGCCACCGCCACCATCGAATTCGCCGCCGACGCCGCCAAAGCCATGGACGCCATCTTCAAAGCCATCTCCGCCGGTAACGACAAAGCCATCGCCAAAGCCATCGCCGCCGTCGTCGCCGTCGTCGTCAGGGGTTAACCCCCTAGTTGGAAAATCCCTCCTCCTCTTCGCCGTCGGCCTCGTCGGCATTAAGAAATCAATTGCTATGAAAGGTGAAACCCTAAATGGCCGATAGAAAAATTAGCGCCACCACCAACGCCCCAATCCTGGGGGCAGTACTTAGAGATTGCACCTATTGGCTGGAATGGCACAAGCACTGACCCATGGGCTCTGTGGTGTGATGTCATAAATGTTTCTCTTTCAAACGCGGTGACGGACCCAGAATTTAAGAAACTAATTGGAACTGAAATCGGAAAAGGTAAAGGAAACACACAGTTAATGACCACCTACTGTAAATCGGGGCCTGCCAATTTGGCCAGCGGTATCTCCGTTCGTCCTGTTCGGGCTTTTAGTTAATTCATCTATTTAACAATTTTGCTTTTAACTTTTTTAAAACCTACCAACTATCTGGGCAAAGGTAGAAGAGTTGAGTAGAGTGAAGATCCGGTTTAGATACCTCAGCGTCTTATTGCCGCTGGCTAGCTTTACTATTCTGTTTTATAAAACTAAGACCCACTCCAATAACTCCCAATATGGAGAAAACTATTCCAATTATCATGAGCTGGCTTAATAGCTGAGGAATAACAATAAGCGCGGCATCCCTCACTAAATCATTACTAATAGTTTTTATCTGACTATTCGCAATTGCCGTTCCGACGGCATATATCACAAGAGCGGGGACTCCGATGGAAAGAAAAACAAACCCAATAGCTCGAGAAAATCCATACTGTTTTATAAAACCAAGAACCACTCCAATAACTCCCAATATGGAGAAAACTATTCCAATTGTCATGCGCGGGCTTAATAGCTGAGAAATAACAATAGGCGCGGCAGCCCTCACTAGATCATCACTAATAGTTTTTATCTGACTATTCGCAATTGCCGTTCCGACGGCATGTATCACAAGAGAGGGGACTCCGATGTAAAGAAAAACAAACCCAACAGTTCGAAAAAATACATTCCTATTTCTCGCAAAAACTGCATAAAGCAGAATTAATACGAGTAGCAAGAGAGAAATTAATGTGAATGCAAGATTCAGTGATGAATGAATCTGTTTCAGTGATGAATGAATCTGTTTCAGATCGGGACCGTTTGTTATTGGCAATTCAGGTAATGCAATCGGTTTAATCTTATCAATCTCTTTTTGAAGTCGCTTAAATTGAGGGTCCACATGAGTAAAGGCGCGCAACGCCTGGACTGCAATCGGCTTAACTGAAATTGTCTTTGCTTGTTTAGATCCTAAAATATAATAGTTATAAATTTGAGTTGTGATGTTATCGATGTTTGTTTTGAACTCAGGAGCACTCAATAAATTAGTGACTGCAGTTGATATTTGCGTTTCTTTCTTATTCAGAAGAATCAATTCTTTACCTGATGCATCCTCCTTTAATTTCGTTACGAAATACTGCCCTACGGCGGTTTTAAAAGGAGAATTGCTCGAGAGAGCGTGGGTTACGCTGTTGATCGGATTTGAACGACCAACCGACATCCAGAGTGGCGCAACGACAGCCCATAGGGTTGATACCAGAATAATCAGGTTTACAACAGGAATTGCGATTCCAGGTTTTGAGCGAAAAAAGAAGCTACTTTTCATGAAACAAAGATTAGGACTACTCCCCACCTAGGTAAAGTGTTTATGCGTCTTGCTTACGCGAGAAATGGCGATCGCGCAATGCCGGATGCATTAACTCACCTCCTTCTCTGTTTCGACCAGCAATCTGCGAACTTCATCATCTTGCGTGGGACTGAAATCTTCATAGAACTGACCCACTGCTTGGAAATCGGGTGGATTCAACACGCAGACAAAATCATCGGCCACATCACGAAATCTTTCTCTTGCATCATGCGGGGCAACGGGTACGGCCACAACGATCTTTGTTGGATTTTTTTCACGTAGCGCCAACAGCGCCACTCGCACTGAAGCACCAGTAGCAATTCCATCATCGACAACTATGACGGTACGACCTTTGATTTTTGCAGTTGGACGCGAACCGCGATAGAGAATTTCACGACGAGTCAACTCGTGGCGTTCATCTGTTAAGACCGCCTCGACTTCTGCGGGAGTTACTCGGGCTAACTTAATGATTTCTTCATTCAAGTAGAGAGCACCACCAGAACTGATGGCACCCATGGCAACTTCTGATTCTCTGGGTAGGCCAAGTTTGCGAACTATTAGAATATCAAGTTCAGCGCTCAACCATTTTGCGACTTCGTAACCAACGGGCACGCCACCGCGCGGTAGTGCGAAAATGAGTAGATCTTTACATCCGAGATATGGATGCAGCGCCTGAGCCAACAATCGACCCGCACTTCGTCGATCTTTGAAGTGGCTTTCCATGGTTAGCTCTCCTTACACAGAGATCACTATTTCTTCCTTCATCAACTCCTTGAATTAGGGTAGATACAGTGACTCCTTTTCCACAAGGAGCTGCAGGGCGCACTCGTTGAATGTGGGCCAGGGCGTTGCTTTGTTGATAGTTGAGTGCGAAAATCGGGTCATAAAATTGATGAAAAATGGCTGCACTGAGACTGTTAGCCCAGAAGAAATAGACCTGTCAACTATCTTCTCTAAGATAGAAGAGCTGAGTAGGGTGAATATATGAAGCGCTCACTAGCGACAGCCACGATTATCGCTCTTGCCATACCCATAATTCCAAACTCATACGCAGCGTTGGATACGCCCTCTGTGAAACTTGCAGAGGTGGCCTCCTTTGTAAAACCGGTCGATATCGCCTCGCGTATTAATGACAACGGTATCTACATCGCTCAGCAGTCTGGAGAAGTGGTGCGCTTTGACAGCGATGGCGTGACCACGGTGGTTCTTGACTTATCATCCCGCACCAAAGCAGAGGGGGAGCGTGGCCTGCTCGGGTTGGCATTTCACCCCAGCGGCAAATCGCTATTCGTCAACTACACCGATTTGAATGGCAACACGGTTGTGGCGCGCTATGCGATGAAAGAAGATGGAACTGCCCAGTCGTCCTCACGCGTTGTTCTATTTACGATGAAACAGCCTTATCCCAATCACAATGGTGGTGGACTTGCATTTGCTCCGAATGGTCGCCTTTTCGTTGGAACCGGCGATGGTGGGGGAAGTGGTGACTCGCAGCGCCGTGCCCTCAATCCGAAATCTAGGTTGGGGAAAATGCTCTCGCTAAACGCCAATGCAACCAGCCAAGCCGGCAATGACCTTCTCATTTGGTCACGGGGTTTACGTAATCCGTGGCGCTTCGAGTTTGATTCGCAGGGCAATCTATGGATTGCCGATGTCGGCCAAGATAAGTGGGAAGAGGTCAATTTGGCACGGGCCACCGCGGGGGCGGGCAAGGGAAAAAGTTTCGGATGGAGCGCTTTCGAAGCAAACTCTCGCTTTAACAGCGATCAAAGCGCTGCAGGACATATCTCTCCGGTTCATGCCTACCAGCATGGCGATGCTGGCTGTTCCATTTCTGGGGGCACGCGAATTCGTGACACGAGCCTGATCTCGCTGAAGGACTGGTACGTCTATGGCGATTACTGCAGCGGGAGACTCACCGCAATTTGGGTACAAGGCAACAAATCCACGCGAACAGTCTTACTCGCTAAAAACGTAGGCTCCATCACAGCGGTGCGCACCGTCTACGGGGGCGCCGCCTACGTGCTTACCTTGGAGGGCAAGATCTATCGGATCGTGAACTGATTGGGCTACCGCCCACCTTCTATCTGCATAAAGGTAGAAGAGTTGAGGAGGTCTCGGATAGTCATATGGTCAATTCCGGGATTGCGCCTAGCGCACGATGCCGTAGCGCTCGCGGGCGCTCCGACTGGCAGCACTGATCAAGCGATCAGCGATAATGGCGATGAACGCAATTGCCAATCCGGCGACGATGCCTCGGCCCGTGTCTGCCTTGACCAATGCCATATACACCTCTTGACCCAGGTCACGCGTACCTACAAGTGCAGTAATGACCAGCATCGACAAAGCCAGCATGATGGTTTGATTCAACCCGAGCAGAATTTCCGGCAACGCCAGCGGCAACTTCACACGCAGCAACAATTGTCGGGGTGTGCAACCCGACACCATTGCAGCCTCCACAATCTGTTCATCAATTCCGCGGATACCGTGCCAGGTGTATCGAACCGCCGGAGCCAGGGCATACAGCACAATGGCGATGAACGCCGTGAAGTCTCCCACCCGGAACAACATCACCACCGGAATGAGGTAGACAAAACTCGGCAAGGTTTGCAACGTGTCAATGAGCAACCCGATGAATCGCGAAGCGCGTTCGCTATGTGCCGCCCAAATGCCAAGAGGAACGCCGATAAGCATCGCCACAATGACTGCGGTTGCACACAAGTACACCGTAAACATTGCGTACTCCCAAAGTCCTGTAACGGCAATGAAAGCCATAAGCGCACCACAAGTGAGTGCGAGTTTTATCCTGCCCACGGCAAAGGCGGCAATCATGATTAAGGCGATAGTCCACCACCACGGAATCGCCATAAGCAATCCTCTAATCGGCAGCATGAAGATTTCCAGAATGAATATTTTGACGGACTCTAACGTGTCGAAAAAATTTAGGTTGATCCAGCTGATCAAGTCATCCCAAAACGAACCGGTGGTTACCTGCCAATTCTTTGGGTAACGCTGAACACCCTCGACTGCCAGCCCCACCAGAAAGGTAGCGGCTACGGCAAAGAGCACAACAGCGAGGTGTGGATAGCGTCTCCACGGTGGTAGTGCCGACAGCGATCGGGGCGTTCGAGTTTCGTTCGCCAACTGATTCTTCACCGCAAATGACTGGCTCAAACGATCAAGTACAACTGCTAGAGCAACAATGGCGAGTCCGGCCTCAAGTCCACGACCGATATCGAGTCGCCGCAGAGATTCCAAAACGTCAGAACCGAGACCCCCAGCCCCGATCATCGAGGCAATGATCACCATATTGAGCGACAACATGATCACTTGGTTAACTCCCAACATGAGACCAGCCCGAGCGGAAGGAATCAAAATTCTCCATGTCATTTGCCGAGGCGAGCAGCCGATCATTTCACCAAAACTTTTTATATCCGGATCTACCCCGCGTATCGCCAGCGTTGTGATGCGGGCCATCGGAGGCATGGCATAAATAATCGTGGCTACGAGTGCTGCAACCGGACCAAATCCAAAGAAGAACAGAATCGGCACAAGATACGCAAAGGTCGGAATGGTTTGCATCAGATCAAGAAAAGGAGTGATCGCGCGTTCGAACGCCACGGATCGATATGACCACAAGCCGATACCCAATCCCACACCGACACCGATTGGCACTGCGATCATCATTGAGGCCAAAGTGACCATTGCGCTTTCCCACTGACCGAATACTGCGAGATACCCAAAGAGTGCGCCCACGAGGGCTGCTAGACGCCAGTTCTTTGCCTGATGACCAAGGGCTACCACAATGGCGATGACCGCAATCCAACTTAAAGGCGGCACGATTTGACTAGCGCGTCGCCCCACGCCATCCATGAAACCTTCAGCCAAAATGGCAAGTGACCAGTTATACGGCTGCTCCACGGCGAAGGAGACGGCGCGGGTCACATCGGTAAACGACAGTGGACCAATGGCCGCATCATTGACCAACCATTTTGTAAATCGCGAGATGGTGCTCGCTGGTGTGCGTACCCACGAATCTGGATAGCCCGCGAACCACGCTTGGTTGAGACTTTTACTCATATTCTTGGCAGTAGCTGCTAACACGCCAGTCATAGCGATCAATACCAGCCACACCAAGCTCTTGCTGGTAAATCGACGACGCGATTGAGCGATAAGGGATTGGACCATTACGCCCTGGTATGAGCAAGCACTTTAATTACGGCCTCTTTATCAATTGAGCCAACGGCCACACCGTTTGCGTCTATCACCCGAATCGGTCCAGATGACTGAATTACCTGTATTGCGACATCGGCAATTTTTTCTGATGCCTTGACCGTCGAATCACTACTCACCGCCTGTGAACTCATCACCGAACCGACAGTAAGCACCTTTGAGCGTGAAATACGCTTCGTGAACTCGCCAACATACGCATCTGCCGGGTTCAATATCAATCGCTCAGGGGTGTCAACTTGAATGATTTCACCATCGCGCATGATGGCTATTCGATCGGCAAGGCGAACCGCTTCATCTAGGTCGTGTGTAATAAAGACAATAGTTGTCTTGAACAATTCACGAAGGCGCAGAAACTCATCCTGCATTTCGTTGCGAATAAGTGGATCAAGTGCAGAAAATGGCTCGTCAAGAAACCAGACCTCTGGGCTCACAGCAAGTGAGCGCGCAATGCCAACTCGTTGCTGTTGTCCACCCGAAAGTTGGCGCGGGAAATAGTGTTCCCTCCCCTTTAGGCCGACGATTTCAATCAATTCGTGGGATCGACTTAACTGTTCTTCTCGTGAACGACCCTGGATCTTGAGCGGAAAGGCAACATTCTCGAGCACAGATAGATGGGGCAGTAGTGCAAAGTGCTGAAATACCATCCCCATTTTGTGTCGACGAATATTTATGAGTTGATTACGAGACATCGAGCCTAAGTCTTGGCCGTCAAACAAGATCGAGCCAGAGGTGAGTTCGGTAATCCGCGACAAACAGCGCACCAATGTGGACTTCCCACAGCCAGACAACCCCATGACAACGAAGCACTCTCCTGCCTGAATCTCGAAACTGACGTTTCGAACGGCAGGAATCAACCCTGCTTCCTTGATTTGCGCAGTTGTCGGCGCGCCGTTATGTGCAGCGAGAAACTCGCCCGCATTTGGCCCGAATAGTTTCCATGCGCCTTGACAGACGAGTTTCACCGATTAGGCGCCAAGCCAACCTTTCCAAAGTGGCTTGTTATCCTTCATCCATTGAGCTACGACGGATTCAAGTGTTTTCCCGTCCAGGTCAACTTTGGCAACCATGGCACCCATCTCGTCGTTGTTCAACGTAAAGGCTTTAAGGATCTTGGCGGCACCGGGCCACTTGTCGGCCAATCCAGCCCAACTGACCTTCCAAATTGGGCCCACTGGCTTACCGCAGTCGTATGCAGCCTTGGTGTTCAATCCCGTTGCTGGATTGCTATAACACTCGGGTGTATATGGGGGGAATTCGACGAACTCTCCCTTGAACTTCACCGGGGCCCAGTGTGGTTGGTAAATCCACAACAGAATTGGAGCCTTTCGTGCGTAAGCGGACTCTAACTCAGCGAAAAGTGCGGCGTCGGTTCCAGCGTGCACAACGGCAAAATTCATACCCAGCGCCGCAACTCGCTCTTCATCAAACCCGCCCCAAGTCACTGGCCCACCGAGATAGCGACCCTTCGGTGCAGTTTCAGCAGTAGCAAATTTGGATGCGCATTTGTTCAGCGCCTTCCAATCTGGCAAACCAGGGCATTGCTCTTTCATATATTCGGGGTACCACCACTCTTCGCGTGCCAACATGCCCGTCTCGCCAAGATTTACGGTTTTGCCGGTTGCTAATGACGCATCCATTGCCTCCCGGCCCGTGGTCTCCCATATTTCCATCGCCACATGTAGGTCGCCAGTTTCTAGGCCCGCAAACTGAGCCAAATAGTCGGCCTTCACCAGTTCGATGTTGTAGCCAGCCTCCTCCAGGACTGCGGCTGCGATGTTGCTGGTTAGCAACTGGCCTGTCCAGTCATGCAATGTAATCTTGATTAGGTCTTCTGACTCAACGGCATTTCCAGCACTAGAGTTATTACCTGAGCCAGTGCCGCATGCAGCGAGTCCTACCGCTAACACCACCATCATCGATATATTTGTGATGGTTCGGCTTGTTCGCGAACGCCGAAATAACATTCCATACCCCCCTATTGAGTTTCCCTCTGTGAATACTGTCACAGTCGAGCAGTTTAAACAATAGGCCTGAAGGTGCTGCAATCGTCATTGTAGTCATCGCACCGACCGGTTGAATTCACCTCGCTTCAGGTTGGAAATAAATAATCGTCTAAGAGCTAGCAGAATATTAGCTGCGTAAAACGAGATTTAAGCCCGCGGCAGCAGCCGACGCTAGGGTGATGTTTTGGAATAAGCGCTGATTAATTCTTGAGATATACCGGCGACCCAGTATTGCTCCAAGGGCCACTGTGGGAATGGCAGGGAGAATGTATTGGAGAGACTGGAACTTCAAAATCCCTAAGGCGAGCATAAACGGGACTTTGCTGGCGTTGAGAATAAAAAAGAACCAAGCGCTATTACCTAAGAAATTCATGACAGAATTTCTCCGTAGAAGAAGATAGATGCTCATGGGTGGTCCACCTGCATTGGCGATCATGCTCATGAAGCCAGCCATTGAGCCCAATGAGTATCCGATAATTTTAGGGAAACCAACCGCCAGATCTATCTCACCTTTCAGCAAACGCGCACTAAGCGGAAATGCTGCCACGAGTACAAGAACAATCCATCCGATGCTTCGCTTTAGTGACAAATCTGAAACATTTGCAAGGAAAGCGACGCCAACTAGGAGGCCTGCAGCAACTGGCCACATCAAAGGTTTGAGGACCTTCCATTCCACATGTTTCTTGTAAATCCCAATGGCAAAGAAGTCACCGACGAGCAGTAGAACCAGGATCACACCGATTGATTCCTTGGCCGGCAGAACATTGGCCAAGAGTGCTGCGCTCACCATTCCCATGCCACCTATTGCAGTCTTGGCGACACCAATCAGAAATCCAATGAGCGCCATGGTGAGAAGGAGTGAGATGCTCATAGTGAAGAGATTCTAGTGCGCAATGTCCTTAGGAGACTCTGATTTCTACGCGTCGGTTAAGCGCTCGGCCCTCGGCCGTTTTGTAGTTTCCGACCGCTTGATTTTGAGCCCGACCGGCGTTCTTAATTAAAACTCCGCTGCCCTTTAGTTTCTTGGTCATGTAGTCCTTGACCGCTTTGGCGCGGTTATTTGAAAGGGTTATCCAGGAGGCTTTGCTTCCTTGGGTGTCCACATATCCCCAGATCTCAAGCACCGTGTATCCGTGTTGAATGATGACCGCGGCTACTTGATCCAGGATTTTTGTCGCCGGGCCAATGAATTTGTAAGAGTCAGTGTTGAAGTTGATGTTTGCCAGTGAAATGAATTCCTTTGTAAGCGGGACGGGTGCGGGGAAGGATTGGAGACCATAAGGCTGCAAATGAAAAAAGTATTGAATTAGAGTTTATGGACGATACTGCTCAATTCATACAACCTTGTGGAAGGTACCGTGATAGAACGGGGGACCGTCACGATAAAACTTTTAGTCGTTAACGAGAGCTGTTACCGCTGAAACTGTAGGTATGTGACAACAATGGCGACGAAGAAGATAACATATGCAGCGCCTGCATCTTTAAACGTATCTTTTAGCTTCAGGTGGATCAACGATGCGACACCGAAGTAGGCGACAAAACATGCTGCGCTCAGGGTGCCAAGTGTTGTAGACCAGATTCCAACAATGAGACCAATTGCACCTGCAACTTCAAGAGTTGCTAGGAGTGGAATTTGATTTGGCTTAACGCCAACGTGCGCCATCGCGGTCATGACATCAGGCACTTTCTTGAACTTTGAAAGACCTGAACCGAAGCCTGCGAATCCGAGTATCGTGCCGAGAATGATGAGTGAAATAGTCATGTCGGTAGTGTACAAAGAATTAACTTGGGTTTCGAGGTTTGCGGGCACAACGATTAAAGTTTCAACTAAATGGTGGACGATACTGGGATCGAACCAGTGACATATATTTCTATATATCCATATAGTAGAAATTCCTACTTGGTTCACAATTTACACCATAGGGCAGACATTTAGGGGTTTTGATCCCAAGAATTCAATACTTACCATTGAATATGCATAAAAATTCCAAATTTAGTGGTTTAGGGGTATGAATTATTCCTGTAGCACCTTCTTTATACACTTATTGATTATTCTCTTCAGATCATGTACGGAAATTAATTCAGCATCCATTGTTTCCGCTCTCCCTTCCTGCTTTTCTGCCCTGATGGCTATTCCTAGAAGGGGAGTTACTTAAGAGTGGGGCCTATTTCCCTTTTGACCTATTTTGCTCTTCATCCTCTTCAACCATACGCATCAATTCCTTGATTGATTTAACTGGAGGAGAAGATTGCATCCACGCTTCGGTGTAACCATCGAATTTTCCTGCAACATCATCTGGCGCGAGTTTTGCGCCTCTCTTCTTTAACATTTGCAGAATGGAAGTTTCCCAACCACGAGTCAGTAATCCATCCATTGGACCTCTTACTTCAAGGACTTCCCAACCTAAACGCTTGTGGTCTTTTAATCTATTTTCGGGGAAGTTAGTAATTCCAATCTGAAGCATCTCCCAATCAGGATGAGTAATAAAGTAGAGATAGCCATCTTCGTTTGGGTCAAAGCCAGATGATGCGCACGATGGACATCCACTTTCTTTTCCCAGCGCTCTGCCCTCTACTACCGCATTCCACTGATGACCTAATTCGCACTTCCATCTACGTTTCTTAGCAGAAGAACCTGCGGTAACAGTTTCTGGATCCCAGCCAACCGCCTGCTTTGCAATCTCAGGATGAGTGGTTGCTAAATCATTGAAACCGATAAGAACTTTCCTATTAGAACAGATTGGACATCCACTTTTTTGTCCCAGCGCTCTTCTTCCCGCTGGTGC
>JBCKHB010000023.1:0-9936 GCA_038906075.1 Candidatus Planktophila sp.
TCGACCCAGCACCTGCCAATACTCCCATTTTGACCGTCGTAAACGGTTCCGTCAGTAAGAACTACACATTGAAAGATCTACATGGATTTCGCATGAGTAATATTTCAATTTGGGAGCCATTCTTAAAAAAGCGTCAAGTATTTACTGTTATCTCTCTTTCTGAAATATTTTCGAAAAATAAAATTGGTAAATCCGCGAAAGTCAATACCGTTGCTTTGAATGACTACACCTATTCAAATACGGCAAAGAATTTCACAACAAATTCAGGTTACTTAGCTATCGCTCGCGAAGGAAAGGACATTCCTTATGATCAAGGCGGACCAATTCGAATCGTATTTCCTGATAAGAGCAAATTGGTGAAGAATCTCGACGCATGGAACTGGTCGATTAGGAAAATTACAGTGAAGTAATTTGCCAGATTCCAACGTTAAACAAAACAAAAGTTTGCCTAAACTTCAATTTAGTTTTCGGCAAAAATTTTTTGGTGCTCTTTTAGTTGTTGGGTTTGCTGCAAATGGATTCTTAGACTTAAGAACATTTCAAGCATCCATCGAGGAGAGTCGAGTATTTTCCGAGAGCGAAACTCCCGCAGCTTCGTTGGTATCGCTCCAAAGAGAATCCCTGATTTATGTCTATCAATTGTCCCAATGGAGCCATGGAGAAAGCACGCGTCGTGAACTGCAAATATCGCGCGCTACCCTGGCTCAGCGCCTTAACGTCATAGATTCAGAGGAAAGGGTGCTCGGATCACGAATCAATCAACGCTTCTTATCGCATATCAAAAAATCCGATGCGGTTGTTGCTTCGACTTTGCCCGGAATTCTGCCAGAAAACCTGCGCGAAGGCGTTCGGAGTCAATTAACTCCGTTAATAAACGGCATGATGGAAGAGACTAGAACGCTAATAGGGCTGTATCAACAAGAACTCAATTCAAAAATTAAAGAAGTGATGAAAGATTATCAAAATCAGATTCAGCGGAGTTACTTTTGGTTAATATTATTGATTTTGTCGCTCATGATTTTTCTTGCGTGGGTTGCGAAAACAAACAATAAGAGATTCTCAGAAATCGTCGAGGTTATTACGCGAGAACGAGAGCTAAGCCTTGATGCACAGAGAGAACTTGAAAAAGCAGAAATCAGAAATAAAGAACTTATTGACCTTGATGAAGCAAAGGATCTATTTATATCTACGGTCAATCACGAACTTCGAACTCCTCTCACTTCAATTATTGGATACATCGAACTCCTTAAATTGAAGTGCGGCCCAGATATGGATCCATCAAGCGTGAGTTATCTGGAAATCCTTGATAGAAATTCAAATGAACTGCTAAATTTAATCGAGTCGATGCTCTCCTTATCGCTCATGGAATCCCACTCAAAAAATCTCAAAATTAGAGTTGACTTAGCCCAAGTTTTAGAGAACGCGCTTTTTGTGTTGCAACCAAAATTTAAGGAGGCAAATTTACGTGTGGTTTTAGCGTCATCGCAAGAGGAAACGTTTTACGTTCTGGGTGACACAGGGCATTTTAATCAAGCAGTGATTAATGTGCTTTCAAATGCCGTCAAATTTAGTCCCAGAAATTCAGAGGTTAAAATTTCGCTTTCGCACGGCGATAGATCAGACAAATTCAAGAATATAAGACTTGAAATCCAAGATTTTGGGATAGGAATTCCAAAGGCAGATCAAGCACTATTGTTTACCCGCTTTTTTAGAGCTAAGAATGCCGTCAATAAGCAGATCCAAGGAACTGGCTTAGGGCTTTCGATCGTTGAGCGAATTATGAGCTTGTACAGAGGGGAAATAGTTGTGGAATCAGAAGAGGGTATAGGAACGACTATCACCCTTATTCTTCCCGAATATATATCGGCTGGGGACCGCTTGATTTCAGAGCGACGCACTGATGTTTTGCGAAAAGCAATAGCGGATCTTGAAGAGACCACTTTGTCCGAACTTGGTATTGCCACCCATGCAATGGGGGGCGCACTAGGGTTCTATTCGTTCCCGGAAGAGGGTAGTTCTCTTCTTGAGTTCTCTCGAAGGTTAGAGGTAGATGGGATTTCCGATACCATAGCAATAGAAACACAAAGGACGCAACTGATAGCGATTCTTAAACTATCACTTGAAACTGCAGAAGAAATGGAAAGCTCATGAAGCGAGAATCGATACTCGTAGTTGACGATAACAAAGATATCCGTTTATTTTTAAGAGCCGTCCTCGAAGAGGAAGGGTTTGACGTCATCGATGCGGTCAATGGTGAAGAAGCGATTTCTAAATTTGCATCCCTAAAACCAGCACTGATAGTTCTAGATCTATCGATTGGTCAGCCGGATGGTTTTTACGTGTGTAATGAAATTCGGAAAACATCGACTGTCCCCATCATCGTTCTCACAAGCAGCGGCGAGGAGGTCGATGAAGCCATGTGTTTGGCAGCAGGGGCAGATGACTTTATTACTAAACCCGTTTCACCCAGAATCTTTGCGCTTCGAGTCAAAGCTCAGCTGAAACATAAAGTGCAGCAACTGGATCCACAAGAAAAGTTATTGAAATCAGGCGTTCTCGAACTTAATCTTGAAAGTCATGAATTTAGCGTCAACGGCGCAGTAGTTGCGCTCACTCGAACAGAGTATGACTTCCTCAGTCTGCTCATGGCTAATCCAAAAAGAGTTTTCAGTCGCGAACAAGTAGCAGAAGCAATTGGCGGATCCCTTGAATACTCTAGCGATCATCTTTTGGATACTCATGCTTCCAGATTGCGACAGAAGGTAAAATTAGCGGGCGGCCCGCATATAGTTTATGCAGTTCGCAGTGTGGGCTTTCGTCTTCAAAACATTAGCGTTCTCGACAAAACCGACCAAGCCAAATGAGAATTTAAGCAAGAAATAGTTATACCTTAAATACTTGTGCTGGCTTAGGAATGATTGTGTTCCATCCCAATTCATTTGTAAGGCGACCTTGAAGTCCTTCTTGGCCTTCTCGTTCGCCATGTACTACATAGGCAGCTTCAGGTTTATTTGCCTTTTTCAGCCAATCCACTAGTTCATCTGCATCTGCATGCACGGAAAAACTTTCAACTTTGGAGATATGTGCCTTTACAGGCACCCACGCACCGAACATCTTAATTTCACTTCTGCCCTCTTCCAGTGATCGCCCGCGACTGCCCGCCGCCTGATACCCAACCAGAATGACGGTGTTCTTTGGATCGGGAAGCATATTTTTCAAATGATGAACTACGCGTCCACCAGTTGCCATTCCGCTTGCTGAAATAATTATTGATGTCGCAGTCACATCCTTAATCGATTTCGACTCTTGCGTTGTATGCATTTGATAGAGAGTTCCAGGGTCGAATGGATCTTGATTGCTCCAGCGTTTGGAAACACCGCCACGAATTTCTGGAGCGCTTACAGAAATTGCCTCACGATAGTAATTGAGTGCGGCAAGAGCCATGGGCGAGTCAACATAAATGGCAATTGTGGGAATCGCTTTGCTCAAAATGAGTTCTTTGAGTGCCATCAAGATAACTTCTGTCCGGTCGACCGCAAAGGCCGGAATCAATATGGAGCCGCCGCGCTTTATGGCGGCATTTAATTCTTTTGCAAAGGTTTCGGTCGTGGTCTCGTGCCCTCTATTGCCGTAGGTAGATTCCGTAACTACAACATCAAAACGCTGTGGCGGCGGATCGTCAGGATTAGCGAGCAGTGGATGGTTATTGCGACCTAGATCGCCGGTAAATAGCAAAGACTTGCCACCAATTTCTATAACTACAAATGCAGAACCAAGAATGTGTCCAGAAGGATAGAAAGTAACAAATGCATCCTCGGTTAATTGAACTCTCTGACGGAAATCTTTTGGAGTAAATAACTCCAAGGCTTTTTCTGCGTCCGCTAAGTTGTACAAAGGTTGCGGATTTTCGTGTTTAGAAAAACCTTTTTTGGCAGCGTAACTTGCATCTTCCATTTGAAGTCGTGCCGAATCTCGTAGGATTACACCTGCGAGTTGTTTTGTGTAAAAAGTGGAGACAATAGGCTTTCTATAACCTTGCCTTGCCAGTAGTGGCAGGTATCCACAATGATCAAGGTGAGCGTGCGTAAGAACAACTGCATCAATCGTAGATATATCAACGGGAAATGGATCCCAGTTTCTGAGTCGTATTGCTTTCAACCCTTGGAATAGCCCACAGTCGATGAGGATTCGACTTTTTCCACTAGTAAGCAGGAAGCGACTGCCCGTGACCGTATCGGTTGCGCCTAAGAAAGCAATCGTTACTTCGCGCATGAATTGAGCCTAGCGGATTGCCTCTTGCCAAGACTTTCCAGTGCAGGCAGTATGGCCGTCATAGCATTGAGGATAGGAGTAAACCATGAAGGTAGGAAGCATCATTGCTGGAAAACGCGTTGAAACTATTTCTCCTAGTGCCAGCGTGCAAGACTTAGTGAGCGCACTCAATACCCATCATGTTGGCGCCCTCGTCGTTTCTAGCGATGGTAAATCGATTGAAGGCATCGTTTCCGAACGTGATGTTGTTCGTGCGATGCCCGGCAAACTAGATGAACTCATAGGTATGCATGTGCGCGATCTCATGACGGTAGAAGTACATACCTGCACACCTGATACCTTAATCGCCGAACTCATGAAAATGATGACCGAACTTCGTATTCGCCACGTCCCTGTTGTAAATGACGAGAATATTCTTATCTCAATTGTCTCTATCGGAGATGTGGTTAAATGCCATGTCGATGAATTAGATACGGAACGTCAAGCGTTAAAAGATTATGTATCACGCGCCAATTAACGCTTTACAATTATTTTGCGGAGCCATTTTTCAAGCTCTTCATATTTAAAAGTTTGGGTATCGAAAAATTTCATCAATACCGCATAGATTTGTGAACTTTTTGAATTTATTTGGCAGCCATTAATTCTAAGAAATGCGTCAACAACGGCAAAGGCAACGCGCTTGTTACCATCAATAAAGCGATTGATCTGGCAGAGATGTTGAGAGCTCACTTAATTCAGCTTGTTCTGCGGAGATGCTTCTCATAGATCACTTCTCGATTACCCAATCTTAATTTTCTACTAACTCGTTTCTTTCCGATTGAAACAACTATTGACATGGGGATTTGAGTTGTCTTGCCCTCGGCGTAATCAGCTCGTATTCGGCCATGGTGACATGGTTAGCTTGGTAAACCCCACTTGGAGCAAGACCGAACAGTTCATGTGGTTTCAACCGGTGAACTGGTGGAGACATATCGTGTCGGCAGCGTCACCGTGAATACAGTCCCTTCGCCGACTGTTGAATCGAAAGTGATCGTGCCGTGATGTTCGCTAACTATGAAGCGCACAAGTGAAAGTCCGATCCCGAACCCGGGAATCGCCGCATCCAGCGCCGTGGACGCCCGAAAAAGCCGGTTAAACACGTTGGGAAACTCCTTGACGGGGATCCCGATTCCGGTGTCTGTCACCTTTACTTCAACATAGCCACCGTTAACGTGCGCGCGACGCGCGACGATGGTCACCTTCCCCCCGAGCGGGGTGAACTTGATTGCATTGTGTACAAGATTGGTGAACACCTGTTCCAATTGGTTGATGTCACCGTCAATCAACAAGTCGCTAGCTGGAGAGTCGAGTCGAAGCGTTACCTCGACTCCAAAATCGTCAGCAGTCAATTTCAGCGTCTTGTCGACATCGCCTAACAGGTCTCCGATGTTGATCGTCGAAACGACCAGTACCGTATGTTCGAACTCAAGCTCGGAGACTTCCATCATGTTTTCAACGAAGAGCTGAAGTCGAAGCGCGTTGCGTTGCACGATCGCAAGCGACGCGGTGAGTTTCGGTTCGACATCGGAATCAATGTTGTCGATAATCATGTCCACGTAGCCGATAATCGAGGTGAGTGGCGTCCGTAACTCGTGGTTTACATTTTTGATCAAGTCGTTCTTGACCTTGTCCAGCTCGATTAGACGACTAACCATGGTTTCATTCTTGGCAACCTCCTCGGTCAGCGCAGCGGTGCGCTGCGCCACCCGCTCTTCGAGGCTGGTATTGAGTAACAGGATTTTGCTTTGCTCCTGTTTCAGGTTCTCCAGCATATGGTTGATCGACTGTGCAAGGCTGGCGACCTCAAGGCTGGCGACCTCAAGGCTGGCGACGTCTTCCGAGGGGCTCACGCTAAAGCCCTTTTCAGTGATGCGTCGGGCAAAAAATTCCAAGTCCAGTAAATCCCTGGTCAGCCTTCTGCCGAAGTACAGCCCCAGGATGATCACAATCCCCACCACGCAGACTCCCAGTATGAAAAATACCCATAGCGACCGCCAATTGACCCACCCGTCGGCGGGGTTAAGGTTGGAGGTAACGACGAAATTAATATCTTTGTAAATCAGCGGCATATCCACCGCTACAGCAATGGCGCGGTCCGTCAGAGAATGCAGTAGTAGTTTAGCTTCCTTGCCATGCACGATCTGCGCGTTATTCTGCCCAGGAATATCGGCTACTTTTATTTTGTAGAGCAAGGCGCCTTCCACCGATTTCGAAATGAGAATGAACTCGACCGCAATCAGCTCATCTTCGCCCTTTTCGTTGTGCTGCTCCCGTGAAGTGGGTTGGCCGGCGAGAAGCTTTTCTCTCAGCCAGTTCAACTCTTGCTTACTGAAGCTGTTGTTGCCGTTGCTGGCGATTTCACGCCCTTGGAAATCGGTAAAGAGAATTTCCACCGGTATGCCATGGATACGCTGAATGCTGTTCAGGAACGGAATCAGATACCTTTCATTGTGAATGCTGTCGAACAGGGCATTTAGGAGCAGGGCGTTATTGGTGAGTCCAGATATTTGGGTACTAATATCGTGCAGGGCGCTGCTGACCCTTACCGCCTGTAGCGATGCATCCTTTTTCAGCAGGGCGCGCACAGAAAGCGTATTCTCCTGGTTGATCAGCCACCCGGATGCGCCAGCAATCGCCACCATGGCGATGCCGGCCAACAACGCCGCCGTATACGCAAAGCGCCTCGCGAGGCTGGTCGAGTGGGGGAGTTTCACCGTGCTATTTCTGCGATGGAACCAGCGCGCCTGCCAGGGTATAGCGAGCCATCAGCAACTCTGCAGGCCCGAGCGCCTCGTGGCGAGTCGGGGTGAACGGTGGCTGGTACAGCTTAATCAGGCCCTGATGCTCGGGCACCTTTTCCAGCGCGTCACGGATGGCGTTACGCTCGGTGCTGCCCGCCAGGTTGATTGCCTTGGCCAGGATGTGCATCAAGTCGTAGGCATGCGCCACGTTGGACGGCAGGTGAATGTCGCTAATGCGCTTGATGCCGCCGGTCAGCTTCGCACTCTTCAGGAAGCGCGCCCGCATCTGCTTGTCGGCGGTGGAAAAACTGAAAGTCTGGATTATCGACAGATCAACTTTCCTCAATGTATCCATACCAGCAGTCTTGAAGAAGTTGCTGCCGGTGATGCCCCAGTGACTGATGATAGGCATCCGCTGGCTCCGCGGCAGGGCCGCCATTTCGCGCACCAGGACCACGCCCTCCTCGGCGTTGGCGACCAGGATCACCGCCTTGGCGCCGGCATCCTTCAGCACCTTGTATTGTCTGATGAGTGTGGTATCTCTAGAGTTGAACCAGGTGGTAGCGACGATCTGCTGAGATACGACCCCTGACATGTGTTTCTCTGCCGCAACCAGGTTGCTGTTCCCCCAGGAGCCGTTGATCAACAGCAGGCCAACCTTGTCGAACCCCCGCTGTTGCGCCACCTCAAGCAACTTCGGCATGGCTATGCTATCTCGCAGCGACAGGCGGAAGACGTAGTTCGGTTGCATGCCGTTGTCGGTAATCGGATCGGCCGCTGCCCAGGCCACTAGGTACGGCAGTTTCGCCGCCTTCACTGCCGGCAATTGCCCGAGGACTACCGGACTGAAGCGTCCGCCGAACACGGCAACCAGGTCGGACATGGACGCGAATTCGGCGGTGTTGCTGATGCTGCGCGCTACTATCGCTCGATTATCCTTGATCACAAGCTTAATCGGACGCCCACCCAGCACCCCGCCGGCCGCATTGATTTCCACGATCGCAGTGCGCAGGCCGAGCTCGATGGCCTGCGCGGAGATGCTGTTCTCGAGGCCGAACTCGCCGTCCAGACCGACCAGCACTGGCGCCTTCTCTGCCGCCTGGGCCGTGCTCATGGACAAGAGCATAATCATGCACAGCGCAAAACCACGGAACGCTCTTGGGAACAAGTTCATCATACGGATTCTCCTAATTTGTTTCCGAGGACAACAATAAATGTCCAATCTACCATGAGTTATGGCTTAATGAAATAGGAATATCTAGGAATAATTGTTTACGCGAACAGTGCAGCAGAAACACTATTCGCATTTGCGAGAGAAAAGATGTTGGGAAGTACAGTTGAGTTGCTGATGCCTAGCCGCTTTAGGGCTCATCACCCGTGGTTTCGTGACAACTTCTTTTCCAACGCTCAAGCCAGAGCAATGGGTGAAGGAAAAGAACTATATGCTCGAAGGAATGACGGTACCGAGCTTCCAGTAGAAATCAGTCTCTCCCAATACAGACCCCCACTGGTCCCCAGGTGGCCGTAACAATCCGAGACATTACAGAAATAGAAGGATGGTGATCGGCGATTTCCAGCACCATTGCTAATGCATTTTCGCACGGTCCTAACCAACGATGGAGCGCTATTGCGGCCGCAATAATTGCTTTGGGATTTTGGTTTTCTAAATCCGTACAATTATTTTGCGGAGCCATTTTTCAAGTTCTTCATATTTAAAAGTTTGGGTATCGAAAAATTTCATTAACACCGCATAGATTTGTGAACTTTTTGAATTTATTTGGTATCCATTAATTCTAAGAAATGCGTCAACAACGGCAAAGGCAACGCGCTTGTTACCATCAATAAAGGGATGATTGATGGCAAGACTTTCTAGAAGAGCAGCAGATTCTTCAATTATGTCTAAGTAATAACCTGTCTGTGGTCGATATAGCGCAGATTCGAGTGCGCCCATGTCACGAACGCCATCAGATCCGCCATATTTACGTATCAAAATTGTGTGCATTGCTAGGGCGTCAGCAACGGTTATGTAATCGTGGGCCATTACTTTGCTAAATTTTTATAAAGTTCATCGAATTCTGCAACGCTTAAACCCAAAGATTCCATCACATGCTTGCGTGGACGCTGGCTTTGATGGCGCTCGAGGTATTCGGTCAGGGCATCCTCAATTATTGATTGAAATTGACGCCCCTCTTTGTCAGCCAATTGTCGCGCTTTGGCCAATAATTTAGCATCGGCTTGCGATGAGAACTTCTCACGGGGAGTTGCCATTTTTCCTCCTCTATCAAGTTTTATCTTGCTATATCAAGAAAAATTATAGCAACAAAGCGAAGGAAGACCCGCCACATATATAGAGTACGTGGCGGGTTTTCTCACCCCTAGGGGTAGGAAACGATATTAAGACTTTTATGACGTCTTAATTGTGGTTAGTTATTATCCGTGTGACCTATTCTGTCGCCTTTGTGATGGCCGCCTTTTTTGTCGCCAACTGCATTTACTTCAGCAGTTACGCCGAGAACTGCAAGCACAGAAACAAGTATCTTTTGATGGTCCGAATTGCTGCCCATTGAATTTGCATATCCATGTGTCGATGCCGTTCCTGAATTTTGTGAAGCCTGCGACATCCCGGCGCTGCTTGCAAAAAGCGCAATGATCGTAATCGCAATTGCTATGGTTTTCTTTTTTGATGACATTTTGATGTCTCCCTTTCATTCCTTAATTACTAGTGCCGAGAACATTTGTTATCGACTACCTGTAATTAACTCCTCTATCCTCAAGAATATGCTTGTGGAGTCTGTGAGGCTCATGCGGATTTTTTCGGCATCAATTCGCTCACATGAGGGAATTGCCTTCAATCCTGTGAGAAAACTTAGAGGCATCCCTGATT
>JBCKHB010000024.1:0-9815 GCA_038906075.1 Candidatus Planktophila sp.
CTTTGTGGCCTTATCTGCCGGTCCGCTAATTATTAAAGGAGTACGCGCTTCATCGATAAGGATCGAGTCAACTTCATCAACTACTGCAAAGAAGTAATCTCGCTGAACGCAATCTTCGAGTGACCAAGCCATGTTGTCACGTAAGTAATCAAAACCAAATTCATTATTGGTTCCATAAGTAATATCTGCGGCATATGCCTCGCGACGTTCAATCGGTGTCATGTTTGCAAGAATTACGCCAACTTTTAAACCAAGGAAGCGATGGACACGACCCATCCATTCACTATCGCGTTCTGCTAAATAATCATTTGTTGTAACAACATGAACTCCACGACCTGCTAGTGCATTTAAATATGAAGGAAGAGTTGCGACTAAAGTCTTTCCTTCACCAGTGCGCATTTCGGCAATATTTCCGCGATGCATTGCAGCACCACCCATGATCTGAACATCGTAATGTCGTTGACCTAAAGTTCGCTGTGCCGCTTCGCGAACTACAGCAAAGGCTTCTGGCAATAAATCATCAAGGCTTTCTCCATTAGAGAAACGTTCTTGAAAAATCGAAGTCTGTGCACGCAAATCAGAATCGGAGAGGGCACAAATTCGAGCTTCCTCGGCATTGACAAGCACAGCAACTTTGCTTAAATCTCGAAGAATGCGACCTTCTCCTGCGCGCAAAATTTTATCGATAAATGCTGGCATTGACCAAACCTTTCGGGTGCTATAACAACTTATTAACTCGTTAATCCAATGCCTTATCGTAGTGGCTGTGCAACCGCGGCGGTAATCGCGCCAATTACGCGAAATCCACCAGCCAAAAGGGCTCTTAAGCCTTCGCGCAATGTGGCACCGGATGTGAGCACATCGTCAATTAAAATCAGATCAGCATCGCCATAGATTTCTAATTGCGAATTTGTGTTCTCGCCTCGTGAAATAGTCAAAGCACCAATCATATTCTTGTTTCTAGACTTTGCATTTAGGTGACTTTGGTCTCGAACTTTTCTTTGATGCTTTAAGAGTTGCACAGTTTCTAAGCCAGAGATTTTTGAAACTTTTTGGCTCAAATCTACGATAAATTTGCGTCCACGTCTGCGTTGGGATTTAAGTGTTGAAGGAATAGGAACTAGAAAAGTTTCATTTTTTCTAATTGGTAAATAATTAAGTGAATGGATCATTGCTTGTATTAATAAATCATCTGCTCCTTGTAAGCCAGATTCTTTAGCAGCCAATATGATTCTTTTTGCGACAGGTGAATACATCACGGACGAATAAACTGTTACACCAGATATTTTACTTTTATAAAGATGGGGGTGCCATTCGCTGCGGCAATTTGCACAAATAGAAATTCCAATCGCCGAACAACCAAAACAACGGGTTGGGAATAGTAACTGAACAAAATCTTCGATAGCGCGCATTTGCGCAATTGTGCTGGCTTTATATTAGTTATCAGAAATAAAATGAACTTCTGTGGAAATCAACCTGCAAAACTTGGAGGTTTAGAATTAATTAACCGAGAATTGATCGTTTCCCCCGCTTTTCGCGGCAGAGAAAGCACAAAGTTAGAACCTTGCCCTAATTGACCCCACGCATCAAGTTCTCCATTGTGTAACCGGGCATCTTCTAGAGCAATTGAAAGGCCAAGACCTGTGCCACCTCGAATTCGAGCGCGTGATGGATCAGCGCGCCAAAAACGATCGAAAACTCTGCCTAATGAAACCTTATCAAGACCAACACCAAAATCGCGTACAGCAATTGCGACATCAAGATCATCGGCAAGTATCGAAATTTCAATTGGCTTTCCTTCGCAATGTTCAATTGCATTTGAAAGGAGGTTTCTTAGAACTCGCTCAATTCTTCGAATATCGGCATTGATAATTATGGGTTCTTCGCTAGTTATGACCTTCATGGTCGTAGAACTTTCCTTGGCAACCATTGCTAAGTCAGAAGTACATTTATATACGAGCTCCACAATGTCAAAAACGGTACTTTCAAGGACCGCTACTTCTGCATCGAATCGACTGACTTCAAGTAAGTCTTCTAGTAATCGTTCGAATCGATCTAGTTGCGCAATAAGAAGTTCGGTACTTCTAGAAACGTTTGGTTCAAATTCTAGGCGTGCAGTATTAATAACTTCAGATGCCAGTCGTAGTGTTGTCAGCGGCGTGCGAAGTTCGTGGGAGACATCAGAAACAAAGCGCTGCTGTACACGGGATAAATTTTCTAAACGCCGAATTTGTTTCTCTAAAGAATCGGCCATTTCATTAAAAGAATTTCCAAGGGCTGCTAATTCATCAGCTGATTCGATTATCATACGCTGGCTAAAATCTCCACTTGTGAAATTAGTGGCGATACGCGCGGCCTCTCTTACCGGTCGAACTACTTGCCTAACCACTAACCAAATAATTAGCGCGATGAGAAGCAAAAGGGCAAAACCTGTTAGGTAAAGTGAGTTCTTGATAAGGGAAAGAGTTGTATTTTGATTTACTAGGGAGAAGATTACATACATCTGATAAACACCGGCATTAGGGATAATTATTTCATCACCGATTGCGAGAGCCTGAGAACTGTCAATTCCGATATATCGCAATTTTGTGTAGCTCCACTCCAAAGTTTTATTCTTAAGAACTCGTTTGCGTAAATTTTCAGGAATTGATTGTGCATCCGTTAAATTCGATGTGAGCTCGTAGTTGTTCCTAATCATTTTATTTTTCGGATCGCGTATAAGCACGATTTCGCGCGGATTTTCATAGGAGAATAAACTTGTTGTTGTATTAACAATTTTTTCGACAATTTTCTTGATACTTTCGCTATCTTTGCCTGACGAAATCGCAAATTGATATTGGGCATCAAAAATAATTGATCGGGCTTCAATAATCGAAGTATCGAGATTTACCTTTTTAATTCCAGTAGAAAGTTTTGAATTAAGCACAGAACCAGTTAGCGAAATAACGCCGAAGGAGAGTAAAAGGGTTGAGACTATTACTCGCAGAGCTAAAGATTTTGTTAGTTTTAACCTAAGTCGCTTCATTTCAGGAAGCGCCCATTACTCCTGCTTTATAACCGACGCCACGAACAGTTATCACAATTTCTGGATTTTCAGGGTCGTGTTCAATTTTTGAACGTAAGCGTTGAACATGGACATTTACTAAACGAGTATCAGGTGAATGTCGGTATCCCCAGACCTCACTTAGCAAAATATCGCGGCTAAACACGCGTCCTGGCTCTTTTGCAAGAGCAACTAGGAGATCAAACTCAAGGCGTGTCAAAGAAATCTCTGAACCTGCTCGTAAAATTTGATGCGCTTGCACATCTATTACAAGATCACCAATATTTAATAAACCTGATATATCTGTATTTGTTCGTCGTAACCGAGTTTTTATACGGGCAATTAATTCCGATGGATGACGAAATGGTTTGACCATGTAGTCATCAGCACCAGCTTCAAGTCCGTTTACAACATCTTGGGAATCACCTTTAGCGGTTAACATAATTATTGGCACCATAGATTCAGCACGAATTAACTTACAAACTTCAATGCCATCAATTCCCGGCAACATAACATCTAAAAGAACTAGGTCTGGTGGGTGATTGCGAAAGAGTTCGAGTACCTCATCGCCACGAGAGACAAGATCTACATCAATTCCGGCACCAGTTAAAACGATGCCAAGCATCTCTGCAAGGTCCTGATCGTCATCGACGACCATAACCAAAGTCATTAGCTACCGTGCTCCCAAGAGTTCAAATACATATCTTGGGCAGGAGTAAGTACATCAATATTGCCGCCCATACTTTTTAGTTTGAGACTAGCAACCTCTTTATCAATATGTGTTGGCACATTATGCACACCTGGTTCTAAATTCTTTGATTCGGCAACTAACCATTCAGCGGTAAGTGCTTGATCAGAAAATGACATATCCATAACTGATGCTGGGTGACCTTCGGCTGCACCTAGATTTACTAAGCGACCTTCGGCAAGAAGTAGTAGGCGACGACCATCAGCCATTACATATTCATCGGTCTGATGACGCATCTTTGCATTCTTCGTCTTTGCATTCTGTTCAAGCCAAGCAACATCTATTTCGATATCAAAGTGACCAGAGTTAGCCATTATCGCTCCGTCCTTCATGACTGCAAAATGTTCATCGCGTAATACATCGCGGTTACCAGTAACAGTAATAAAAACATCACCAATTGCAGCTGCCGCAATCATTGGCATAACGCGGAAACCTTGCATCATCGCATCTAGTGCTTTGGTTGCATCAATTTCAGTAACGATTACATCCGCGCCCATTCCTTTTGCGCGTTCTGCAACACCCTTACCGCAATATCCAAAACCAGCAACCACAAGGGTGCTGCCAGCAAGTAGAAAATTAGTAGAACGAAATATTGCGTCAAGAGTTGACTGCCCAGTACCGTAACGATTGTCAAACATATGTTTTGTATCTGTGTCATTCACAGCAACCATTGGGAATTTCAGTGCACCATCTTTTGCCATCTGATTTAAACGAATAACACCGGTTGTGGTCTCTTCGCAGCCACCGGTGATGTTTGGAATTAATTCTTTACGAGTTGTGTGAATCGTATTTACTAAATCGCAGCCATCGTCAAATACTTGGTGTGGTTCGATATCTAAGACGGCATTAATGTGTCTGTAATACCCATCTCGATCCACGGCATTGCGCGCGAAAACACTAATTCCAAATTCATGAACAAGCGCCGCAGCTGTGTCGTCTTGAGTTGAAAGCGGATTTGATGCGCAGAGTGCAATATCAGCACCGCCAGCTTTTAAAACGCGCATCAGATTGGCCGTCTCAGTTGTAACGTGCATACATGCTGCGATGCGAACACCAGCAAAGGGTTGAGACTTTTCAAAACGTGCGCGAATTTGGGCTAAGACCGGCATGTTGCGCTCTGCCCATTCAATACGTTTGCGCCCTTGGGCAGCAAGGGATGCATCTGCAATGTCATGGAGTGGCAGAGTAGAAGTTACTGGTGAATTCACAAAAGTCTCCTTTAAGGCTCATTGCTAAAGCGTAGGCCCATAGATTACTGCCTTATGAGAGAAAGCACCTCATCACGAACCTTCTCCATGCGGGCTTGTGTCTTTGCCTCAACATTAAGGCGAAGCAAAGGTTCAGTATTTGATGGACGAAGGTTAAACCACCAACTATCTGCACTAATAGTTAGACCATCAAGGTGATCTACTTCGATTGATGCAATCTTTGAATATTTATTTTCTACTTTCTCCATCATGGCTGCTGCATTTTTAACCTGTGAATTAATTTCACCGCTTGAAACATAGCGTTGATATGGTTTTAAAATTTGTGACATACTTTTTTTGGAAGAACCAAGAGCCGAGATTGCATGAAGGGCTGCCAACATCCCTGAATCGGCTCGCCAAAAATCTTTAAAGTAGAAATGTCCTGAATGTTCACCACCGAAAATCGCGCCCGTTTCGGCCATCAACTTTTTAATGTAGGAGTGCCCGACGCGGCTTCGAATTGCAGTACCACCATTTTCTTGCACAACTTCTGCAACGCTTCGTGATGAAATTAAATTGTAAATAACAGATGAACCTGGATGCTTTGATAATTCATGAGCAGAAATCAGGGCTGTTAAATCAGATGGATTGATAGCTTCTCCATTTTCATCTACTAAGAAGCAACGGTCGGCGTCCCCGTCAAATGCCAAACCTAAATCTGCTTTATTCTTCTTGACTGCTCTCTGTAAATCTTTCAAGTTCTTAGCATCAATGGGATTTGCCTCGTGATTAGGGAAAGTTCCATCTAATTCAAAATAGAGCGGGATCAGTTGAGCATTTAAACGTGAAAATACTGCAGGGGCTGTGTGCCCAGCCATTCCATTACCGGCATCTACAACAATTTTAAGTTCGCGGATTTCTGATAAATCAACAAGGCTCAAAAGGTGCAGAACATATTCATCGAGCATATCGCGCTCTTTTTCAACTCCCACTGAGCGCATTGGCATTGGTGATCCATCGCGCACAAAAGTTTCAATAGCCAATAGCCCAGATTCTCGCCC
Source organism: Candidatus Planktophila sp. (assembly GCA_038906075.1). Taxonomy (GTDB): domain Bacteria; phylum Actinomycetota; class Actinomycetes; order Nanopelagicales; family Nanopelagicaceae; genus Planktophila. The sequence goes on from JBCKHB010000024.1 coordinate 6,040, forward strand.
GATTGGTCTTGCACCACTTAAACATAATTTTATTCCGTTGTATTCGGAAGGGTTATGGCTTGCAGTAAACATTGCTCCAGGTAGACCCAATTTCCCCGAGGCGAAATAAAGTAAGTCAGTCGATGCCAACCCAATTCGAATAACATCAAAACCTTGTGAAGTTATTCCGGCCGAAAATGCTTCGGCAAGTAGTGGCGAAGATGCTCGCATATCTTCACCTATTACTACCGTGCCAGGTTCTCGCTCTAGTTGTAAAAAACGCGCAAAGGCAACTCCAGTAGAAAAGGAAAAATCAGGAGTTATTTCGGAATCGACAAGACCACGAATGTCATAGGCCTTAAAAATATCGGGAAATGAATTAATGTTCATTAGGTCGCGATTCTATTGAAGTTAAGAGGGTACTGCGCGCAGGTGACCCCGTCGACCTAACTGTGAGGCAGCGCTCGGACTTTCTTGGGTAGATGCAACAGGTAATTCACTTGCTGCTGCTTCACGTACCGCGTCCGCAATGGCCATGAGATCATCATCTGATGGGCCAACCTCAAGGCCAGAAATTTCTTGCTTGATTACGCTCCACCCGTTTGGAACAGTTAAACGTTTTCCATGGAGAAGACATAAATCATAAGCATGTGGTTCAGAAAAAGTCGCAAGCGGTCCTAGAACTGCAGTTGAATCTGAATAAATATATGTAAGTGTCATGGTCGCAATTGTTCGGCACCCAGCGCGTGAACACGCGCGTCCCAACTTTGCCAGTGAACTCATGCCAATAAGGCTAGTGGCAAAGCCATGCATTCTTTGGGATTCTCAAGGGCTCAAAATGCGGATATTTGAATTTGGAATTGATGTCTTTGTTAAAATGCTCCCTGGCGATAGTGCAATAAAGCCATAACCATCGACCGAACTAACGAGGGCTCCCCCGTAAGTTGCTTTAGAAACATTGATGAAAGTTAAAGAAGCAACGTTATTTGGAACGCGCCAAGTAGCAATGTCTGTACCTGAAATCTTAGCTTTGGACTTCTTGCCATTTATGAATTGTATTTCTACCGAGATAGCAACCCAATCCCCCGCAAAAACAAGCAGTGGTGTTAAACCTGTCACCGAAATAGAAAATGGCCTCATCTCTTGCGCGGTTGTACTCCACAGAAAATCTTTCTTTCCTTTAATTAATACTCTTGAAAAAACTCCCGCTAGGACTGGGCTATCGGAGGCAATGCGCACCGCGAATGCATTAGTTGAAATATTTGGGTCGAGAACGAACTCGCTGACTTTGCCCTGTGAGGCTAATTTCGAATTAAAACCAACGGGAACGAATCGGCCATCCGAAGACAAAATTTCAACCGAAAAATTGGCATCAACTTCGCCCGGATTTAGGATTCGAAGAATATGCTGCTTGGCGTTTTTGCTACCTTTCTTAATTTTTTGGTAAGGAATAGCTGGGATAAAAATTTCCTTTCTCACAGCAGGCGCTCCGTTTACAAAATCGCCCCCAAGACTGCTTAAGCCCTTTCCTCGCTCGTCAATGACAAACGAATTTATCCGCCCTGATCTTGGAGTTACATTGATAGCAATCGCTTTTTTACCTGGCGCAAAAGTGTCAAGCCCAAAAACCACTGAACGCTTTGCTGCCACCGTTACTGTTTTTAGCATCGCTTCGCCAGATTCTGACCATGTCTTAATATCTACAATTGCAGAACTCAAACCGCTATTAACCAGAATTAATTGACCCCGACTCGTTACATCCGACGTTCCTCCGACAAACCATTGTGATGAAGAAGGAGCCGAGCAAATAGTTCCACCGGCCCAACTATTGACACGGTTCTGCCAGATACTTGGCGTTGCACTGCCAGCTTCTAGTAAAAGCGCATCTCTCTTTATTTCGGATCGGAGAACTCCAATTTTTCGCATCGCCATTGTCTTGCTAGAGACACTTGTGACTAAGGTATTCGTCTGGCTTAGGGATACTTGGGAAGTTAATCCTAAAAGTGTTGGGGGGCAAACAACACTTGGGAAATTTTCAGAATAAACGCTGGGTTTAATCGCAACAAAGACTGCGCTACTCAAAAAATATGTTGCCATCAGGATTGATATAACGATTAAGGCCCTTTTTACTTTCACGCCAAATCCCTATCCGCGATTTCGCGCTTTCTGCGCCGAGCAGGGGCTGCAAGCACTATGACTAAAACGAGAACAATGACTTGTAATGAAATCCAAGCTCTGCGAGAAGTCCCATCATGAATCAACGAAAACTCGCCAGATTGAGTTACCGTAAAAGTTGGTAAGCCATAATCATTTTTAATTCTAGGAAGCCGTACTCCGTTTTCAATAATCTGCCAAGAATTGCTATAACTTTGCGTCAATGTAATTATTCCAGGTGATGGCACAATTGTACGTGCGCCGAATTCCCCTGCTTCCAGTGGTCTGCGAATTCCTGTTTCATCGGTAAATAATAATCGCCCAGTTTGACCTGTAACTCGCCAAACGATACCTGCAGAAGTTGCTGATGCTCTGGTAAATCCACCAATACCATCAATAGTTCTGATTATTTCTTTACCACTAGGATTTTTAACAAAAACATATTTGATTCCATAATTCGCAAAAGTTTCGCTACTTAAAATTCCTGTGTCATCTATAAGTTCGCGAACTGCGATCTCAATCGCAGGCTCTGGCGCGGGTGCAAGATCAGGGTCTCCTATGGAAATATCGCTTCCATGGGAAATAAAATATTGCAAAGTTAGTAATTGATTAACTTTTACCGCCCTGATAACTAAGGTCTTTGTACTCTGTTCAACTCCTAAAAATGCGGGCATTACAGAGATCGCATTGCTGCGCACAGGAGAATCGGCCCCTTTAGTTAGCGTCCAGCCAAGAGTTAAAACGGTATAAATCAACGTCACTAGAACAAGTAATGCTGATAAGTAATGCCGGTAATGAATATGAGTTGCAACTAGGTGCTCGCGCAACTTATCGAGAATAATTATGCTGCAACATAGCGCAGATAAAACTGCGCCAACTAAAAGAGTCCCTGTCCAGAGGTGGGTCTTGGCTGAATTTCCATGCATTGATAGCGCGATTGAACTTAGCAGTGTTGCACTTAATAGAAAAGCAAAACCATATTCTGCAACGAAACTCGCTGAACTTGTAGAAAAAAGTGCGACGACCAACATCAGGAGAATTGGGCTAATGAGCCACCATGGAAGGCTGCCAGTTCCACCAGGATTTCCAAGTATTGCTAAATTAGGTCCACCACCAGAGAGCGCAAAACCAGGCTCGGCAAATAAGCGTGATGGGTTAAGCAGTGATTCAAAAGAGTAAGGCAGAGTTAGAAATATTGGTATAAAAATTAGTGCTAAACGCTTAAATAAACGATCGTTAAATAACTTCTGGTTTAAATCTAATTTGAATTTCAAGTAATCTGAAACGATTGCAAATACCGAAAGAACTAATGTGATTAAGAAGGCCATAAGAGTAAATGAGTAAATTACGGAAATAAGTAGTGCCATACCAAAAATTCGACGCCAAGTATGATTTTCAATCGATTTCCACTGGGGCAAAAGTTGGGGAATCAGCGGGGCGAAAAGCAAAACGACGATTGTTCCTAAGCGGGCCGAATTAATGGAGGCAATGGCTACCGGAGAAATTGCATATAGCCCACTGGTTAAGAAGGCTAACCAAGGGCTCTTCGTCATCTTTGAAAAGAGCGAGTGGCTTGACCACATGAAAAGAAGTGGGAGCGCTAAGAAAAGGATGGTGACAAATAAAGATAGTTTTCCGAAAAA
>JBCKHB010000025.1:0-8184 GCA_038906075.1 Candidatus Planktophila sp.
ATATTTTGGGACGAGGCCAGACTGGTTCAGGAAAAACTTTAGCTTTCGGTTTAGCACTTCTTACTAATCTGCAAAATAAACAAGCTAAACCACATAAACCGCTAGCCCTTGTCTTAACACCAACGCGTGAATTAGCACAACAAATCGATGAAGTTCTAACTCCCCTTGCTCGCGCAATTGGTCATGATTCAATTGTTATCGCCGGTGGCATGCCATATGCCAAACAAATTACCGCGATGCGCAAAGCAACTGCAATTCTTGTTGCAACGCCGGGACGATTAATTGATTTACTCAATCGCGGAGAAGTCCAACTCGATGATCTTGAAATCACTGTTCTTGATGAGGCCGACCAAATGGCCGATATGGGTTTCTTGCCTGTTGTTAAAGAAATCCTTGACCAAACAAAACCAAATGGTCAACGCCTTCTTTTCTCTGCCACCCTCGACCGCGGAGTCGATTCAATAGTAAAACAATATTTAAAGAATCCAAAAACGCACTCATTGCAAAATGATCGCGCATCTGTTTCAACTATGGATCACTACGTACTTGTGATGCACCCAACTGATAAAGATGAAGTAACAAATCAAATTGCTGCCCGAAATGGAAAGACAATTTTGTTCGTGAAAACACAACGCGGAGCCGATCGTTTGGCTGACAAACTTGCTCACGCAGGTGTTCCAGTTGGTGCTTTGCACGGTGGAAAATCACAAGCAGTTCGTACTCGCACTCTTGCTTTCTTTAAATCCCAAACTAACGCAGCCTTAGTCGCAACTGATGTTGCAGCCCGAGGCATCCATGTTGATGGTATTTCACTCGTTGTACATGTAGATGCACCGACCGATCATAAGGATTACTTACACCGAGCTGGGCGTACAGCCCGTGCAGGAGAAGCGGGAACAGTAGTAACTCTTGTAACGACGAAACAGCAAAAATCCATTGGCGGGCTTACTTCTCGTGCTGGAGTAACCCCTAAATTCGTTGGAGTTAAACCACTTGATAAAGAATTGATGACAATTACCGGTGCCCAAGAACCATCAGGAATTCCTTACATTGCACCCATTGTTGAAAATAAAGGTCCTTCGCGCCGCACAAGTGGCCGCCCTCGCCCTAATTCTTCAGAGCGTCGCCGCAGACCTAGATAAGAAGTTAATCGAGCACTACAACACCGCTTGGTGTTGCAAGATGTACGGCCACAATTCCGTTGTCGCCATCATTAACCGATGGGTCCACCCATTCGATTGTTGCGCCGTTGAGAGCGCCTAAAATCTCTTCTTTAAACCATGAATTAGCCAATTGATCAGTATCTGCAATCGTAATCTTTTCAATTGTTGCAACAGCTTTACCATCCTTCGATGGATGGTCCCCAGTTAGCCATTGAATAAAAAATGGTAACTCGCGTGATTCAGTAATTTCATTGACGCCAATTTGCTTCCACTTTAAATCGCTTCCATCTGGTCGTGTGCGGTGGCCTTCAATTGCACTTCGCCCAAATTTACTTTCAATTGGCGAGATGTCTTCAGTACTAAATACCCATGTAAGCCAACCGCCACCTGCTTGTGCTTTCTTTGAAACGGCTTTCCCCCATGGTGTTTTTTCAGTTGCTGGATGATCAAGCGGGCAGACAACTTCAATGTATTGACCATTTTGCAGTGGCATCGTGAAATTGCGTGTTCCGAAACGTGGATGAACACCGCCGTCGACAAAGGTGCTGCCAAGACGAGAACCTAAGCGTTGTACTGTGTCGGCTAGTTGGTCATGAGAAGTTACATATGAGACATGGTCTAAGCGCATGAGTAAATCTTGCCCTATACCAAGGGGTGCTCATTACCATTTTGGGCAATGGCTTTAAGTGTGAGAAATCGCCAAATTTCAAAAGCTTGTCCTAAAAACCTATCTACACTTGGCATATGGACGGTGCTCTATGAATAAATCGCTTGTAATAATCCCGACCTTTAACGAGGCCGAAAGCGTGCCTGTGATACTCAAAGCGCTCCTTGATTTACCAGATCGTCTTGATATTTTGGTCGTCGATGACGGTTCCCCGGATGGCACAGCCGATATCTGCAGGACGTTTGATGGTGGACGTGGGCGTATCCATGTTGAAAATCGTGGGCGGAAAATGGGTCTTGGCTCTGCATACCGCCACGGCTTTGCTTGGGGTTTATCTCGCGGGTATCAGTCAATGATTGAAATCGATGCCGATGGATCACACCGTCCAGAAGACTTAGTTTCATTAATTCGTGCCTTTGATTCTGATTCAAGAATTGATTTAGTTATCGGTTCTCGTTGGATTGCTGGTGGTGCGGTAAAAAACTGGGCACGTAAAAGAGAGTTGCTTTCAAGAGCAGCTAATAAATATACCAAGTTTGCTTTAGGCATTCCGGTTGCTGATATTACGGCAGGCTTTCGTATTTACCGGTCTACAGTTTTAGAAAAGATAGATTTTGCTACTGTGACAAGTGAAGGATATTGTTTTCAAATCGAAATGACTCGTAAAGTTGTAGCGCTTAATGGCGTTATAAAAGAAGTACCGATTACTTTTGTCGAACGTGAATTCGGAGTTAGCAAAATGTCTATGGGTATTGTTATCGAAGCAATGAAGCGTGTGACTTTATGGGGATTACAAAGATTATTTCATTTTAAATAATGCTTTTCAAAATTGCTCCGGGTGATTAAAACTAAAAACCCTTTAAACCTACCTGTTGAGCAAGGGCAACATCATATTTATTGAGCCAGTGTGCACATTAAAGCTTCAATAGTTAAGAGTGGGGCGGCGTTGTATCCAAGATTTCTCCTAGCATCCATGATTGCGCCTATCTTGGCAACAATGACTGCTGGCTTTGTGGTAGCGGCCATCGCCTGAATTTCGGTCTGCATCTCTTTATTGATTAGCGCATCAAAGTTGCTTGCTTGCACCATCATCACATCACGATAAAAAGTTGCGATATCCAATAGCGCGGCATCCAATCCATCGCGCACCATGCGCGTGCTTCTGGTTTTTTGTTCTTTCTCTAATTCCTTAAGAGCTTTACTTCCGCCAGTTGCCATTCCACGACCGGTTGCACCCTTGCCCCAAGCAAGTGATAAATCATCTATCTCCCCTTGGTTGCGATCTTCGGCTTCGTTATTTGCTTGCGCAGATGCAAGTTCCACTAAAGTTTGTGCGCCTTTAAACGCGCTCGCAATATCTTTAACTCGAATTGGTAACTTCATAATTGTGGAACGAGTATTTCGAACCGATTCATTCTTGGCTAAATATCTTGCCCGCCCAATGTGACCTTGGCTAACGCGCGCAGCGAAATCAGCCATTTGCTGACTTATCCCATCGCGATTGACCAAAACTTGAACCACTGCGCTTGTACTTGGAGTGTGTAATTGTAAGTGGCGACAGCGGCTGCGAATTGTCGGCAAAACATCATGCAAGGTTGGTGCACACAACAGCCAAACAGTGCGACTACCCGGTTCTTCAATCGCTTTTAGTAGCGCGTTCGCTGCGGATTCAGTTAAACGATCAGCATCTTCCATAACAACGACGCGCCAACCGCCCATAGAAGGTGCCCACGCAACTCGAGTTAATAATTCGCGAACCTCGTCAATTTTGATTGATAACCCTTCGGTGTGAATAATTTCAACATCTGGATGCGAACCATTGGCGGCGCTTTTGCATTGATTACACGCTCCACAGCCATTTTGTGGGCAGATTAGAGCTTGCGCAAATGCAACTGCCGCTGATGACCGACCACTGCCTGGTGGGCCAGTAAAGAGCCACGCATGTGTCATTTCTTGTGATTCTTCACCGTTTCGGGTGGCGGTAACTGCGCCTTGCAAGATTTCAATTAAATGTTCTTGCCCAACTAAATCGGCGTAGACGCTCATTTTTTTGCTGATTTTTTCTGGATAGGTTTTCTTTTTGTTGTTTTCTCAACCGTGCTTCGAACAGCTCTTGTTGCACGGCGAATAGGTTTCATTATCGCGCTGCCTTCAGATTCTTTTGTATTTCGTTTTAAGTTTGGAATTTCGCTAACTCGAGAAATGATTGCCGAGTGAATTGCTGCAATGCTTTGGTGGCCATCAACGACAAAATACCGCTCTGGGTCTAAAAGGGAAATTTGTAAAAATTCTTGGCGAACTCGTTCGTGAAAAACTAGAGGTTGCGCTTCTAAGCGATCCAATTTCTTCAATCGCCCAATGCCAATTTCTGCAGATAAATCAATAATTATTGTCAAAGTTGGAAATAATGATTCGGTCGCCCAGCGCGAAATTCTGGCGATTTCACCAGGTTCCAAAATTCGACCAGCGCCTTGATAAGCAATGGATGAATCAAAATATCTATCAGTGATTACAACATCGCCAGCGGCAAGAGATGGGCGAATGATTTCGTAAACATGGTTAGCACGATCTGCGGCATAGAGAAGTGCTTCGGCCCTCGGTGAAATTTCACCAGTGGAATGGGATAGAAGGATTTTTCTAATCTCTTTCCCAAGTTCACTGCCACCTGGTTCGCGTGAAAGAACAACTGTTTCGCCTTGTTCTTCCAGCCATGATTTTAATAATTTACTCTGCGTAGATTTACCAGTTCCTTCGCCACCTTCGAAAGCGATGAATACGCCTTTGGTTGGCGCTCCAGTGATGCCACCGAGTTCACCTTTAATTGCATTTGCAATATCAGACCACAAAGAAACATTAGGTCTGTCTTTCATTTGGTGATAAGAAATCGCGCCAATAATTGATGCCAAAATACCAGCAATCAGAATTGTTACGGCTGCACCATTGTAACTGACTTGCGTATTTTGAAATTTAAAAGTGTGCTGGCCAACGGCAGCTGCAATCAGTGGGGATATCGCAAGAACTGCCACCAAAGTTATGCGAATCAATGATTGCACGAAGGCAAATGTGCGCCCTCGAACTTCGTCTTTGACTTCCATGCCCAGCATTGTGAAACCAGTAACCCAGCAAATTCCGCTGAAAGCACCAAGAACTATGACGATAAATACTGCAAGAACCAAGTTAGGAATGGCCGCTAGAAGAATTAAGAAAATTCCAGCTGTTGTTAGAGATGCACCAAATAAACGGCGCCGTGAAAATTGGTCGAATACTTTAGGCCCAAAGGCAATACCGATGGCTAAACCGCTAAATACTGCGCCAAATAGCACACCGTAGGCCGCATCACCTGCACCAAGGTCGCCAACAAATGTTCGAGCTAGACCGATCACGGCACCTGCTGCAGCAAAAGCGCCGACCATTCCAACGATGAGACCACTAATAATTTTTGATTCGCTAACCGTTTTCCAACCTTGCAATAATGAGCGCCCAACACTTGCATCGCTTTCGACTTTAGATGCAGCGCCTTTTGGAATCTCTTTTAATCCCCAGACTGTCCATGCTGCGAAAGCAAAACTTGCCGCGTTTACATATAAGGCAATATCAATCGAATTGCCAGCAAAACTAGGAAAAGCTGCTGCAATCGCCCCGTTGAAAAGCGTTAAAAGCGAAAAGAGAATCGCAGCAATTGGAGCAGTTCCATAAGCTGCTAATAAAGAAACTTGGTTCGCGTTTTCCAATTTTTCTTTAGGAACTAAATTCGGCACACTCGCCTCTTTTGCAGGCGACCAAAATAGCGTCATACACTCTACCAAAATCATTGCCGTGTATAACCAAAAATATGTATGAACTATCGGAATTGAAATATATAAAGCGGTTCGCATGATGTCTGCAAAAACCATTAATTTACGTCGGTCGAACCGATCAGCAATCACTCCTGCAATTGGTCCTAAGAAAACTGCAGGTAATAAACGCGCAATAAAAACACCAGCAATGGCAAAGTTAGCTGTTGCATAGGAGCCGCCCGCTAATTGTTGGGCTAAAGCAGTTGTTGCAAGAAGTCCTAACCAATCACCCAATGATGAGAAAACCATGGCGTGCCAAAGTTTGCGAAAAGCAGGTATTGCAAGCACGCCGCGAGACTGATCTTGCGCCGGAGGCGCAGGGGTAGGTAGCGGACGTGGCATGGGGTTAAGCGTAGTCGGTGCGTAAAGAGGGCAATTTAGGCCTTCTTTTTAGCCATTTTTCCACTGGCGGCTTTTTTGGCTGCGCGCTTGGCGCCGGCTTTTTTAACAATATTTTTGGTTAGCGTCGGCGCCGAATCTCTAGAACTTATTTTTTTGCTCGCTTTTTTTTTGCGAGATTTCTTTGGCGAAGCTCCGTTTTCCGCCTCCCATGCACGGCGCCCAGCAAGTAATTCAAGTCCGCGCTCTAAGGTTAAAGCCTCTACTGTGTCACCACGACGCAGAGTTGCATTTGTTTCACCGTCGCTGACATACATTCCAAAACGGCCATCTTTAACGATAAGTGGTTTTTGTGTTGTTGGATCTAATCCAAGTTCTTTTAGTGGTGGCTTGGCAACTCCGCGGCGGCGCTCTTTTGGTTTTGCATAAATCTCTAGCGCTTCATCAAGAGTTAAGGAAAATAATTGATCTTCACTTGTAAGTGTGCGCGAATCAGCGCCGGCTTTTAAGTAAGGACCATAGCGCCCATTTTGTAATGTAATTACATCACCTGCGCTATTTATTCCTAAAGTGCGCGGGAGCGATAACAAACGCAGCGCATCTTCATACGTCACTGTGTCTAGGGTCATCGTCGAAAGAAGGGAGGCAGTCTTTGGTTTTGGATCAGTTGCTTTCTTTTTCCTTTTCTTATCGCCATCCCGTAAAATTACTTCAGGAAATACTTCAGTGATATATGGACCAAAACGTCCGCTCTTGGCGATAATTGGCAAATTTGTTTCAGGATCAATTCCTAAATCGCGCTCACCTGATGGTTGAGCAAGTAATTCAATTGCTTTAGCAAGGGTTAATTCATCGGGGGCAATTGTTTCTGGAATATTTGCAAGTTTCCGTTCTCCATCAGGAAGATTTTGTTGCAAATATGCGCCAAAGCGACCAACTCGGATTTCGATATCCTCAGATAAATTCATAGTATTCGTTGCGCGAGCATCAATAACGCCTAAATCAGCTGTTAATTCGTTAAGCCCTGGCTGCCCATCAACGCCATAGAAAAAACCGCGCAACCAATCGACTCGGCCAGCCTCACCCGTTGCAATTTTATCTAAATCTTCTTCCATACTGGCAGTAAATTCGTAATCAACTAATTTTGTGAAATGTGTTTCTAGTAAACCTGTAACTGAAAAGGCTAAAAATGTCGGAACTAGCGCCCGGCCGCGTTTGTAAACATAACCGCGATCTTGAATAGTTTGAATAATTGATGCAAATGTTGATGGACGACCAATTCCTAGTTCTTCTAATTTCTTAACAAGGGTTGGTTCGGTATATCGCGCTGGCGGTTTAGTCTCATGTCCTTCACAGGTATATTCACTCACCTTTATGCTCTGTCCTAACACCATTGCCGGAAGGCGTTTATCTTCGGATTCTTCATCACTCTTTTCATCTTTAATATCGTCATAGGCGGCAAGGAAGCCTTGGAAAGTAATCACACTTCCATTAGCGCGGAAAATAGTTGCTTTGCCGTCATTTGTTTTTGCATCAAAATCTACGCGCATTTGCATTTTCTTAGCATCGGCCATTTGCGATGCAACGGTACGTTTCCAAATTAAGTCATATAGTGCAAAAGCATCGCGCGATAATTCGGGGGCCAATTCACCTGGAGTTTTAAAAACTTCACCCGCAGGTCGAATGGCTTCGTGTGCTTCTTGTGCATTCTTCGATTTACCTTGATAAACACGTGGTTGTTCAGAGACATGGTCTGCGCCATATAAAGCTTTAGCTGCAGCGCGCGCTGCAGTAATTGCTTGGGCCGATAAATTAATGGAATCGGTACGCATATAAGTTATGTAGCCATTTTCGTATAAATTTTGTGCAATTCGCATCGTTATCTGCGCGCCCCAACCGAGACGAGAGCCGGCATCTTGTTGCAAAGTTGAAGTGCTAAAAGGTGGCTTAGGACGCTCGGTTCGGGGTGATTCCTCCATCGACTTAACGTTAAGAGGTGTGCCTTTAAGTGATTCAACGAGTGAGCGAGCTCCGCTTTCATCGAGAAGTAAAATATTGGCTAATAATTTTTCTTTAACTGCGCCATCGGCACCAAAATCAACTGTTGTTGCAACTTTTTTATCATCCACCGAAAGCAACCGTGCGTTAAAACCCAATTCACATGTTGCGCTTAGATCCC
>JBCKHB010000026.1:0-7569 GCA_038906075.1 Candidatus Planktophila sp.
GCCATTGGATTCATGCCCGATGAGATTAATTCTGAAACAAAAACTAAATTACCTTTGCTCTTGCTCATTTTTTCACCGTCAAAACCGATCATGCCAGTATGAACAAAAGATTGGGCAAAAGGTTTTCCAGTCAAAACTCGGCATTGCGCGGCGCTCATTTCATGATGAGGGAAAATCAAATCGCTTCCACCACCTTGAATATCTACTGAAAAATTCTCGGTAGGATCAGGGTCTAAATAATGCAGCGCAATAGCGCTGCATTCGATATCCCAGCCCGGACGACCTATTCCAAAATTAGATTCCCATCCTGGCTCGCCGGTGCGTTTAGAAAGCCAGACTCGTGCATCTAGCGAATCACGCTTTCCGACGCGATCTGGGTCACCACCACGCTCGGCAAATAGTTTCTCCATTTCTTTGCGATCAAAGTTAGAAAGAGAACCGAATTGCGAATCTGTATGTACATCAAAGTAGAAATCTTGATCCACTTTGTAAATCGAACCTGCGCTATCTAATCTTTCAATGCATTGTGTAACTAAGCCAATAGCCTCTACTACCCCGATGTAATGCGCTGGCGGAATTATATGAAGGGCAACCATGTCACTGCGAAATAAGTCAATCTGGGTATTTGCTAAATCCTGCCAAGCGATACCGTCGCGTTTAGCCCGCTCTAAAAGTGGGTCATCTATATCCGTAATGTTTTGTACATAACGTACTTCCGCGCCGCTGGCACGCAGGTATCGGTTAATGAGATCAAATGTGAGATAAGTCGCCGCGTGGCCAAGGTGCGTGGCGTCGTACGGTGTTATTCCGCAGACATACATTCTGTAAATTAGTTTTCTTTCAAGATTCGTCTGCTTTAAGGTTGAAGAATTCGTTAAAGATAAATCCGGAAAGAGATAGGCGTTATCTATTGGTGGAATCGAAAGATTGGCCCAAGATTTCATTTAGATATCGTATGTCAGGAAAGGTTAAAAGGCTGGCCATGGAACGGCCGGCCAATCCGGGTTTGGCAGTGGAAAGCGAGCTTGAATTAGTAGATTATCTATTCGCAAACGCATTGCTTGGATTTCAACTTGCGATAAGTAAGCGGCCAATTTTTCCGCAAAATCACTCTGCAGGTCGATGGCTCCTCTTTTAAGTAAATCAACTTCATGGGAGCTAAGTTTTTCCCCAGCCCATTGCCATAAGACGGTGCGCAATTTAAAATCTTCGTGAAAAGTTACTCCGTGATCGCAACCAAATAATTTACCTGTGAGATCGGGAAGCAGATGGCCAATTTTGCGATCGGTATTATTTATGATCACATCAAATAGCGCCATGGAACGCAATTGCGGTAAATCTTTAGAAAAATAGCTAGCTAAATCTATACTCTCATCAATGGCAATCCATTCTTGAACCATTCCAATTCCAAATGGTCCATCTCGCAAAATCGTCAGTGGCACACAGTCAAAACCAAATTGCGCACTGACAAGATAAGCTACATATTCCCGATGAGCTAGCGCTCCATCAGGGAAATCCCACAATGGTCGCTCTCCCCTAATCGGTTTATAGATGCACGATAACTTTTGCGCCCCTAAAGAAACGTTGCCAAATAGTGTGGCATTAGAGGCGTCAACTAAACGTCCGCTCACAATTAGTTCTCCATTCTGGAGAATTTTATTTTTAGTGTCGGTAACCATTTGCCCTCGGGCATAGGTGGCCAGTTGGATCTATCGGTATTGCGCAAAATGGGCAAGGCAATCGTCCTGCTTTTATTACCGCAACTGCGCGAGTTGAAAAAGCATCAGCTTGGGATAGCGAGATAAAGACTTTTACTAAATCACGATTTTCGTTATCTAATTGGAAAACTGCTCCCTCACTCTGGGAATCTTCTTCGCTTATCGCATGTAATTCGATACAGAGAAGTCTGCGATCGGTTAGCCAAGAAAGCGAAATCATTCCCACCCGAAATTCTTCAAAAATTGGGGTTTCTAGTGGCGCATCATCTCTGTTAAGACGCTCTAACAAAATACTTGGCTCTTCTTTTTTAACTTCCCTAATCATCATTTCAATTCGTTGGCACAAAGCGTTTACTTGGCTCTTCTCCAGAGCTACTGAAATTAATCGTTGCCCGGAACGAACCTGCACAAAAAATGTACGCTCACCTGGTTGACCGACGGTGCCAACTACAAATCGTTCGGCCGGGTCGTAAATATGCTCTATTCGCGGCATTATCGCACCCTTCGTTTCGGTGCGCCGCTTCCACCGCCGAGATGAATCCGTTTCCGGTGTGAAACGTTAAGCAAGTCTTCTACCTTAGATCTGGAATCATTTATTAGTAGCGCGCGCACTTGTTCTTGCGAGTAATCAAGAATGGAAATCGAAGCCGGGTCTATCGCAATGCGTTGGAAGTCATCCAAATGCATTCCAAGGGCGGAGGCAATAATTGATTTGATTACATCGCCATGGGAAACAATTACCAGCGCTCCCTTTTTCTTTGAATTCAAACCCTGATGGATACTGCGCAAGGCGCGGGTCTGCATCTGCGCTAGCCCTTCGCCTTGCGGGAAATACGCTCGACTAGGTTGGTTTTGGATTGTTTTCCAGAGTTTTTCCTTAAATAGCGATACTAATTTTCGCCCGCTCCATAGACCGTAATCAACTTCGAGTAACCCATCATCTTGAATTATTTCAACGCTAATTTTTCTAGCAGAATTTATGGATTCATGCCACGGTGTGATGGTTTCTAAGCAACGTTGCAGTGGACTAATTCGAATCTCTGATAATGGAAATTTCCCAAGCCGAATGGCTAAATCTGCCGCCTCTTTTGCCCCTTTTTCACTCAAAGCAATGTTGGGTAAACGACCAGAAAGGATGCCAGCGGCATTTGCTTGCGAATGTGCATGCCTAATTAGTACAACTAACATCGCAACACCTTTCTAGTAGAAAGCAAGTTTATCGGGATTTCTAGCACTGGTCTTGCTAAGGTCGCGCCATGGAACTTCGTAGAGCCGGAAATAGTGGTCTGACTCTCTCTCGCCTTGGACTGGGAACAATGACTTGGGGGCGCGATACCGACGAACATGAAGCAGCTGATCAATGTCGCGCTTTTATTGATGCAGGTGGAAATTTCATCGATACTGCTGCGGTCTATGGCGATGGTGATAGCGAACGCGTCATCGGTGGATTAATTGGTGTTCTATTTAAGCGCGATGATGTTGTAATCGGGAGTAAAGCCGGAATTTCATTTGTTGATGGCGAAAGAAAGGTCAACACTTCTAGAAGTAGCTTAATTGCCGAATTAGATCGCTCTCTTACTCGACTAGGTACTGATTTCCTAGACCTTTGGCAAGTACATACATGGGATGCCAACACTCCCCTAGATGACACACTTTCTGCTTTGGATTACGCGTATTCAAGCGGTAAAGCGCGCTATGTTGGAATATCTAATTTCGCTGGCTGGCAAATGGCGCGCGCTTGCACAAAGCAAGAAGCAAATACTATGAAGGCGCCGATTGCAACAATTCAAAGTGAATATTCTTTACTTAACCGGCAGATTGAAAAAGAGGTGTTACCTGCCACTGCCGAACTTGGAGTCGGTCTACTTGCTTGGTCGCCATTGGGGCGGGGAGTTTTAACTGGAAAATATAGAAAAGGAATTCCCAGCGACTCACGTGGAGCATCACCACATTTTGCAAACTTTATCGATCCTTATTTAGATGAACGAGCTAGTCGAATCGTAGAAGCAGTTGTTGTTGCTGGCGAAGGTTTGGGCTACTCCCCTCTTGAAATTTCACTCGCTTGGGTGAGAGATCGAATCGGAGTTACCAGTGCAATCGTTGGCGCGCGCACCGGTGCTCAATTGCGCGGAATTCTAACGAGTGAAGAGATATCACTTCCTGATATTGTCAGAAACGCTTTAGATGATGTATCGCGAATTTAGCAATTCTCTAGGAAGTCGGCTAAAACATTTACCCCGAAAGTTAGTGCGCTAACTGGAACTCGCTCATCCACACCATGAAATAGCGCGGCAAAATCTAAATCCGGTCCTAATTTCAGTGGCGAGAAACCATAACCAAGAATCCCTAATTCAAATAGCGCCTTATTATCAGTTCCACCACTCATCATGTAAGGAACAGGAATGGCACCCGGATCGGCTTTTATGAGCGCGTTGCACATGGCATCGACTAAATCTCCGGAGAAATCTACTTCTAAAGCTTTATCGCGGGTAATAGTTTCTACCGTTATATCCGGACCAATGATGGCGCGAATTGTTGAATCAAGTTCATCTTCAAAACCCGGAATAAATCGTCCGTCAACTACCGCACTTGCACTTCCGGGGATCACATTGGCCTTATAACCGGCTTCTAGCATTGTCGGATTGGCGGTATTTTGAAGTGAAGCCGCCATCATGCGCGAGAAAGTTCCCAGCTCTTTTATTAAGGACTCAGGGCTTTTCTTATCAAAAGTTTTTCCAAGTGCGTTGGCAACTCGGTTAAGCAAATCTTCCATCGTCCGTGTCATGCGTTGGGGCCAGACATGGGTACCTATTTTGTTTATCGCACCAGTTAATTTAGTTATTGCATTTTCGTCATTAACAACTGACCCGTGACCTGCGCGACCGTGGGCCGTCAACTTCATCCAATGGATACCTTTTTCAGCCGTTTCAATCATGTACAGCCGCTTGCCATTTGCCAAAGTTAAATCGAAACCGCCAACTTCTGAAATTGCTTCACTACAACCCGCAAAAACTTCTGGGTGCTCTTTGACCATCCAGCGAGAACCATAAATACCCCCTGCTTCTTCGTCAGCGAAAAAAGCTAAAACAATGTCACGCGGTGGTACATATCCGCGTCTGGCCCAGTCGCGAACATTGGCCAGCATCATCGCATCCATATCTTTCATATCAACTGCGCCGCGTCCCCAAATCATTTCATCTTTAATAATTCCGCCAAAAGGATCAACGCTCCAATCTTCGGCAATTGCTGGGACAACATCTAAATGTCCATGGACAACTAACCCTGGGCGCGCAGCGTCTCTACCCTTGATTCTGGCAATAACGCTGCAGCGATTAGGCGCTGATTCATAAATTTTCGTTTCTATCCCAACTTCATTGAGCAACTTAACTACATAGTTGGCAACATCCTTTTCATCGCCCTTTCCATCACCGAAATTAACACTTGGAAATCGAATTAATTCTTGACAGATTTGGATAACTTCAGTTTCAAGTTGGCTCATTGATTGCGTTGTCATGGGCCCATTCTGGCAATGTTTTGGCGCTTTCACAAAAGCATGGCTATTCTTAACCCGCACTCGTCCGGGTGGCGGAATTGGCAGACGCGCTAGCTTGAGGTGTTAGTGCCCGTAAGGGCTTCGGGGTTCAAGTCCCCGTTCGGACACATGAATATTGAACAAGCGTTACATCTGATACGCGAAATACCGGATTATCCAAAACCCGGAATTCGTTTTCAAGATATAACTCCGCTAATTGGCGATGGCGGCGCTTTTAGCGCAGTCACAAAGTATTTTTCTAGCTTAACTAGCGGCGAAACTTTAATTGCTGGTATTGAAGCACGCGGTTTTATCTTTGCAGCAGCCATTGCCAACGAAAAATCCGCTGGATTCGTTCCAATTCGCAAAGCCGGAAAGTTGCCTTTTACAACAATTTCGGAGAGTTACGGTTTGGAATACGGTGTTGATACTTTAGAGATCCATATCGATGCCGTTACTAAAGGGGCAAGAATTTTCTTAATAGATGATGTTTTAGCCACAGGTGGAACCATCTGCGCGGCGATTGAATTGATTAATCGAAGTGGTGGAACTGTTATCCATGTAGCAACACTTCTGGAAATCGATGGTCTAGGCGGAAGATCCTTAATATCTAAGCGATATCCCAAGATTGCCGTTACATCGCTGAAAATCACTTAGGCGTGCCAATAGGCAAATCGAGTAGATAAGTGGCAAAATACGCTCCGTGGCTGAATTAATTTATTACTGCGGAACGATGGATAGCGGTAAATCCACACTCGCTCTGCAAACCGCCCACAATCATCAGAGCCGTGGCAGAAAAGGTTTGATTTTTACCAATCAAGATCGCGCAGGCAGCGGAGTTATCTCATCGCGCCTTGGCTTGCAGAGTCCGGCGATTGAAGTATTGCCACATATGGACCTACATCGTTTCGTAGTCGATCAATTGTCCATCGGTGAACGCATTGATTACATCATTTGCGATGAAGCACAATTTTACGAAAGCAAACAAATAGAGCAACTCGCAAAAATTGTAGATGGTTTAGGCATCGATGTCTTTGCGTTCGGAATTTTAACGGATTTTAGAACTTCGCTCTTTCCTGGTTCCTCCAGATTAGTTGAATTAGCCGATCGTGTTCATGCATTGCAAGTAGAAGCTCTTTGCTGGTGCGGTAAACGTGCAACGCATAATGCTCGGACCATCGGTGGTGTAATGGTCACAGAGGGAGAGCAAGTAGTAGTTGGCGATGTTTCAACGCACGATGCGGTAGGCTACGAAGTGCTTTGCAGAAGGCACCATATGCGTGAGATAACAGCAAAAGTTTCGAAAGCATCACACTCATCTACCGATTCGCTACCTTTTAAAAACCTGTAATTAAACGAAAGGCACTTATGAACGTCCGTGGTTATGCAGCGCAAAAGGCTAACGCGCCTCTTGCCCCTTACGAATTCTCGCGACGCGAAATGGGTGCAAATGATGTCGAATTAGATATTTCCTATGCTGGAATTTGCCATTCCGATATTCACCAAGTGCGCGAAGAATGGGGATCAGCAATTTTCCCGATGGTACCTGGACATGAGATTGCCGGAATCGTTAGCTCCATTGGCGCATCGGTTACGCGTTTTAAAGTTGGAGATCGCATTGGTGTTGGTGTCTATATTGATTCTTGCAGAAAATGTTCTAACTGTATAAAAGGTTTGCAGCAATATTGCACCGAGGGCATGACCGGTACATACAACACGCTAGAGCGTGATGGGAAAACCGTGGCTATGGGTGGCTATTCCAATAAATTTGTTATAGATGAAAACTACGCGGTTCACATTCCGGAAAGCCTTGATTTATCCGGAGTAGCACCGCTTTTATGTGCAGGTATCACGCTTTACTCGCCATTGCGTCATTGGAAGGCAGCCCCTGGTAAAAAGATCGGCATCATGGGCCTTGGTGGTCTGGGGCATATGGGCGTTAAATTTGCGCACGCAATGGGCGCCGAAGTAACTGTCTTTTCACATTCACCGAATAAAGAATCAGATGCTCTAAAAATGGGAGCCGATCATTTCGTTTGTACGAAAGAGATATCAGTTTTGGAACCGTTACATAAGCAATTTGATTTAATTCTAAATACCATTAGCGCCGAACTCGATATCAATAAATACTTGGAATTACTCAAATTAGATGGAACTCTGGTGGTAATTGGTTTACCTGGCAAACCATATGCAGTCCAAGTTGGCACGCTACTTGGCGCCAGACGTTCGCTCTCGGGTTCGATGATAGGTGGAATTGGCGAAATGCAAGAAATGCTCGATTTTTGTGGAAAACATTCCATCTTAAGTGATGTCGAAGTT
>JBCKHB010000027.1:0-7480 GCA_038906075.1 Candidatus Planktophila sp.
ACTTGCCGCAGTAATTGGCGCCAATGGCGCAGGAAAGACCACTTTGTTGCGCACGCTTTCAGCTCTAAATAAAGCCAGCCAAGGAAGTGCTAGTTGGAAAGATACTAATTTATTGCACGGCAAAACTGAACAACTTGTGCGCCGCGGTATTTCCCATGTTTCTGAAGGCAAAGCAGTTATTCCAGAATTAAGCGTGCTCGAAAATCTTGATCTTGGCGCCTTATGGCGAGGTAATAAGAGTGAATCAAAAAAAACACGTGATGAAATTATTGAAACTTTTCCTCGTTTAGGTGAGCGTTTATCCCAGCGCGCCGATACTTTATCTGGGGGAGAACGTCAGATGCTTGCTATTGGGCGAGCTCTTATGTCAAAGCCAGAATTACTTTTACTTGATGAGCCGTCCCTTGGTTTGGCGCCCCTTGTAGTTGAACAAATTTTGCAAACGATTCGCGATTTAACAACATCTATGGGGTTAACAGTTGTTTTAGTCGAACAAAATGCGATGGGAGCTCTGAAAATTGCCGACGTTGGAGTTGTTTTGAATTTAGGAAAAGTTGTTGCACATGATTCTGCGAAGGCTTTAATCAATGATCCGGCAGTGCGCGCTGCCTATTTGGGGTATTGATATGTTCCAGTTTATAAATACCATTCTTATAGGAATTACGACAGGTTCGATTTATTCCTTGATGGCAATTGCAATTGTTCTAATCTGGCGCAGCACAAGAGTAATTAACTTTGCGCAAGCAGCATTAGCCTTATTTTCAACATATATTGGCTATGAAGTCGTCAGCAGAATTGATTCTTTTTGGGTAGCCCTCCCTGTAGCTATGCTGGCCGGCGCACTTATCGCAGCAGTTATTGAATTAGCACTTATGCGTCCGCTTTTAAGACATACAAATAGCGGGCCAATTGCAGCGGTTGCTCCAATCATTGCAAGTCTTGGACTCTTGGGAATTATCAGAGCAATTACTGCATTTATCTGGGGTGGCCAAGATGTGGTGATTAAAGCCCCGCTATCTAATATCGGCTTTTCAATAGGTGAGCAGACTCTGGTATTTTCTCCTATGAAATTAATGATCATAATTTCAGTTCTTATTTTGGTAATTGCGTTGACTCTTCTCTTTCAGAAAACGAATCTAGGTCTTTCATTGCGTGCATCAGCCTTCTCGCCAGAGATCGCACGGTTATCTGGAATTCGTGTTGATTTCATCAGAACTCTGGGGTGGTCACTTTCTGGGGCAGTTGGCGCCGTTGCTGGCTTGCTTCAAGTGGCAAACAGTTCTGGCTCTATTTCACCAGATGCAATCGATTTCGCTGTTTTGTTAGCTGCAGGTTTTATTACTGCAGTTATTGGGGGCCTTGATAGTTTAGTTGGCGCAGTCATAAGTGGTTTGATATATGGAATTATTTTGTCATTTGTATTGATGTATGTAAGTAGTGGACTTTATTTCATCACACCACTGGTAATTCTTATCGTCATATTGATTCTTAGACCGCAAGGCATCTTTGGAATGAAGGCGAGCAGACGTGCATAAAGTAAAAAGTTCTAGCCATCTGCTTACCTTTATCTTTTTTGGTTTTATTCTCTTTTTAATCAGCAATCGTGTTGATGAACTTCGTGTTTATCAAGGTGTACAAATTTCAATGTATGTTATTGGAATCTCATCGCTGATTTTATTGACGGGTTATTCAGGCCAAGTCTCGCTAGGCCATGGCGCCCTCCTTGCAATTGGTGGCTATAGCGCGGCAGTTGCTAAAAATATTTATCATATTCCAACGCCCTTAACATTTGTAGTCGCAGTCCTGATCACCGCCCTTGCTGGTGCCATTTTAGGAGTTGCAGCAGCGCGGTTATCTGGACCATATTTGGCTGGCACAACTCTTACTCTTGCCATTGCCATTCCATCGATTGCTAATCAATTTAAAGTCTTGGGTGGAGAACAAGGCTTACTCTTTGATGTTGGATTTCCGCCACTTTCACTTGGCGAAAATTTCACACAATATAAGTGGTACTTCTGGATCGGGGCTCTCTGTGCTCTTATATCTACTTGGTTTGTAAAAAATATTTTGGGCTCTAGATATGGCCGAACTTGGCGCGCGATTCGAAGCAATGATGTTGCCGCAGAATTATCAGGTATAGGCATTGCGCGTTCGAAAATCCTGGCCTTCACCATCAGCGCTGGAGTGGCTGGTTTGGCTGGTGCTCTGCTGGCGATGTCGATTAGTACGGTATCTCCGAGCGCATTTCCGCTCGCCTTATCCTTTTCGTTACTTACTGGTGCGGTTTTAAGTGGTATTTCTACCCTTGGAGGTGTCATTATTGGTTCAGTAATTTTGGTGGCTATTCCAGAATTGGCTGATGCGGTGGCAAACCGTATTGGATCCTCTGAGGCAGTCATAACAAATTTGCCAGGCTTTATGGTGAGTGCACTTTTAATCTTGACAGTTTTACTGGCCCCCAATGGACCAGTTGAACAGATGAGAGCGCATAAAGCGCATAAAAACCATAAAATAGAATAATATCTATCTTAGGCAATGAAGTTCGACAGCAGTAAACAACCCTCGATGGAAGGAAAAAAATGGCTCGAAAAAATCGCGTGAAGCTAATTACGGTTTCAGCGGTAATTGCAGTGGCATCGTTAGCCCTCTCTGCAATTCCAGCACAAGCCAGAGAAATTGGCGTCTCGGCAACTGAAATCAAGTTTGGTATGACAGTTCCGATGACAGGCGCCGCATCCCTTGGTTATAACAAGATTCCAGGTGCGGTAAAGGCCTATTTTGATTATCTCAACGCAAACGGCGGCGTAAATGGTCGCAATTTAAAACTTATTGTTAAAGATGATCGTTATGTTCCAACTGAAGCTGTTGCAAAGACCAACGAACTTATTTTGAAAGATAAAGTCTTTGCGCTGCTTGGACCTCTTGGAACTGCTAACGTCAAAGCAGTGGCTGCATCGGTTAATCCAGGTCGCCGCGGAATTCCAGTCCTTTTTGTTAATACTGGATTTAGCGGTTTTGCCGATAAGAAGAAATATCCAACTACCTATACAGCGTTTCCTTCTTATATAATGGAAGCAAAAATAATGGGTGCCTACATCAAGGAAAACTTCGCAGGCAAAAAGCTTGGTCTGCTATACCAAGACGATGATTTTGGTTCGGACGCGCTCGCTGGATTTAAACAAGCTGGTATTGAATTCGCAGTTAAGGTACCTTATGCATCTGGTTCGCAAAGCAGCATAACTGCTCCAGTTTGGATTACTAAGTTGCAAGCAGGTGGCGCAGAAGTTGTAGTTCTCTTTGGAGTTACTACTGCATCTATCTTCGCGCTCAGCGCAGCGGCAGGACTTAAATTTGCACCACAGTGGATTCTTGGATCCGTTGGTGGAGATGCCACAACAATTAAACTTGCAGTAGGCCCGTCTGCAGCAGCCATTCTCAATGGCGCAATTGGAGCATCATATGTGCCAGCAACGACCGACACCGACGATGAGTATGTGAAATTATTTAGCGAAATTTATGCAAAGGCCGTTCCAGGACAAGCCTTTGATAATAATGTAATAGTCGGCATGAATGCTGCATTTCTAACTGCGCAAGCAGTTAAAGCAGCAGGTGCCAATCCAACTCGCAAATCACTAATGAAAGCAATTGATACCCAGGGTGCAAATTTTGCATCGATAGCCCTTGTTCCGCTTAACTACTCATCAACTAGCCGAGTTGGTTATAACGGTTACTGGTTTGGAAAATACTCACCAACTGGTGATTTAAAGCCAGTCGATGGTAAGTACGTTCTTTATACAACCGATTCAGGTGCGGGCGCTATTGTGAAATCCACATATAAGCGTCCAGCCATGCCAGCGAAGGGATTACCAAAGTAATGAAACTCTCAATTAATAAGCCACGCCTTGCATCGTTAATTTCTGCAACTGCGTTATTAACCGGAGTTCTTGTCTCAATTCCAGTAGCAGCAAACGCTGCGATTGTGTGCGATGGCAAGTCTCCTATTCAGTCATGTGGCGGAACTACTTCAGATGGTGCGCCATTTGCGGCACAGATTCCCGCAAACTTCACTGGAACTGTCGCGCTTTATTCACATGGATATCGTCCAAATGTTCCAGTTGTGGCAGGTATTCCTAGTTTGGGCGGATATGTAGTAACCAATACGCCCGAACCAGTTCCTGGTGGCAGCGTACTTGGTCCTGAAGTCGCTAAGTATTTCTTTAGCCAAGGTGTTGCAATTTTGGGTTCAGGTTTTGCGCGCCAAGGTTGGAATGTCGATTCAGCGATAGCGACCAACGTTGAATTAATCGAACTCTTTAAAAAGCAATTTCCAAAGACAACAAAGGTACTTGCTTGGGGACAATCACTTGGTGGTTACATCACGCAAGGTCTAGCAGAAACTCGTCCTGATTTACTAACTGCTGCTGCACCTATGTGTATGGCCGATAGTGCGGAGGCTCAATTAACTGCTGCCGGTGACTTCCTTTGGGGCGTGAAAGTTCTCTTTGATCCAAGCATCAAGGGCGGAAATTATTCAGCGGGTGCTGCTGGTTATGCCGAATCAATGGTTGATCTCGGTAAATTCTTTACCGTTATAGGTAAATTATCGGCAGGTATCTCTACTGGAAACTGGCCAGATACTTCTAGCGCCACAGGTAAATCACTTGCAGCGGCCGGAATTCCGGTGCGAAGTGCCTTGTTACTACTTGGACTTATGACAGGGATTCCAACACAATCGGCTCACTTTGATTCCATTAGTGGCCCAGCAGCACCACATCCGCTCAGATTAGCTTTCCCATTAGCAGTTAGCCCAGCACTTGCAATTCTTGAAAATGGTGCAAATGCCGGCGCACTAGCAATTCTTGCAACGGCTGATCTAGAACTCCAAGTAGGCGGAGCATTCTTTAATAACACAAAGACTGATTACGCAGCTCGAGTTGAAAATGAAAGAGTAATCTTTAACGCCGCTCTTTCAGGCGACACTGCAATCAATGGAATGCTCGCTGCGCTAAGTGCGGCAAACCCAGGTGCACCTCGCGCCCAAGGTAGCGCTGCTGCAATTGCGAAATTGCGAGCACTCCATACCAATAAACACAAGGTGAATGTGCCAACTATTCTTATGACAGGTATGGCAGATCCAGTCACCTTCGCAGGTGCATCACAGCTCCTCGTTGATGCCTATGCCACTGCCTATGCTGATGCAAAGGTCGCAGCCCGTAAGGCATATAAAACTTCAAGATCATATGTAGCTCCTGCCAATAATTTGATTATGGCTTGGAGCAAGACACTTGCAAGTTGGACCACCTTTAGTGCAATCGGTGCTCCTATCACTACAACGCCTGCAGCGCCAGGTACTGGTCACTGCAACTTTACGAAGGCACAACTCTTATTTGTTGCCCAATCACTTGTGACGGTAGCAAATACAGGCAGACTTCCTTCAGGGGGTGCGCTAAATACTTTAAAGTCTAAAGGAGGCAATCTTTTAATAGATAGCCAATATCGCGCTCCGTACTTCAAGTTCTATAACGAGGGATAAACCAATCTAGCTAAGCAACGGGGGTCTGGGAAACCAGGCCCCCGTTGCTATTACCCTTGAGCAATCATGATTAACGTTGCCAGCGCCCAAGAGATGTTTGATCTTGGCAAGAAAATTTGTGCACACCTAAAAGCAGGTGACTTATTGCTAGTTAATGGCGCACTCGGCGCAGGTAAAACCGTATTGGCCCAAGGTATTGGCGCAGGCCTTGGTATTACCGAGATAACTTCGCCTACCTTTGTTATTTCCAGAGTACACAAGGGTGAGATTCCATTTATCCATGTTGATGCCTACCGCTTATTGGATTCAAAAAATCCAAATTTGGATTTAGATGATTTGGATTTAGATACCCAGCGCGAATCAGCTATAACTTTGATTGAATGGGGCGGGGCTGAATCTGCGCGATTAAGTCAGGATCGGTTAGAAATTACCATCGATCGAAGCAATGAGGTGCGCAAAGTTTTAATTAATCCTGTTGGTTCACGCTGGAATGGATTTTCGCTATGACTATTTCATTAGCTATCGACACATCAACTTCTCGCACCATCGTAGGAATAATTAAAGAGGGTGAAGTTTTATTTAGCCAATTCCATGAAGGTGCGACCGAGCATGGACCGGCGCTGCCCCAGTTAGTAGCCAGTGCAATAGCTGGCCACAACATCGATCAAGTCGTTGTCGGTATGGGACCTGGACCATTTACGGGATTGCGAGTAGGAATTGCTTTTGCGCGCGCCTTTGCCTTGGCACGAAATATTCCGATTTGCGGTGTTTGTTCCCTTGATGCAATAGTTGTTAATAAGGATGAATACATAGTTGCAATAGATGCACGCCGAAAAGAAATTTACTGGGCGAAATATAAAGACGGAGTTCGTATCCAAGGACCAGCAGTTAATAAGCCCGATGAAGTAGCGGGTTTTATTATTAATCAATACCCAGATATGCAAAAATTGGTCACACTCTCAAAGTCACAAAATATTACTGAACCCCTTTATCTGCGCCGGCCCGATGCGCTATCGAGTGCGGAGCGCAAATGATTACTTATCGCGCCGCCGGCCCGCTCGACTTACCAGTATTAGTTTCACTGGATAAGCAATTATTTTCATATTCGCCTTGGTCGGTTGCCCAATTCAAGGAGGAATTTGCTGGAATACCAGAGACTCGATTCTTTCTGGTTGCATGTAATCAAGCGGGTGAAATCGTGGGTTATGCCGGAGTTTTCGCCCCAGCCCCAGGTGTTGTAGCCGATATCATGACGGTTGGAGTTATTGCGCAATATCGCAAGCAGGGAATTGCGCGCGAGTTTATTGCTCAGATAGAAGCATGGGCGCGCACGAAGGGATCGTGCGCCGTGATGCTGGAAGTAAAGAGCGATAACTTGGCTGCGATTAATTTGTATCAATCAATGGGTTATATGAAAATTTCAATTCGTATCAATTATTACGGGCCTAACATGGATGCCCAAGTTTTGCGGAAAAACTTATGAGCGGGCCAATTGTTTTAGGAATTGAAACTTCGTGCGATGAAACCGCAATTGGTATTGTGCGCGGGCGAACTTTACTGGCCAATGTAATTGCATCAAGTGTTGAAGAACATGCCAGATATGGTGGAGTTGTTCCAGAGATTGCTAGCCGCGCGCATTTAGAAGCGATGATGCCAAATATTCGGAAAGCTTTGGCTGAATCAAAACTAAATCTTAAAGATATTGATGCTATTGCCGTTACTGCGGGCCCTGGTTTAGTCGGATCGCTTTTAGTTGGTGTTGCAGCGGCTAGTGGCCTAGCCATTGGTTTGAATAAACCTTTATACGGTGTAAATCATTTAGCCGCTCACATTAGCGTCGATGCGTTAACACATGAGCAAGTACTTGAACCAACAATTGCTTTACTTGTTAGTGGTGGGCATTCTTCGCTCTTGCAAATCAATGACATAACATCATCTGTATTAAAA
>JBCKHB010000028.1:0-6433 GCA_038906075.1 Candidatus Planktophila sp.
AAGTTAGAGCAAGCAGAAAAGATGAACTGATACTAGAGTGTCAGAGAATTATTAACAATTTTAAAAAACCATCACAAATGATATGACCCAATATATACCATTCAACCTCCATCAACGACCAAGTGATGACGAGTTAAAGAAGAGAATAGAGTACATGAGCACCACCTCACCACAAGTAATACAATGCTCTTAGTCAAATGCTCAACGTGTAACAATGAGGAGGAGAGGACCAGAGCCGGCAAGCGGGTATCCTGTGGGGACTGTAAGAGAGCCAGAAGCCTTGCACACTACAACAAGACTAAACCACCTGCAAAGGAACGTATCAATTACGATACAAAGATTAACTGGATATTCTACTGGGACTGCAAAAAGTTTGGACTACCTCCAGTTGGTACGTTTGAACACGCTGTTTACGTTAGAATGAGAATAATGTTTAAAAATAAAATATGAAAGACCCACGAATAATAAAGTTCCTCGCTAGACCGTTCTCATGGAGTTCGATGTCGAGTTTCGCCTATAATCGTGAAAAGTGGTATGAGAAATACATACTAGGTATAAAGCCAGAGGTAGACTCAAGTGCTATGGTGTTTGGTAAGACTGTAGGAGAAAGACTTGCTTCCGACCCTGCATACCTACCTGCTGTGCCTCGATTAAAAGAGTACGAGCATAAGATACTAGTCAAGATAGGGAAAATACTTTGTGTAGGATTCCTCGATAACTTCGACCTTGAAGGTAAGTGTTTAACAGAGTTTAAGACAGGGAAGCTTTGGACACAAAAGAAAGCAGAATCACACGGGCAAATAGACCTCTATGTAGCAATGATATATTTAAAGTACAACATCAAGCCAGAGGACTTAACAATAAAACTTGTGTGGATGTCTACGGAAGAGCAACCAGACTTTAGCACTGGATTTACTAGAAACATGAAGCCTGTAGTCTTCCCACTTAAAAAGACAATGAGAGATTCCCTGTCAATGATGGTGACGGTACAGAAAGTACACAAGGAAATGCAGGACTACATACTGAGTGTCCCTGTGGATAACTCACTTGCCAAACCATAGCAAGTAGAGTACACTAAACAAGTGAGAAATTAAATAAATAAAAAAATATGTCAAAAGAAATTATAACACAAGAGCAATTAGATTTAATCAAGTCATTAACACCAGTTGATGAAGATTCATACTCAAGAATACAGTTACCTAAGATTGGTATGTTTTCAAAAGATGTACTAGAAGAAACTGGAACAGGTAAGAGTAAGAAAATAGAATTGATAAGTCCAGCTGGCGAGTTCTACATTGAAGCAGAAGGAGAAAAAGACGAAGAAGGAAAAAGAACATTCAATAAAACTCCTATCGAAGGAGAGTCACTAGATGTTGTTATTTTCTACAATCGAAAGAAGTTGTCAATGTGGGATGATTCCACAAAGGTGTACACAAAGACGCCTCTCTACGATAGTAAGGATGAAGTTCTACCACTCTTTGAAGGAAAGAATAAGATTGCAACAGCAACACCAGCAGAACTACAGGCAATGTACCCTTCACTTTCGCTTAAGGGAAATCCTACAAGCAAGCTAAAGGAGGTCACTGTACTTTATGTACTTTACAATGGTTTACCTTACGAGTTTGAACTAGGCATGAGTAGTAAGTATGAGTTTCTAACTTATAAATCATCAGTTGTTCTACCTCAAATGGTGACAACTCTAACACCATCAGAAGACAGGACCGTAGGCTCAAATACCTACAAGGCTGTGCTATTTAAGAGCAACGGAACAATCAACGCAGAACAAGGGAATCTAGTGATTGAAGCCATCACAAGTATGACAGATATAATCTCTTCACAGAAGGCACACTTTGCTAGGGCAACGCCACAGACACCTCTAGCCGCAATAGAGTTTAAAGTGCCACAACAACTTACAGACGGTAACGCATTCTAACAACCAAGACAAAGGCACAGTGCCTTTGTCAGAGGATAGGCGGACTCTTTGCATAAATTCAAAGACTGACTACCTATCCTCTGACAAGGGTATACCCCTTGGAATAAATATATGTACAAAATAAATGAAAAAGCGGTAGCATTTCTACCATTAGAGCAAATAGAAAAAGAAGCATTTATGCAAATAGAAAACACATCTAAAATGCCTTTCCTTTTTAAACATGTTGCTGTTATGCCTGACTGTCATATTGGCAAGGGTGCAACAGTAGGGACTGTATTAGCAACAAAAGGTGCAATAATACCTGCGGCAGTTGGTGTAGATATTGGTTGTGGTATGATTTCAGTAAGAACTAACTTAAAGAGAGCAGATTTAAAAGACCTACACGAAATTCGTTTAGGAATTGAAAGGCGTATTCCTATGAGTGCAGGAAAGTTTAATCAGTCTATTTCAGAGTCTGTACAAAAAAGAATTGATGAATTAAAAACAGATACAGACATGAATAAGAAGTTTGGTACAACTTCATGGCAACATCAACTAGGCACTCTTGGAGGGGGCAATCACTTCATAGAAGTGTGTACCGATGAAACAGACACTATCTGGCTCACTGTACATTCTGGCAGTCGTGGTATTGGTAACAGGATAGGAAACTACTACATATCACAGGCCCAGAAATTGATGAAAGAAATGTTTATTACACTACCAGATATTGACCTTGCTTACTTACCAGAAACACATCCTATGTTTAAAGAATACCTTGAGATGTTACACTGGGCACAGAAGTTTGCAACTCTTAACAGAGAAGAAATGATGGATAGGGTTATAACTGAAATTAAGTATCATGTTTATGGCAATGCAGAAACAGAAATTGAAGTAGAAAGAATCAACTGTCACCATAACTTTTCACAAATAGAAAGTCACTTTGGACACAACGTATGGGTTACAAGAAAAGGTGCTATAGAAGCATCAAAGGGGAAGATGGGAATGATACCAGGGTCTATGGGGGAAAAGAGTTACATAGTTGAGGGCAAGGGGAATCCTATGTCGTTTAATTCTTCACCACATGGAGCAGGTCGTAAGTTTTCAAGAACAAAAGCAAGAGAACAATTCACAATGGAGGACTTTAGGGAGTCTATGATAGGAATAGAGCATAGGGAAAGTGATGTTCTTTTAGATGAAATACCAGGGTGCTACAAAGATATTGACGTTGTCATGGAGAACGCAAAGGACTTAGTGGAAATTAAGCATACTCTAAAGCAGATAATCAATGTGAAAGGGGATTAAAAAATTGTAGGCTAAAGGCGGAGTGATAGGAAGGGCTTATAATCTTTCTGAAACTGGCGAACATATACTAGTTGTTCTGGGCACTCCACCTTTAGCCTATAATTACAGAGTGAAGCGTTGTGGTGGCGTACGAGACTTGGATTCTCGTGGGCAAGGTTCGATTCCTTGCACTCTGACTATGAAAAAAGAAACATACAAAAACTATGTGAGAAGAATGGTACAGAAGTTCAAGAGAGACTTATTCTTACACGAATGGACACACGATATACTGTGGGCGATAGAAGACAAACAGCACGTACCCAAACTATTTACCGTAGCTGAAATCTCAACGAATCTCTCCTACCTAAGAGCCGACATCACATTTTATCCACAACTAGAAAAAAAGTTTAATAATGGCAAGTATTCCGACGTTGCAGAGACAATCTTGCATGAGTTGTGTCACGTCTACACAGAGCCTTTGTATAAAGTAGCATACGACCTTTGTGCACCTGCAATGAATGCCCAAATGGAAGTCTTGCGCGAGCAAGCAACACAAAGAATCTGTGGAGCAATCTTCGCACTTATCCCTGATAAGGACATTAAGCCGGTATGAACCCAACTCCACATCAACAACGTATAATTGACCTTAACCCTAAGAAGATAATTCTTAATTGGGAAATGCGTGTTGGTAAATCGCTTCCTGCATCTATATGGATAGACAACCCACAGCAGTCTGGCAACACCTACATCATCTGCAAGAAGAGCAACAAGCAGGAGTGGAAAAGCTACAACACAAAAGCAAAAGTTATAACTAAAGAAGACTTCAAGAAGGAAATTATAATCAACCCTACCGCTATAGTCGTGGATGAGGCACATAACTTCTCTGCTGGATTATTCGTCAAAGGACGTTCAGACCTAGCACAGAGGCTCTACAAGCTCGTTAGACAGTACCCAGAGTGTAGAGTGATGTTGTTATCGGGTACGCCTGTACGCAACTCGCCTTGGTCACTCCACACGCTCCTGTGTTATGTAGGCGTGTACTACGACTGGAAGGAATGGCGTGACAGGTTCTTTGTTCTACAGAAGATGCCATACCTACGATTCGCTGCTTACTTCCCACGCAAGGATTGGCGAGCAGGCTTGAAGTCCTTAGTTGAAAAACACACCGATATCGTATCGCTAAAAGATGTGGTTGATGTGTTACCCCCAGCGGTGACGCGTGTTATTAAGGTTGTAGGCACTAAGTACATACCACCAAAAGATGAGATAGTAACGTGGACACACGAGCACCGCCATGAGCAGAAAGCAAAGTTAGCAGAGATACTAGAGTTAGGGTATAAGAAAATAATTCTAGTGGTGTACTATACGAGTGAGATAGACACTCTAAAGAAACAGCTGGAGGAGTACAAGCCAGTCCACGTCTTAGATGGTCGTACCAAAGACCAAGAGGCTACCATCAGGGAAGCACAGGGGGCAGAGGAGAACTACTTTATAGTCCAAGCTGGATGTGGCGAGGGATGGGACGGATGGATGTTTGGCTGCATGGTATTTGTCTCTATACCACACTCACTAGTGCAGTTTACTCAAATGTCTGGTCGTCTACGCCATCCAAAACACCTGAAGACTACAGAGACCATTTATTTACTAGGAGGTCGTTGGGATACTAAAATATACAACAGCTTAATGGAGGGCAAGAGCTTTAATCCACATAATTATGACACTCCCTGAACTACCACGTCAAAACAAAAGTAAGGAGGCGGACTTTGGCGTTACGTTCCGTCACTGGATAGAAAAGAACCCACGTCACTCTTGTGCGTTTGAATTAAAGCAAACAACAGAAGATTCTATCCCGTTTAGTTGTGTAGATGAAAAGCAATTAGTCTACGGTATGGCAATTAAAAGTGATAAAGGTATTCTCATAAGAGTGCAAGGAATGAACGGCGAGCCAGACTATGTGTGGTGTCGTAGCATGCCTTACTGTGTCGTTATAAAATACCCGTCTATGTTTTGTCTAATAGATGTAGAGACGTTTATATTAGAAAAAGAAAGAAGCAAACGTAAGTCATTGACCTCCTCTCGTGCCTCTGAGATAGCCATCTCAGTTATCCACACAAAGAAATAAAAAAGATAGTGTACACTATAAGCAATGAACTTCGGAAGAAAGAAATTCAAGTTACGCGTTCCAGTTGTACCATGCCCCTGCACTCACTACGATTGCAGAGGATATTATGTCCCAACTTTTGAAGGACAGGTAGAGTGTCTATTCGCTGTCCGCTTTAAGCATCTCTTTGAACCACACCTTGAAGTCTCTCCATGAGATTCTCACTTTATCTTTTAAGTATTTAGCCATGAGGATAGTATAGCAAAACACCACAAGTTAATGTGGTGTTTGTTTTAACATGATTATCTCCTTGGTTTAGGTAGTGGGTGTTCCTTGCGGTAGCAGAAAGAATGGTAAAAACGTAGCTGTCCGTCTTTAATCACCATTTCTGGAACACTGTTGATTGGCTCTTTGCATCGTAAGCAGATTTTAGTATCCATTAGAAACTCCTCTTAAAGTAAGGTAACATAGGTTCGCCAAAATCTTTTGGCTTCTCTTCTTGAATGGCGTTGCATACCCTGCTACAAACGCCACCATGACCCCAACGTGAATAGTACCCATCAGTGATTGTCTTTCCACACACCATGCAGGGAGAGAAGATGAGAGTTACCTCAGTCTCCTCCTTTTTCTTTGGTCTGTAATCTGGTATCACTGGATTTGATAGCTTTTGCTTCATGTAATATCTCCTTGGTTGCTGCGTAATAGTAGGTAGGCCTACAGGGGACACAGTAGTCATTTATAACTTTGTTTACCCTGCTTGTGAAGTACCCCCCTGTGATTTCCTTATCACAAACAAAACATTTTAACATTTGAAACTCCTTAAAGAACTACTACTTTTAATAATACTCTTTCTGTTCCGTAGTACAAGAGAGTTATCCACATTGGTATTCCTAAAATCAAGGTATACTACTAAATAGGGGTACTAGTCCTACCCTCTACATCAACAAAAAGACCACCATATTGGTGGTTTTTTTGTGTTCTACTTCATAGAGACAGGCTTCACTGTAAGGACCCGTAGGATTGCTCCTATGGTGCCTATAGCAACAGTAATGTAGTTCATGGTCTGTGTATCAAGCTCGATTGTCTGTAGAGATTGAAGAGTACCTAGCACGATAACAAGTGCAGAGAACCATAATGTC
>JBCKHB010000029.1:0-6301 GCA_038906075.1 Candidatus Planktophila sp.
ACATCCTCCTTCAACACTGGACTTGATTTCAAGAAGAACGCCATTGAGCGGGCTGCTCGGATCGGCGATTGCGGCCAAGGTTTCAACTCCGGAACCGTCAAAGACAACAGCGACTTCGTCGCCAGCCTGCACAAATTCGAGCGCCGTCTTTAGACCTCGATAGGCTCGGCTCATATCCCCTGCTATTGATTCATAAATAAAAACTGCCACTTTGTTGGACACTAGAAACTCCTAATTGTTAGATAGACAGGTCTGTCTATCTCTTTACTATACAGACCTGTCTGGTATTGTCAATTCATGGAAATGAGTTCGCGACTTTCGCCGAGAGAGAGAATTTTGAAGACAGCAGCTGAGTTGTTTTATAAGCGCGGCATAAACAACACCGGTATAGACCGCATTATTGCTGATGCTGGTGTGGCGAAAGCCTCCATGTATAACCACTTCGTAAGCAAAGAAGAGATCGTTGTTACATACTTAAAAACTATACGCAAAGGTTTTACTGACGCTTTGGCAAAGGCTCCTGCCAAAAAAGGCTCCAACTTTCATGTGCCTTTTCAGATGCTTAAGGTGACTTTAGCCAATGGTGAATTCTATGGCTGCCCATTCTCAAATGCCCTCGTAGAGATGCCCGATTCTTCTTCTGTAAAGCAGGAAGTGGCAGCGTATAGAGAGACTATTTTGCACTACTTTGAAAGTTCGGTAAATGGGGACAAAACAAAGGCGGCGATGTTAATGGTGGTCTACGACGGGGCTTTCCTCAATTGCAAACTAAGTCCAAATGGGAACACTGTGAATAACGCCATGAAGATTGCGGACTTGATTGTAAAAGGCAGAAAGTAGTTTTATGCGGACAAAAATGATTTCAAATTAGTATGGAATTGGAATAACTTGCTTCACACACCGTGTTTCCGACATAGGCCGCAAGTGCGGCTCTCTTCGGAGCTAAAGGAGTTTCGCCCATGTCCATAATAGATAAAACACATACAACATCAGTGAGCCGTGGATTGACAGTTGGTCTCTTCGGCGGAGTTATCGGTTCGCTCGCGATGGCCATGTACGCAATGATCATAAGCGATTTAGTAAAGCACACCGGATTCTTTACGCCGCTCTATCACATTGCGTCATCATTCATTTCGGGTAACGCCATGATGACCTCCATAGCTCAGGCCACGGATGGAAGCAGTGGCTATTTCGATTTTGGCCCCGCAATGTTAGGCGCAATAGTTCATATGATGACCGGTGCGACTGCTGGCGCCATATTTGGAGTAATCATTTCAAAGATTCACGCATCGCGGGCAATCACAGTAGTCGCTGGCACGATCTTCGGATTGTTGGTTATGGTTGTCAATGGTGTTATTGGACTTCCAATCGTCTCGCGTATTTTCGGTGGGGGAGAGTCAATTTCTGAGATGGCAAAAATTGTGGGATGGGGACATTTCACAGCTCAACACGTGATATTTGGAATGGCGCTCGGAATTATTGTTGCGGTCAAACTAGGTCATTCCTCCAAATCAACTCACAGATAATACTCGAGTTCAAGTGGTCGGGATTAAAAGTTAAATAAGTGGGGTTCCCCTTTTGCCTTTCCGGTTTTGGACCTCCCCTAAACCGGAAAGGTCCAAACATCATCATCGTGGTGACCAACAAAAAAGGCCCAGCAATTTAGATTTAAAAAATCAGTGTTAATGGGATTACATTTCAAATGGTGGGAACTTAAGCCCTATTTGGTTAGCAATTTCTTCCACAGTTTTCATAATCGATAGCGTTTCGCTAAGTGGCAAGATTGGCGATTCTTTTTCACCCGCATAGAAGCAGCGAGCAAATTCTGTAGCTTGTTCACGCAAACCATGACCGTCGTAGCGCGCTTGGTAACCCGATAAAACTTCATCTTTATTATTTATAACACGAAAATGTGAAGGGAAATAAAAAGTACGGTCGATTTCAAGGCGAGCTTCGGTACCGATGATAACTGCTCTGTTGGGAGTTGCAGCAAGGTTGGTTGTATTGAGAATTGCTTGAGCCCCCGATGGATATTCCAGAATTACAGATGTCTGACCATCTACTCCGGTAAATGCTTTTGTGCTTCGTGCTGTGATACGACTGGGAGTTCCTAGAACCATCGATGCAAATGAGATTGGATAGATACCGAGATCAAAGAGTGCGCCACCACCGAGTTCTGGTTTGAAAAGGCGGAACTCTGGATCTTTTTTAAACCATTGTCCATGATCTGCGCGAACGCTAATAATTTCACCCAACACACCGCTCTTAATAACTTCGCGGACACGGTGCATGTGGGGAAGAAATCGAGTCCACATCGCCTCCATCAGAAGCAAGTTTCTATCGCGTGCCACGGCGATCATTTCTTGGGTGTCGGCCACACTGATTGCAAAAGGTTTTTCACACAGAACCGGTTTGCCAGCATTGAGTGCCAAAAGTGTGTCGCGTTTATGCATTGGAATGTGTGTCGCAATATAAATTCCATCTACTTCTGGATCATTGACAAGAGATTGATAGGAGGAATGTCGGTTGGGAATCGAAAATAGATTTGCGAATTCATCGGCCTTTTCCTGAGTGCGAGAACCAACAGCAATCGCCTTGTGATCTTTAAGCCTATGTAAGTCACGAGTAAACCAATCAGCAATCAGACCCGTACCAAGAATGCCCCAGCGAAATGTTTTATTAGCCATTTGGAGAGAGTACTACGCAATGCGAAATTAAAAAATAGTAGGGGTTTAATTTCCATTTCGGTGTGGTAAATTCTTCATATGAATGAATCAAAAGTCTCATTTAATGGACAGGTCGCCGTGATCTCGGGTGGAGCAAGTGGAATTGGCCTTGCCACGGCGCATTTGATAGCCGAACGCGGCGGCACTGTCGTTGTAATGGATATCAATGATGCAACTCTGTCGCAAGTTAAATCAGATTTAAAACTTGGTGATAATCAGATTCATAAACTTGATATTGGCGATGAAGGCGCAATTAAGGCCGCAATTGCAAAAGTATTTAAAGATTTTGGTCGAATAGATGCCCTTGTTAATACCGCAGCAATTGTTGGACCATCGAATGTAAAAATTGAAGATGTGTCTAGCGTTGATCTTGAACGCACTGTGCGCATTAATCTCTTTGGTTCAATCTGGTTAACACAGGCAGTTTTGCCAATTATGAAATCTCAAAAATATGGTCGTATTGTTTTGGTGGCATCAATTGCCGGCAAAGAAGGCAATCCAGGATTGCATGCATATAACGCGTCAAAGGCTGGATTGATTGGTTTTGTTAAAGGCGTCGGCAAGGAAGTTGCAACAGATGGAATCACAGTAAATGCGGTTGCACCAGCGGTAATTCGCACGCCAATGAATAAAGATACAAGTGATGAAACACTTAAATACATGATTGCCAGAATTCCTATGGGGCGTTTGGGCGAACCCGAAGAAGTTGGTGAAATTATTGCCTTTGCGGCATCGCGCGCCTGCTCATTTACTACTGGCTTTACCTTTGATTCTTCAGGCGGTCGTGCTACTTACTAATTAATTAAATCTTTTACGACTGTTTTATACATGCGAGAGAGCGCAAATTCGTGATGTTTGCCTTGTTCGGCCTTAGTTTCTTGACCATTAGCTACAGCGATAATTTCATTAAAAATTCTTGTTCCAACTTCTATCAAAGTTTCTGCGCCATCGGCAATCGTTCCGGCGTTAAGATCAATTAGATCTGAGAGCGCATTTGCCATCTGAGTATTCGTTGCAACTTTTATTGTTGGCAAAATTGCAGTTGCAGTTGGAGTTCCTCGCCCTGTCGTGAAAACAACAATATTTATATGTCCGGCAGCAAATCCGGCTAATTGTTCAATGTCATGGCCGGGGGTATCCATAAAATATAGACCAGAACTTTGTGGATGCTCACCGAATTCCAAAACTCCAGTGATAGGTGCGTTGCCAGCTTTCTTGGCAGCTCCGAGAGATTTTTCTTCTAGCGTGGTAAGCCCGCCTTCGATATTGCCACGCGAAGGCTGGGCTCCGCGAATATCAATACCCTCATAATTGATCGAAGATTCATAGCGCGCAACCATGGCAACAATTGCCTTACCAATTTTTTCATTAATCGCTCTCGCGGCCAACAAATGTTCGGCCCCTAAAATTTCAGTAGTCTCACCCAAGACCGAAGTTGCGCCTAATTCGACAAAGCGATCACTTGCAACACCTAGCGCGGGGTTTGCAGTAATTCCTGAAAGCGCATCGGATCCACCGCATTCCAAACCCAAAACGATTGCGTTCCAAGGGGCCGGAACACGCACTTGCGCTCTTGCCTTAGCTAATTCTTCATTAGCTTTTAAAATTCCAATTTCAATAATCTTTTTCATCGAACCAGAGGAAGCAAGCGAGAGTTCAATTGAGTTATTAAGACCAAGGGATTTAGCACGGTCGATAATCTTCTTTTCGTTGTCTGAACCCAACGTTAAGAAAATTGTTGTGAAATTATTTGGATTAGCGGCATAACCCGATAACGTGAGAATAATTCGTGCTAAATCTGAATCATCTTCGCCCGACCAATCGTGGCTAATTGCAACTGCGCCATTAGACGCGCTCTCTATCGCGCGCGCGCTAGCCGATAAGGCTGAATGCAGCGGCATTATCAAAACATGATTGCGCAGGCCCCATCTCCCATTGGCGCGACTAAAGGCGCTTATAGGTGAATCCATTAGACGCTCCTAACTAATCTAGGAGCAAGGATTTCGCCAGTGATATTTTTTTCAGCGATTGTGACCTCACCACTGGCAACAGCGATTACTCTATCTGCAATTTCTGATGCAGTCGTATCATTTGCAAGGTCAAAATCTTCGGCAATTGCAATATGAAGTGCGCTCTTGCTTGCAATATTAATAACTGGAATAAGTGGAAAACCTGAAGCAGGTTGTTCGGGGGATGGAAATGAAATAATTATCATTGCCCGCTTGCGCATTAATTCTGAGAAATTCTGTGCCGAGCTTCCATGGCTATGTGCACTAACAATTGTGACACCTCGCGATTTTAATTCTGTTTCAACTGCGCCAATCCGTGCGTCTTCACGCGAGGCATCGATGCCGACAATAAGTTCGGTGATGGGTGCGCGTTTTGCTGGGAAAGATTTTGCAAGTTCGTGTGCTGTTCGAACTCCGGCATCAAAGGTGCCTTGCACTCCACCGTTTTCTTGGGTGATTTGATATTTAGTAGATCGATTCGTTGCAATTAATTTTGCACTAAGTTCTTGACCTTGAATGGTTTCGCAGCCTAGGCCAATGATTAGAACCGAGCCTACATTTGGGTGCGCAGCTAAATCTGCAAAAAAATTATCAATTCCTGCAACATCATCTCCGATAATGGCACAGCCATGTTGGTGTGAGAATGTGACACCATCGACTTCATTTGCAATGCGCCGCGATACTTGGGTCGAACAAATAACTGATGGAAGAATTAGTTGCAGATTGCGAATTCCGATGCCTCGATTTTCATGATCAAAACCATTAATTTTTATCATCGCTAGTTCTTCTCTGTAGAAAGGCGATCACCCAGAACATTGTGGGTATGGACATGTTCTCCAATTTTGATATCTGATGTGGCATGACCCATCCGTTCGCCATATTTAATAATTCCATCTCCCTTTGCAATATTTACCGTTGCGATTTTGTGACCGCGAGGGATTGGATTGAGAATTATGAACTTGTGTCCATCTTCTTCAAGTTTCTCTCCCGCATTGAAATCTGCAAGAGAGACCGCGATATTGTCGTTTGGGTGGAGGAAGAGAAGTTTTCTCATGAAAAAAAGGCTACCCTAAAACTAGGCCGAACTCCCCGTAGCTTAAATAGAGTGCCATATACCAAAATTTCGAAGCACCCATTAACAGGAGTAAAGTTTGGTCAAGATGATAAAAGAATACGCACTCCGCTTCAAGAAGCTATTTACTGATCGCCATATTTGGGTGCGACAGATTCTTGTCGCGGGCATCGCAGGTGCGATGGCTTGGTTAATTGGAAATCTTCTAGTCTTAAATGGTGGCGTTGTAGCCGCAATTGTTTGCACTTTAAGTATCCGAATTTCGCTATATAAATCAGTGCGCGAAGGTTTCGGTCAAATTGTTGGAACCACAATTGGTGCAGCCATTGCTTTACTTACTGTCTCGCTCTTTAGTTTTGGTTTTATCGCCGTTGGAATAACGATTGTTATGTGCTCGATTATTGCTAGAGCCTTGCACCTTGGCGAAGTTGCATCAGTTACTGTTTCAGTCACTGCCCTGATCGTTATCGGCCCTGGGTTAAGTGAAAACACTG
>JBCKHB010000030.1:0-6063 GCA_038906075.1 Candidatus Planktophila sp.
AACAGGGATTTGCCTATGTAGGAAGCGACCAAAGCGTTTATTTCGACGCTCGCTCATTTGCAACATACGGTGCGATAAGTGGCAATAAATTAGATTCACTTAAACCTGGGCACCGGTACCAATACAGCGATGACGGTGGGAAAAAGTTTCATGCAGATTGGGCGCTCTGGAGAGGCGCCGCAAATAGAACTGAAATGATTTGGGATTCGCCATGGGGTGCGGGTTTTCCAGGTTGGCACATTGAATGTTCGGCGATGTCGCTTAATTTTTTGAATTCGCATATAGATATCCATGTCGGTGGAATTGATTTAAGATTTCCTCATCATGAAAATGAGCGAGCACAATCGAATTCCATAACTAAAAATGAAGCAGTTGACATCTGGGTTCATGGGGAGCATCTACTTTTTGAGGGTCGCAAGATGGCTAAAAGCAGCGGCAATGTTGTACTTCTTCAGGATTTGATTGATAAAAATATTGACCCACTGGCTTTGCGGTTGTGCTTCATGGAAAACCGATATCGCGCTCAAATGGATTTAACTTGGGATTCAATTGCAACGGCACAAACAACAATTAAGCGCTGGCGTAAAAAAATGGCGCAATGGGGAACAAATTTCGAATTAGAAGAAGATGAAGAAATGATTTCAGCACTTGAAAATGATTTAGATTTACCTCGTTTGCTGCAACGTATTCGCGCAATTGAAAAGGATGAAAGAATTCCTGATGTTGCCAAACGAGCGCGCTTTAATTTTGCCGAGCAAGTACTAGCTCTCGATTTGCATAGAGTCCAAAGAAAGGCTCCGCTTACACCTGCCCAGCAAAACCTACTTTCTAAACGCGTTCAAGCAAGAAAAGAGAAGCGTTGGTCAGATAGCGATCTACTAAGAATCGAACTAGAAAAAACTGGACTTGAAATTAGGGATTTAGTAGATGGTCAAGAATGGGACTGGCGCTAAATCGGCAGTGCGATTGCAACGAGTATTGCAATTAATCCAAAATTAAGAAGTGAAAGCCCAAGACCGTCGCCTTGAATTAGAAATTCTTGACCCACCCCTGCTGCACTAGCGCGTATGATTATCGCAATCCAGAGAATAGATGCGATTATTTTAAACCGGCGCTTACCCCATACTCGCCCAATACTCCAAATACCTGTTGCACTTCCAAGAATTGCAATGATAATTCCAAGTGGTGGAAAAAATGAATGTAGAAAGACGGCTGCGATTCCAAAAATTATTCCAAGAAGTGCGGCATAGAAAGTGCGCATATTAAATAACGATTCCAGCTAGTAAATCTTCTTCACGACCATTGGCATCGAAGGGCGCGCTTTTTGCTCCCTTTACCAAGGTGTAGTACTCATTGCCCCATATTTGTAGCCCCAAATTACTTGATAGCGCAAAAAAAGGTCCGTCTAAAGCAATTTGTGTTGGGTGTGCTTTCATGGCGCTCATTTTCTTCTCAACACAAGAACTGCCATCTACCATGGAAGTTACGAGTGCATCATCTTTTGCAAATGGAAGGTCATCAACACTTTCTGCGCCAAAAAAATCCGATCCCATTTCTTTCATCTTGGCCATGCCTCCGGCAAGAACTGATTTGGGCATGGTGTTCCAATAAATCTTTTGAATTTTCCAATTTTTAGCGCGCTCATCTGCGCGCATGGCAACTCGGTGAGCTTGGATGTGATCTGGGTGTCCATAACCACCCATTTCATCATAGGTAATTAAAATATGTGGTTTAACTTCTTCGATAATTTCAACAAGTAAATCGGCGGCATAATCTAAATTCACTTGCCAGAAAACATCAGGCCGATTATTTTGCCCGGCACCCATCATTCCGCTATCGCGAAATTTAGCTTTTCCTTGCCCTAAGAAACGAAAATCCGTAATACCAAGTTCCCGCATGGCATTTGCTAATTCAATTTCCCGGTGCCCACCTAATTCATCGCTAGCGCCACTAGCAAGATGGGCAAGTTCTGGGACTAGAATTTCGCCTTCTTCGCCGCGGGTACATGTAACTAAGGTGACCCTTGCACCTAGGGATGCGTAGAGCGCCATTGTGGCGCCGTTATTTATAGTTTCGTCATCTGGGTGCGCGTGAACAAGGAGAATTCGAAAGCCTCGATAAGAGTTTTCCATTGCGCAATTGTGTCGGAATTTGGCGCAATCACAACTTCTGCCTCTACGATGGCGCCAATGACTTCTTTAGATGATGCTCCGGACAATAAGGCCCGCTTACCTCGAGGTGAGCGGCGAGCCCTTTTGCTTGCTGCAGCTCTTGAAGTATTTACCGCCGCCGGATACCACTCAGCAGCAATGGATGAAATCGCAGTACGCGCCAATGTGAGTAAACCCGTTTTGTATCAACACTTTCCATCAAAATTAGATTTATATTTAGCGGTACTAGATTTTCACATAGATAGTTTAGTTTTTGAAATTCAAAAAGCAATCGCATCAACTCCTGATAATGCAAATCGAGTAAAGGCAACGGTGGTTGCTTATTTCAATTTCATCGAACGAGAAGGCGAAGCATTTAGATTGCTATTTGAAAGTGACATGAGCGTTGAACCAGCAGTACGCGAACGACTCAACCGAATGACCTACGATTGCGCCGCCGCAGTTAGCGCCGTAATTTCACTAGATACTGGTCTGCCACAAGAGGCTGCAATGCTCCTTGGAGTTGGAATGATTGGATATGCCCAAGTAACTGCGCGTCATTGGCTAGATCGAGATAGCAAACTCACTCGACAGCAAGCGGTAGAACTCGTTGAAAATCTGATGTGGCGCGGAATTTCAGGTTTTCCTCTCAATTAAAGGCCGATAGGATTGGCTCATGAGCGCAAAGAAAATTGATACCTCGCACAAATCCGAAGTTCGCATTGCAATTACTAACGTTGCCAGCGACTTATCTTTTGAAAGCGCACTCAGTGCCACTGAAATTAAGGCCGCAGTTTCAAAAGCAATAACATTGGGATCTCCGCTTGAATTAACAGATGTGCGTGGTCACGAAATTATTGTTCCCGCCGACAAGATTGGGTACGTCGAAGTTGGCGAATCTGCTGCTCGTCGTGTCGGCTTCGGCGCTGTATAAAGTGGCAAGTACCTTTGCGCAACTACCTTTAAGAAGTGAAACCATAGCCGCGCTTAGCGCCCATGGTTTCATCGCACCTTTTGCAATTCAAGAGATGGTTTTGCCTATCGCACTTGGCGATGGCGATTTAATTGGTCAAGCAAAGACTGGAACTGGAAAGACTCTAGCTTTTGCAATTCCTTTAATTGAAAGAGTCATTGCACCGCAAGATAAAGAATGGGCTGATTTTGCGCATAAGGGAAGTCCGCAAGTATTAGTAGTTGTTCCTACCCGCGAACTTTGCGTACAAGTGACAAAAGATATCGATGAATTGGCGCGAAGCCGCGGCATTCGTACACTCGCCGTTTATGGCGGACGCGCTTTTGAACCGCAAATCGAAGCTCTACAAGCCGGAATTGAAATAGTTGTTGGAACACCCGGCCGATTATTGGATTTATCTCGTCAGGGACAACTTAAATTGAAAGAAGTTTCACGTTTAGTTTTAGATGAAGCCGATGAAATGTTAGACCTTGGCTTCTTGCCCGATGTTGAAAAACTTTTAAGCAGCACAACAAAGCGTTCACAAACCATGCTCTTTTCAGCAACGATGCCCGGAGATATCATCGCTCTGGCTCGTCGATTTATGAATCAACCAGTTCATATTCGCACCCAAGATAGCGAAGATGAGGGCGCGGTTGTAAAACAAGTCGTACAACACGTACTGCGCGCGCACGCAATGGATAAAATTGAAATGCTTGCGCGCATCTTGCAAGCCGAAGGTCGCGGCCCAACTATGGTTTTCTGCAGAACTAAACGAACTGCACAGAGAACCGCTGAAGATTTACTGGAGCGTGGATTTAAAGCTACCCCTATTCATGGAGACTTAGGACAAAGTGCGCGCGAAAAAGCTCTTAATGATTTCAAAAGTGGAAAATCAGATGTGCTGGTTGCTACCGATGTGGCTGCTCGCGGCATAGACATTGATGGAATCACACACGTTATTAATTACCAGTGCCCCGAAGATGAAAAAACTTATGTGCACCGAATCGGCCGAACTGCACGTGCTGGAGCAGATGGAATTGCAGTAACTTTTGTAGACTGGGACGAACTTGCGCGCTGGAAAATGATTGATCAAAGCCTTGCCCTTGGTCTGCCTGAGCCAGAAGAAACTTATTCATCTTCACAACATTTATACGAAGTCATGAAAATTCCTGCAGGCTCAACCGGGCGAATTACAAAAGCAAGACCAGTTGCCTC
Source organism: Candidatus Planktophila sp. (assembly GCA_038906075.1). GTDB lineage: Bacteria > Actinomycetota > Actinomycetes > Nanopelagicales > Nanopelagicaceae > Planktophila. The sequence goes on from JBCKHB010000030.1 coordinate 4,321, forward strand.
TTCGCCCAAAAAAGCCGCACCTAAAGTTGTTGAAAAACCAAAGACCGAACGTAACCGCCAGAGAGTTAAGAAATTTAAATAACGACTGCACTTACCCAGCAGCAAAAGCCTTAATTGCATCAACTAGCATCTGTACGGCAATTGCAGCAAGTAGTAACCCTGCGATACGGGCTACAAGGGTTACGCCCGATTCCTTGATAATACGCAGAATTGTTGTCGATGAAACCAAAGTAATTGCAATCACTAAGTGAACTGCAATAACTGCTACCACTAAACCTATTGCGTGCGCTGGATCGTGAATTTGTTGCACGAAAATCATTGTGGCAACAATTGCGCCAGGGCCTGCAAGTAACGGCGTTCCTAGCGGAACGAGGGCAATGTTCGAATTCTTTGATTCACTATCGTTTGCACCGCGACCAGTTAATAGTTCAAGAGAAATAAGCAGCAGGAGCAGACCACCTGCGGCTTGCAGCGCTTGTATCGAAACATTTAAGTAACTTAAAATAAATCGACCAAAGAAAGCAAAAGTAGCAATTACGATTAGTGAAACACCAGCGGCTTGCCAAGCAAGTTGACGGCGCTCTTTTTGAGACTTATGTGCAACAAGAGATAAGAAAATCGGTGTTGCACCAGGTGGATCCATAATTACAAAGAGCGTGACAAAGGCTTGGACTGAGAATGTCACTGCGCTAGTTGCTGCAAGATTCATGCCCGTAGAACCCTTCTCTTATCTGCTTGTGATTCTAATAGTTCCCATTGTGCAGGATCAGTTCGGTTTTCACCCAATAAATTAAGTTTTCCGCTTCCGTGATAATCACTTGAACCTGTGACGACTAACTTCAATTCTTCGGCAATCTTTCTAAGGGCTTCGCGTTCTTGCGGGTTATGATCGCGATGATCAACCTCAATTGCATTCAAGCCTGCGCTAACTAATTCTTGAAAATCCGTGCTTTGCAGAATTCTGCCACGAAGGGATGCAAAGGGGTGGGCAATTATCGAAACTCCACCTGCCGATTTGATAACCGAAATAGCTTCGGCTGGAGTAGGAGCAGCATGAGAAACATAGTATTTCGATCCATTATTGAGAAGTTGCATAAATGCTTCTTCGCGCGATTTAACGATTTTTTGCGCTACTAATGCATCAGCTAAATGTGGGCGACCAAGAGTTGCGCCATAGGGTTTGGCTGCATCAACATCGTCCATTGAAATATCAAAACCATCAGCGCGCATTAATTCAATTATTTTACGCATGCGTGGCAAACGAGACCCACGGGTCTGCTCGAGCATTTGTTGCATAACCACGTTTTCTCCATCAAAGAGCAAGCCCAAGATATGAACACTTATTCCGTCAGTAGTTAAGCAAGAAATTTCTGCACCCAAAACTAATTCAATTGTGCCGCGCAAACTTTCGCTGGCAATACTCCAGCCAGAAGTAGTGTCATGGTCGGTAAGTGCCAAAACTTGCACGCCGGCACTGATTGCTTTGTTTATTAATGTGCGCGGAGAATCTTTTCCATCACTGCAAGTTGTGTGAGTATGTAAATCGATCATAAAGGTAATTCCCGCCGATTCTCACGCGTGCGAATTACTAGCATGATACAACCGATGAGAATCAAAGCAATACCTGGAAAGATTCCAAGTGGAGGTTTTTGGCCCAACCACCACACCGCCAAGATAGAACTAACTGGAACCTCAAAGAAAATAATAAGAGAAACGATCGCTGGAGAAACGCGTTTTAGAACT
>JBCKHB010000031.1:0-5822 GCA_038906075.1 Candidatus Planktophila sp.
TGTAAATCCATATTGATTTATCGGAATAACTTGTTCCGATTCGCTTCTAGGGACTTCTGCTTTTGAAAAAAAATGATCCGTACTTACATGAATTAATTGTGCACCTATTTTTTTTGCCAAATATGAAATTAATATGGGTATTTCGGAATTGAGTTTCCAGCTAGCCTCAGGACGTGATTCACATTCCTCGACACTTGTTAATCCGAGGCAATTAATAATTCTAGAGGGATTCAATTCAAGAATGCGACTCTTCAAGGCCCCGAAATCCGAGGCATCCACTTTATACAAATTTTCTCCACAGTAATTTTCTGAGCGAAAGTAGGTGCCGTGGGTTTCAAACTTGGTGCTAAAGGCGTTAAAGACGTTTGATCCTAGTAGACCCGAAGCGCCTAGGACCAATACCCGATTGCTATTGAAGTCTGACCCAGTTTGACGCTGATGCACTCGACTATGATAAACCATGAACGCAATGCAATCTAGCGAATAGGAACTTTTCAAAAGTGTGCAATGTTGCAGTACTAATTCCGACTAGAAACCGCCCAGAGAAAGTTGCTAAATTACTTGCCTCACTTGCTTCTTCAAGTTTGATTCCAAAGCAAATCGTAATAGTTGCGTCAGGGTACGACATTCGAGAGATAGTTGCATCTTTTGATTCTGTTCTGCCAATTACTTACGTACACACAGGTGTCACTGGTCAGACTGCTCAAAAGAAAATGGGAATAGGTTTGATTTCAAAGACAATTGATTGGTGTCTTTTCCTCGACGATGACCTGCTGATCGAACCTTCTTCAATTGAAGTCGCTATGAGTGCTGTGAGTACCTATCCAAACGGCAAAGTCGCAGGAATTGGTTTTTCGCTCCCTCCAACTTCACGCAGCATCAATGCAAGTTTTTTTGCTAAAACAATCGCAAGATTTTTCAAAATTGGATATGAACCTGCGGGAAAAGTTTTTAAAAGTGGTCATGCCTCTAGTTACCTGCAAGAGTCAATGGTTGTAGAAACCTCATGGCTCAATGGTGCCTCAATGTGGAGAAGAGAATATATTGATAGTTATGGAGATGGCTTACCTTCCACGAAGTATGCTGCTTGTGAAGATTTAATTTTTTCTTATCCACTTAGTAAAGTGGATAAATTAATCTATGTGCCCATGGCCAAGCTTAATTTTCAGGATGTGGAACTGAGTGATTTTAATAGCTTGCAAGTGATGGAGGCAGCGGCATTTTGGAGGTATTATTTTGTTTCGATTAATGTAGAACTTTCAACTTGGGAGTTTGCGTTTAGCCAGTTTGGCCGAGTTTTGTTTGCCACCATAAATACTAAAACAAATCGCTTTAAACTATTCGTGCAACTTATCAATATTGAATATCGTATTATCTCTGCAGTTCTTAAAAAGACAGATCCTAAAGTTTTACTCAATCAATTAAAGTATTAAGATCTTTTAAATGTGCATAATATTTTTCAAGCACATTTGAGCACTTATCGTAAAATTCATTAGATTGAAGATCTTGCAGATTCAACTTCTCTAAGAATTTTGCCAAATTGCTCTCATCATCAAACTCAAGATTTCCGAAAGCGGTACCTGAGAGTGGATTCAATATTCCTTTGTTGCATGAATCGAAATGTACCGGCAGAGCGGAGTAGCCCAGACCATGTATACCAACTGCACTGCTTCGGAAAATTACTGCGTGGGATCTCTTTAAATCTTCTTCCAAAGAATTGTAAGAAAGTTTGAGATTTTCCGAGTTAGACATACTCCGCAGCTGTTTTTTAGACAAGTTTCTATCTATGGCAGGATGTAATCGTAAAGTAAAATTTAATTGAGGTAATAGTTTGGAAATTGAGTTAAAGAGCCGAATAAAACTCTTAAGCGACTCTACGGTGCCTTCTACCGCACCAAGTACATGCACTTTGTCAGCAGCTTTAGAATAATTTTCAGTCCTCGTAAATTTTGGTGATCCAAGAACATCTACTCGCAAATTCGGCAAGGCATGCTTAATTAATATTTCAGTGGTTTCACCGCAGGTGAGCAGTAAATCATCCATTTTAAAGCTCTCAAGAACATGATAGAAACCAAACTGCCCAGGAACAATAGGAGCGTGCTGGAATCCAACTAACCTGATTTGCTTAAAATCCGAGTCTCTTAATTGAAGAATCATATTCTCATGGGCATGTCCTTCAATTGTAAGAATTATTGTCTTTGGTTGAAGCGCCTTTAGTAACTCACGTAATCTAACCTTCAAAACTAAGTTGGCAATCGTTGGGCGGGAATGTTGAAAATGTGCGGCGGAAACTATTAGTCGTTTTTCTATGAGAGAGAGATTATTGTCTCGTAAGACTTGATTTAGGAGACGGGTAGATAAACTTAATTGTTTTAATTGCAGTTTTAGAGTTTGAAATAAATTGAGAGACTTGGTATTGATAACCAAGTTCTTTTTGGATGACTGGTTGTAATTTCTTTGGATTATTTGGGCATCAGTTCTTGTGCTATTTAGGTATAAAACAAAATTGCGAGGGTCCAGCGCAGCATTATCAAAGAAAATGTCATTCATTTTAGGATTTTGTGCGTATGTGTAATGTGAAATTATGAGATTCTGGGTAGGTGAAAATTGGTTAGTACCCCACATACGGCTTTCGTGCGATTTTAATGCTGCAATGGCCAGAGAAGTAATAAAATTTTTGATAATTCTTGGAAATACAAGTGCTAATTCAAGAAATAAGCTGAGTCTATATTTGGAGTGATGAAGCTTATATTTCTTCATATTTTCTTCTGTTGGTTTTACAAGGTAAAAAAAGGGATTAGCAATGTAATCCGGATCATTCAATTCCTCCCGAAAATTACACAGGAATTTATCCAATTCTTCTGTGTTAATTAGCATGACCTAGTACAAGTTTAACTAAACTTTTTTTGAATTATCGAAGTCTCAATCGTTCTCTTGACACTCTCTACATCCGAAGGAAGATTCACTGAGGTAAAATTCTGATCAGTTTCAATACTTTTCAATTTACCTCCTAATTCCAAGAATTTCATTTGTTCAATTGATTCTGCAACTTCAATTGGCGTAGCTGGATTTTCGCAGATAGTTTTCATGGCTTCAGCTGAAACTGCAAATAATCCGCATATCTTCTTCAATAACTTGAGTTGTGTTTGTTTTTCTGTCGTCAAAGGGCTCTTTCGAAAGATAGTAATTATCTGTCCTTTGGTATCTAATATGCATTTCACTACATTTACATCGTCGATTTCATCTTCAACCAATAAAGGTGTTACTTGATTCCAAAAATGTACTTGAGGGTTTGCAGTGATTGCTTCGATCAGGGAATCTATTTGCTCAGGCAAAACCAGAACTTCATCGCCTTGTAAGATTATGTAATGAGTAAATTCTAACTCTTTTGAAACTTCATAGACCCTACTCAAGCCATTTGGATGTTCTTCATGCGTGCGAACAATATTACCTTGGAATTCTTGAACAGTATCCAGAATTTGCGGGTCACCCGAAGCGACATAGACAGGAATCCCATATTTGTTCATTAATCCACGACGTCGCACATGCTCTACCATGGGAAGTCCAAGTATTTCGAGCAACGCCTTTCCTGGCAATCGTTCTGATGCCATTCTGACAGGTATGAATATGGCAATTTTAACCGTTTGAGAAATATTTAGATTAATTTGGTAGAACCCCACAGTCTACATTTATTGATTGACCAGAAATTCCTGAAGAGTCATCGCCAATTAAAAACAAAACTAAATTCGAAACCTCTTGCGCCGTCGGTAAACGACCAAGTGCTGTTTGGGTTGCAGCAAAATTGGAAAGAAATTCAGCGGGATTGCCCTTTGCGGGAGATTGTGAATCCGAGAGGGCCGCATGAAGCCCTTCGGTTTCAACTAATACTGGGCAAACTGCATTTACTCGAATGTTCCTAGGTCCTAATTCTTTTGCCAAGCTTTGTGTGAGGCCAGCAACACCAAATTTGCTAGCTACGTAAGCGCTATTATTCGCCGTTCCTCTTTTTGCAGCTAAACTTGAGATATTTACAATTGTTCCGCCACTATTTAAGTGTTTAGCGGCTGCTTTAGACCCCCAGAAATAACCAATTAAGTTAGTCTCCAAAATATCGTGCAAGAATCCTTCTTCGATATTCTCAATAGCGCGCCACGCTGAGAACCCAGCATTGTTGATGTATGAAACAAGATTATTTCCACCTGAATTGGCGAATTCAGCCAGTCTCAAATGATCTTTTTCATTTCTAACATCCATCTGAACCTGTTGAATCAATGACTTGAGTTCGCTCGGGATATTTTTCCTTAATGTTCGAGAGCCAGAGACAACGTAGTAACCATTTTTTGCTAAAGATTCCACTATTGACCAACCTAGACCCTGAGATCCACCAGTCACGACCACGCTTTTTGACATTTCGACTCACTTCTGAACAAAAGGAATAACTCCTCCTATTCTAGATAGTCATTGCAGAAAATCCACCATCAACCACAAGCTCAGAACCAGTCACAAAACTAGAGGCATCCGATGCCAAATAGATTGCTGCTCCAATTAATTCAGAAGGAGTCCCGAATCGTCTCATCGGAGTGTGGGATAAGATTGAACTTTCACGTTCGGGTGTGATGAAGTTTTTCCGATTCCAGTCAGTAGGGAAGAAACCTGGACGTATTGCATTTACTCGGACATCGGCTGTCCCCCACTCCCTTCCTAAATTTTGAGTTAAATTGCGGATACCCGCTTTAGCGGCAGAGTAGGCAAATGCTTTGGAAAGGCCTGGATCTGCCGAAGCGGATGAAATATTAATTATAGAACCCCCACCATTTTCAAGCATGTGGGTTCCAAGGACTTGGCAGCCAAACATAGTCGCGACTAGCTGTGAGTTAAAAACTTCATTCCACTCATCTTCAGTAATTTCTAAAAATGGTTTAGAGCTATTTATTCCAGCTCCATTTACCGCTATGTGAATTTTTTTAGAATTAATTTGCACTTTTTCTAGCAAACTCTTAATTGAATTTTTGTCGGATGCATCCACCTGAAAAGGCAAAGTAGCATTAGGAAACTCTTCATTCAACTCAGATGAAACTGCTTCAGCTTTATCTAGTCTTAAATCTGCAACCGCCACAAAAGCACCCGCTTCGACAAAGCCGCGAGCAATTGCCGAACAAATATGTCCACCGCCACCTATCACAATTGCAGTTTTATTTAAAAGCGAAAAAATCTCTTTACTCATTGCTAGTTCCTGAAACCCTGCATCAATTCCCCCGCTTGAACCGCCCATGAGTTCAAGACGAAGAGATCCGAAGAAGCGATAATAAAGGTATAACCTTTTGCGAGCGCAATTTCAATGTTTGCAAGTGAAAAATCCGCAAGCTGAGTTCCACAAGATTTATTGTTCGCTTTGCACGCAGCAATGACCTTCGCTTCCGCCTCTAACATCTTCGGGTGTTGAATCTTTCCGGGGACTCCTAGTGATCCTGACATGTCATACGGCCCAATCATGACTCCATCCAAGTCAGGATTGCTCAAGATGCCTTCAATATTATTGACTGCGGCGATACTCTCGATCTGTGCTATGTAAACAGAGGAGTCGTTCCACTCGGCTAAATATGAATCAAAAGTTGAACCGTATCCATGCGCCCGATTGACCCCAAAACTACGCTTACCTTTAGGGGGAAACTTTATTAAGTCAATTATCCCTTGCGATAAATCGGAGTCATGAATTAATGGCGCGATAATTCCATTTGCACCCGAGTCTAAGAGTGGCTTTATATAGTCGTTTGAGTGGGAAACCGGACGCGGTAGGCAAGGTACTCCAGATGCCTGGCTGG
>JBCKHB010000032.1:0-5583 GCA_038906075.1 Candidatus Planktophila sp.
CGGCTAAGACGCCAGGACAACCCAGAATATGGAAATACGATGGCACTCCAGGGCGTACAACGTATCGAGCTTCTGAGAGCCAACGAGCGACAGCAGTTGCCTTTGCCAAGAAACAAGTTTTGGCAGGCAAGCCATATGTCTGGGGCGACGAAGGGCCGAATTCATTTGACTGCTCTGGGCTTGTCTATGCTGCATATAAGAGTGCAGGGCTAGGTTGGCCAAATTGGGATCGACTCAACTCTTCGCTGTATTACAGCTATACCAAGCATGTGCCATTGAGTGAGCTAATTCCTGGAGATCTTATATTTTATTCCTACAACGGAACTGCGGCCAAAATTCACCACATGTCCATCTATGCAGGAGACGGCATGGTCTGGGAAGCGCGTTCAACCAAGAGCGGACTTAAGTACTCAAGCATGTATTCAGTCCCAGGGATGATGCCATTTGGTGGACGGATATAACTGGTGTTATGGAATTCGCGAATCAAGGGATGACCTGCCCTAGATGGTTTTACAAATGATGCGAGTATCCTCACGCAGGTGAATTAACCATCGCTTTTTCATGATATGTGGCTTTATAGTCTTCTCGCTCCTACAAATGGTTTCTTGCCAAATCGTAGTGTGAATGACACGACCTCAACCCTTTTTCCTGCTCGTGGCGCCTGAACCATTTTACCGCCACCCATGTATATCGCAACGTGACTAATTGGTCGACCGAAGAAGACGAGGTCTCCTGGCTTGAGTGCCTTATACGAAACAGGTTTTCCATAACCGATTTGAATTCGAGACGAATGAGGTAAAGAGATACCCGTCTTCTGGAATGCTCGCATCGTGAGTCCAGAACAATCCCATCTCGTCGGACCTGCTCCCGCCCACAGATAAATATCGCCAACTTGTCTGAGAGCAAACTTGAGAGCTTGAGAACCTCGAGAAGAGTCACCTTTATAATTCTTTGCATACTGTTTTGAGGCAAAGAGGATTTTGTTTTCTCTAGCGTTTTCTCGCTTTGCAAGTTTCTCTCTATCTTCTTTCTTGAGAGATGACAAGATATTTTCTGCCTTCTTAAGAGCAGCTTTTGCGCTAGCAACTTCTGAATTGAGTCTTCTCTGCTCTATTTGTAACTGCGCAGTTCTATCTCGTACTTTCAATTGACTAGCAACAAGTTTCTGCTGTGCCGAAGCAAAGGCCCTCAATTGTGTTGAGTATTGACGACCAACTACCTCTAAGGTTCCAGCATCTGCCAGATATTGGGCTGGATCTCTAGAGAAGAGGAGCGAAAAGTTCTCACCAAAGCCAGGCCCCTTGTATTGCGCTATAGCAATCTTGGCTAGGAATGTCTGTGCCTTGTCACGCTTTGCTCGAACCGAGGATTCATTTTTTTTGAGAGTTTTGGTCTCTCTCTGAAGTCGTTCAACCTTTATCTTTGCTTCATTTGCAGCCTCACCCGCAGCGGCAGCCGAGGTGCGCAATCGGTTGACATTCTTTTGAGCATTGGCAACAGTAGGTGCAGCGTTGGCGGGCTCAATTGAGAGTAGGGCGCCAACAAAGAGCCCAAGAACAAGGAGAAGAGCCACTGTCATTTTTGAGTATTTATCCATGACAGTTAACACTCGAAGAGTCTAGCAATGCGAGTGTTGTAGTGCTCTTTATCTGTGCGTAGGCTCATTAATTTAAGGTTTGAGCACTATTCGAATCGGATTACCTGTTTTCTTAGCTAATTCATCTAAAGCTTGCCCAGCTTGCTCCAGCGGTAATACCTTCGTTACAGAGGCGCTCAAATCTAACTTGCCTGCTCTTATCAGCGAAACTAATTCTTGTGTGTGAAATAGCTCTGAACCGTAATGGCCCAAGACTTGATTGCGCTTGTAATCAAAAGGCGCGCATCAGATTTTGCTCATCCCTCGATTTATCATTACATTTACCGCAACGCCGAACTGCGCAAAGGCGGGATTACTCGTTTGACCTGCCAGATAGCGCGCCCATATTTGTTGCAAGATAACGCTTAAACGAAAGAGACCAAATACTTCATAGAAAGTAAAGTCATCACAACTCCAATTCGCTTTCGCTAAGTATCGTTCTATAAATTCATTGCGAGTTGGCATCCCTGGTAAATGTGATGGTTGCCGGCGAAGTGAAGCAAAGGTTGGTTCATCATCACTGTTAACCCAGTATGCAAGACTCGATCCTAAATCCATAAGTGGATCGCCGACAGTGGCAAGTTCCCAATCGAGAACTCCGACGAGTTTGGAAGTATGCAAATCAATAACCATGTTATCTAAACGCCAATCGCCATGGATGACCGATGAAGCGACATCTACAGGTTGATTCTTATCTAACCACGCCATAAGAGATTCTCCATCGGGTACATCGCCACTTCTTGCAGCGCGATATCTTTTAGACCAACCTTGGACTTGGCGTTTTACATATCCTGAACCTTTATTTAATTCTGCCAGCGCGCTGGGATCAACGCGGTGCAAATCGACAAGAGCGTCAATAACAGCGCTAGCAATTACTCTGGCTTGATCTTGCTCAATATAATCATCGGTGCGCAGGATTGAACCCACGATTCGTTCCATGACATAGAAATCAGAGCCGAGAATCAAATGATCTTCACAGAGAGCAAAAACTTCTGGAGCTAATGGAAAGTGCGGACGAATCTTCCTCTGTATAAAAAACTCACGTTTCATGTCATGAGCTGATGCAGCTTTGGTTCCAATTGGTGGTCTGCGAAGCACTAATTCACGCATCGGATAGGAAAGAAGGTAGGTCAGATTGGAAGCACCACTTCGAAATTGACCAACTTCGGGTATCGAATCCAATCCGATTATTTGCGTCTGCAGCCAAGCGTGAACCGCGGAGATATCGAAAGAATCCTCGTCGCGTACTGGAGTTAATTCTAAAGTCATGGAGTTTTATTTAGGTGCGATTTCAATTCTAACCGCGCAATATCGCGAAGATGGACTTCATCAGGTCCGTCAACAATTCTCAAGGTACGAATCCCTGCATACATCGCGGCAAGGGGAGTGTCTTGACTAACTCCTGCGCCACCATGGGTTTGAATTGCGCGATCAACTATGCGTTGTGCCATTTGCGGAACAACCACTTTGATTGCAGCAATTTCTTTACGCGCAGCTTTTGCCCCGATGGTGTCAATCAACCATGCAGTTTTCAGGACGAGAAGTCGAGCTTGTTCGATTTCGATGCGGGATGTGGCAATCCATTCTTGGATGACGCCTTGCTGCGCCAATTCCTTGCCGAAAGCTTTCCTAACTGTGGCGCGTTCGACCATCAATGCCAGTGCGCGTTCGGCCATACCAATTGCACGCATGCAATGATGGACACGACCCGGGCCAAGTCGAGCTTGCGCAATTGCAAACCCCGAACCTTCTTCGCCAAGCAAATTAGAAATCGGAACACGAACGTTTTTGAATTCAATTTCGCCATGTCCATGTTGATCTTCATAACCAAAAACCGAGAGATTACGCAAAACTTTAACGCCTGCGGTTGCCATGGGAACAAGGACCATTGATTGTTGGTTGTAGCTTTGAGCTTGCGGATTTGTCACTCCCATGAGTATCAGAATTTTGCAGCGCGGATCTAGCGCCCCTGTGGTCCACCACTTGACTCCGTTAATTACATACTCATTGCCATCACGCACAATGCTTGTTCTAATATTTCGTGCATCACTAGATGCAACATCAGGTTCAGTCATAGCAAAGCCAGAGCGAATCTCGCCATCAAGAAGCGGAGCTAACCACTGAAGTTTCTGGGCATCGCTGCCGTACATATGCAGAACTTCCATATTTCCGGTATCGGGCGCCGAAGAGTTGATCGCCTCCGGTGCCAACTCTGGTGACCAACCTGTTAACTCGGCCAGCGTTGCATAATCGGTGACAGTTAATCCATGTGCTGGGTCGTGTGAATCAGGCAGAAAGAGATTCCATAAGCCCTGTGAACGCGCAGACGCTTTCAAGGTTTCAACTATTGCAGGTAGAAGATGGGGGGTACCGGCTTCAGTAAGCGTCTTGCGTTGCTGGTGATATGTAATTTCTGCTGGAAAAACTTCCTTATCCATAAATTCTTGCAAACGGTGCAAATATTCGGTTGCCTTAGGGCTTAATGAGAACTCCATGTCGCTACCCTACGCATATCGTCGAAAAAGTAGAAGGAAGTCCAATGAGCATTCTTGATTTATTCAAATTAGATGGCAAAGTCGCAGTTGTAACAGGGGCATCCTCTGGTCTTGGTGTCGCTTTTGCAAAAGCGCTAGCCGAAGCAGGAGCCGATCTTGTGCTAGGTGCAAGGCGTATCGAAAAGGTTATGGAGACGGGTGCTTTAGTAGCAGCGCTCGGCCGCCGTTATGTGGCAGTACAAACCGATGTAACTAATCCCAACGATTGTGATGCGTTGATTACAGCTGCGATTACTGAGTTCGGTCACGTAGATATTTTAGTTAACAACGCTGGTGTTGGAACCGCCATTCCTGCCACAAAAGAAACCCCTGATCAATTCAAGGCAGTCCTTGATGTTAATTTAAACGGCGCATATTGGATGGCGCAAGCATTCGCACGCGCGGCTACCAACGGTGGTTCGATAATTAATATTTCTAGCGTTTTGGGAATGAAGAATGGGGGATTGCCACAAGCAGCTTATTCATCAAGCAAAGCTGCACTTATTGGTTTAACTCGTGATTTAGCATGGCAGTGGAGTGGGCGAAAAGGAATTCGAGTTAACGCCCTTGCCCCGGGTTTTTTTCCATCGGAAATGACTGACCAGTTACCGAAAGAAACGAGGGAGATGATCAAAGTTGCAACTCCCTTGGGGCGCATGGGTAAGCCAGAAGAGTTGGCAGCGGTGCTAATTTGGTTAGCAAGTGATGCATCCTCTTATGTAACTGGAACAACAATTCCGGTTGATGGCGGATTTGTAATGCCATGAAAAAATCTGTCTGGACTTTCATTACTTATGCGCCCGTCAAGTCAGCCTAGCGATAGGTCTATCTGGGCAAAGGTAGAAGAGCTGAAGCGCGTGTTTTCTCTCAAAAAACAGTACCCATTATTAAGTGATTGCTCTACAGTGTGTAGATACGGGTTCAAAGGGCTCAAACTTAATGAAGGGTGAAATCCTAAATGTCAAATAGAAAAAATAGCCCGAAATCTCTTTTTCTAATAGTCGCAATGGCGCTTGCCTTCTCAACTGTGCAGATTCAAGGAGCCGCTGCCGCCGCACATAAATCTGCCCACGCCACCGCCAAAGCCAAAGCCGCCGCCAAAGCCAAAGCCGCCGCTGACGCCAAAGCCGAGGCCACCTACGCCCTCGCCAAAGCCGCCTACGCCACCGCCTCCGACGTCGCCTTCGCCGCCAACGCCGCCTACGACAACGCCACCTACGCCGCCGCCGCTGCCGCCGACAACGCCGCCGCCGCCTATGCCGACGCCACTACCACCGCCACTACCCGCGCCGCCGCCAACGCCAAAGCCGAGGCCGCCAAAGCCGCCAAAGCCGAAGCCGAAGCCACCCTCGACAAGGCCCTCAACGCCTTCTCCCGCGCCGCCGACGTCCACGACGACGCCCTCAACGCCCT
>JBCKHB010000033.1:0-5212 GCA_038906075.1 Candidatus Planktophila sp.
CACCACGAAGTTGGCACGGCTGGTCAGATGGAAATTAACTATCGCTTCACTGACATCTTGCATGCTGGCGATGAATTAATGAAATTTAAATACATTGTAAAAAATGTTGCTTGGGAAGGTGGCAAGACTGCAACCTTTATGCCAAAACCACTCTTTGGTGATAATGGTTCGGGAATGCATGTGCACCAATCACTTTGGAAAGATGGAGAGCCACTCTTCTTCCAAGAAGGCACTTACGGCGATCTATCGGATATGGCACGTTGGTATATCGGTGGTTTACTCAAGCACGCACCATCTCTACTTGCATTCACTAACCCAACCGTTAACTCATATCGCCGCTTAGTTCCAGGTTATGAAGCTCCAGTAAACCTTGTTTACTCAGCGCGTAACCGCTCGGCATGTATCCGTATCCCAATTACTGGATCTAGTCCAAAAGCAAAACGAATTGAATTTCGTTGTCCAGATCCATCTTCTAACCCATATCTTGCATTTGCAGCAATGCTCATGGCAGGAATTGATGGCATCGAAAATAAAATCGAACCACCCAAGCCGGTTGATAAAGACTTGTATGAATTGAGTCCAGAAGAAGCGGCGTTAATCCCGCAAGTTCCAGGTTCACTCGATGAAGTGCTCAATAACCTTGAGCGTGACAACGATTTCCTAACTAAGGGTGGAGTATTTACAAAGGACTTGATCGATACATGGATTGATTTCAAGCGCAAGCAAGAAGTTGACTATGTTCGTTTGCGTCCACATCCAGCTGAGTTCGAATTGTATTACGACCTCTAAAGATCAGGTTCACTGCAAAGCCCCTCGAGAAATCGGGGGGCTTTGCGCGTCCAATGGATGCTCCAACGAGGTAATCAACTGATGTGGAGAGCACAGCCTTACGCCATGGCTCAGATGTTGCATGTAAGTTGCATGTCCAGTAGCATTGAGTTATGACCACTCCGAAGCCCCGTCAAAGCCGGTCCGTCACTATAGGTTTCTCCATCCCAGAGGTCGATCAGCCTCGGCTTGACCATCTTGTTCATACCTTTAGCGGCGGAAACCGTAGTGCGTTCCTTCGGATGGCTATGGATCGCATGGAAACCGCAGATCGTGCTCAGCGCCTTCGCAATCTCCAAACATACGGAGCCCAGCGGACGGCTGACCTTGCCATCTCCACGGACGAAATCAGCGACCGTGTGAAACGAGTACTTGCTCGTCGAAGGTGAGTCCGACCGACCGAGGATCGGCACAGCAAGTCGTCTTTGATGTCAACGTCTTTATAGATGCTGTCGTTACGGGACGAGATTCGTTCGAATCGTGGCCGAGCCCTCCCCCTACTTCAGGACACTTCGCAGCCGACTGCGTGGGAATCGTCAACGATGCTGTTGAGTTCAGCCTTTGGCTTAGCCCACACATCCTCACCAACATTGAACGGGTACTTGACTCCTCTGCAGGCCAAGACGGTTTCGAGTGGGAACCACAACGCGTTGAAGATTACCTCGAGCTTCTGGTCGAAATCTCAACCGCCTCGGGTGGCGCCGTCGTAACTCCTGCGCAGGCCGTCACGGACTGCGCCGATTACGAGGACAATCGAATTCTCGAACTTGCACTGGCCTGTCAAGCTGTCATCATTGTTTCCAACGACAGCGATTTGCTCCACATGAGCCCATGGAGAGGCATACCTATTCTCTCTCCCCGCGACTTTGCCGCGAGAGTTGACGCAAGTCGTCGAGCCCATAGACGGTAGTCACGCAACCAAAGCTGCTAAACCCCAACACACGAACTCGGCGGTTGCTTTGTATCTTCCGTAGGTAAAAGGGATCGAATCGCTTTAACCTATTAACCAAGAAGCGATATCTACGCCTTGAACAACCAGACCCATCACAATAAATACCAGCCCGCCACCGATTTGATAAACCATTCGTCCATTGTTGGTCTTCTTCCAACTGGTATCGGGTGCATCGGTTAGCGCATTTAAGTAATGCAGGAAGAAGCCAGGCAGCGCCATGACCACAAAGCTCCATTTCAAAAACGCTGCTGGTGAACTAAAAAGGCCCTCAATCATGTTGGAGACAAGTGCCATAACAAAGATCATGACGATGATTTTAAAGACACCTTTCGGAAGCCACAACTTCTTCTTTGGCAGTTTATCTTCAAGGCTTAAAGAGGTAATCAGCGGGATTGCAAACAAAACAGTGCCCAGTACTAAGTTGAAGAATGAACCAACAAATGGCGCCGCCATGATGAAGAAGATCAAGATCTTAAATACTAGTGATCCAACCTCTTGAGTTTGTGATGGTGGCTTAATCTCGACATGCAAAGCGCGAAGGCGCATTGGGTAATGCTCGACGGCAATATCTTCAAGTGCGATGCGCACCAAGATAAGGATTGCTGCAATCCATGCAAGCTGTGTTCCATGGTTTGTAATTGGAAGTTCTAGCCGGGCTAAGCCATTCATCGCGGCAACCATTTTTGTGATTATCCAGAAAGTTAAAAGAGTTGCTAATGCGTAATCTGTAATGCGCTCCCACCTATCATCTTGGCTTCGCACCAAACGGCGGAACGGTCTAAATTTACTCGCAAGTAAAGCTGGCGCAAAGAATAAGACCACCACACCAATAGTCGTTAACAGCTCTGGCCGGCTAGTGATATTGCCAGTCAATAAAGTTGCCATGAAAAATATTGCCCCTGCAACTAACCCTGCAAAGGCATCAAATATCGCAACCGCCATAATCGCCGCAATAATTATCCATGTCGGAGGCAGTGCCCGCCCGCCAGTATTGAAAACTGCAACAAGACCAAGCAAGAAACCAATTGGAACTAGCAGCGCTGCTAGTGATCCTAAGATTGCTCTTATTGTGTTTCCATCTTGGACTGTACGAGTGAGTAAAGGTGAGAATCGATTGAAGCGATGCGCTGTTGAAACAAATGCAAAATCAGTCTTGTCGGTGAATCTATTATTCCAAGTATTTGAAAGATCACCTTTACCTGGTTCATTTTTGAGTAACTTCAAGGCGCCAAATGAAACAGATTGCAGCGACTCTTCATCTTGATCCTGCTTCTTATCACTTTGCTTCTCATCACGTTTAATTGATGTCAGCGCGGCAAGTGCGGCAAAGGCAGCTATTTGCAACCCTTTTGTGCTTTCGGGGTCACTCATTGGGTTATAAGGCGCAAGTTCACTCCCAGTAGGCTTTACTGGCTCCGTAGTGGGCGCTGAGTCCGTTGGTTTGGGCTCTTCATCTACTTTCAAGTTGGGACAATTGTTATCCCACTGCACGACTCCCATTTCATCTTTACAAAAAGTAATAGTCTTTTCACTTACAGTTTCGTTTTTGTCATAAATTTCGATAGTCAAAGTGTGAAAACCTGAAGGCATGTCTTCTGGAATTTCAATATCTAGATCCTCCGCCTCTGATTGAGAGAGTTGATCAATTAATACCTCTTCACCAGCAGCATGGGTAGGTAGAACTGAAAAAGTTATAATCAGCATAAGTAATAGAAGTAACTTTTTCATTAACCTATTTTCTTATTAATAATAACTTTAAAGCTTTGACCTGGCTTCAGCCCACTAATAGTTACAGTTGCACTGTTCTTATTAGCTGTAATTCTCTTTGGAATAATTACCGCTTTAGATGGGACTTGCGCGGCAGCAGCAACGGCAGCAGCCACCTTCACTGCAATCGCTGCATTAGCAGAAGCCTTTGTCGCAGCAGCTGTCTTCATTACAGATTCACTCATTACCGCCACAGCTTCTGCCGCTTGAGTGGCTGCATTCGCTTTAGTTGACTCTAGAGTTTTTACCGCATCGACTTGATTTGCTATCGCGATATTGGCCTTGTTTGTGGCCTCTTCAAATTGCTTTTGTGCCGCAGCAACTCTAATGGCGACCTCTTCGATCTTCTTTTCAATCACAGCGCGTGCAGTTTCATCTAGCGCTTTAGCAAATTGTTCAGCAAGTACGGCTTTTTCTTCCAAAGCCTTAACAAGTGATTGCGCTGCAGCCTTTGCCACTTGTGTTGCCACAATCTTTTCCGCCGTTGTTTTAGCCGCTACATCAGCAGCAGCCTTTGCTAACGCTGCGGCGGATGATGCCTCTTCCTGCTCTGTTGAAATACGCGCAGCTGTATCAGCTGCCAACTTCTGAGCAGCGGTAGCCAAAGCCTTTGCCTCTGTAGCTTGGGCTTGCGCTGCCGCAGCTGCCTTATTAGCAGCCGTCTTTCCTGCCTCTGCAATTGCATTTTCTTGGGCAGCTTTTTGCGCGCTTGCCGTATTCGAGATCAATGTATTGATTGCGATATCTACTTGCTTAGATGCATTTGTCGCTGCTATCTGTGCTCTTGTAGATTTTTCCGCTGCTGTTGCGGCGGCTTTAACCACTGCTACGGCAACAACTGCAGCTTTATTTGCAGTAGCGGTGGTCGCAGGTTTTGTTGCAGCTGTTGTCGTTGAACTCTTTAACGCCGCTAGTGCATCTGCGGCAGCTTTATTAGCTACCGCTTGGGCATCCACTTCTGCCTTTGCTTGCACAACTGCTTCATCTGCTTGCACAACTGCTTCATCTGCTTGCACAACTGCTTCATCTGCTGCCGCCTTTGCTTGCACAACTGCCGCCTTTGCTTGCACAACTGCTGCATCTGCTGCCGCTTTTGCTTGCACAACTGCTGCATCTGCTGCTGCCTTTTCGGCCAACGCCTTTACTTTTGCTGCGGCTGCGGCCCTCTCTGCGGCTGCGGCCCTCTCTGCGGCTGCGGCCCTCTCTGCGGCGGTTACATCTGTTGTAATAGATCCAGATGCACTAGATGCACTCGATATTCCAGCACTATTTGTTGCAGTAACCGTGAATGTATAAGAAGTACTTCCAGTTAAACCTGTAATGGAAATAGTTCCAGAACCTGCTTGAGAGAGTGTTCCGCTTCCACCACCGGGAGATGAGGTGGCGGTGTAGGTAGTAATTACTGCTCCACCATTAGATGTTGGCGCAGTAAATGCAACCGTTGCAGTAGTGGTTCCGGTTGAAGCTGCGGTGCCAATAGTTGGTGCACCGGGGGCGGTTGCATTAAAAGTAAATGTCATAGCGCTAGATGAGACCGAGCTGTAGTTAACATCGGTTGCCTTTGTTGCAGTAATTAGACAAGTGCCAGAAGTTGTCGCGGTAATAGTGGATGTTTCAGTGCTACTACTTAGTGCGCAACTTGTTGCAGTCCCGCCAGAAATGGCA
>JBCKHB010000034.1:0-4938 GCA_038906075.1 Candidatus Planktophila sp.
CATTTCTATGACCAAAGGTGCGATAGCACGCATTGATTTTCCACGATGACTTATTGCGTCTTTACTTTCAGGGCTCATTTGTGCGCTGGAAATCTCATATCCGGCGGGCTTAAAAATTGGGTCATACCCAAAACCTTGCTCCCCGATTGGTGTAAAAAGGATTGAGCCATCAAATTGCCCATATTTCGTTACTTCTCGTTCATCTGGCATTGCAAGGGCGGTAACACAAGAAAAATGGGCGTTTCTCGCACCCTCGGGTACATCAATTAACTCTTTCAATAATTTTTCGTTATTTGCGCGATCATCCCCATGAAGACCAGCAAATCTTGCTGAATAAATTCCTGGGGCGCCGTTTAGGAAATCAACACAGAGTCCAGAATCATCAGCGATTGCGGGTAACCCTGTTGCCGCGCAAATTGCACGCGCTTTAATCAAAGCGTTTTCTTCAAAAGTGCTTCCTGTTTCTTCGACATCATTTAAGTCGGGAAATTCCTCAGAACCAACTAGTTCAATTACTCCGACCGAAAGGGAGTCGAGAATTCTTCGCAGCTCGATAATCTTTCCTTGATTGCGTGTTGCTAAAACTAGTTTGTGGGGCATTGATAATAAGTCTATTTCGTTAGAGTTGCATCTTGCATTACACGCAATTCTTTACAACCTGCAACTGCTAAATTCAATAGTTGATCGAGTAAGTCGCGATCAAAGGGTGTTCCTTCAGCCGTTCCTTGTACCTCGATAAAGCGTCCATCCCCGCTGCACACAACATTCATATCAGTATCGGCCCGGACATCTTCTTCATAACAAAGATCAAGCATTGGTACGCCATCAACAATTCCCACACTCACTGCTGCAACTGAATCACTTAACGGATTTGCATTTTCTTTAAGATGACCTTGCTTCTTGGCCCAAGTGATTGCATCGGCAAGCGCGACATATGCACCAGTAATTGCCGCAGTTCGTGTTCCACCATCTGCTTGCAATACATCGCAATCTATAACAATTGTGTTTTCGCCAAGTTCTTCCATATTTACTATTGCACGCAGCGAACGACCAACTAATCGCGAAATTTCTTGGGTGCGCCCGCCGAGTTTGCCTTTAACGCTTTCACGATCGGAGCGAGTATGTGTTGCACGCGGCAGCATTGCATACTCTGATGTAACCCAACCCTTACCTGTATCTTTTAACCAGCGAGGAACACCTGGTGAAAAAGATGCAACACACAAGACGCGAGTCTTGCCAAACTCAACAAGTACTGAACCTTCGGCATGGTCTAGCCATCCGCGCGTAAATTTAATTTCGCGAAGGTCGCTCATTTCTCGTCCGTCATTGCGTGCCATTGTTTTCTCCCTTTTATAAATCGCGATGTTCAACTTTTGTAACTTCTGGGCCAAGGAATCTGCGTGCTAATAATTCAAAGGCGTGCGCATCTCCAGTTGCCAAAAAACGATGTGAGGGCGGTGCCGATTGTTGTTTTCGCAATAATGAACTTTCAACTAAAACGCGATATAAATCTTTTGCTGTTTCTTCGGCACTTGAAACTAATGAAACTCCATCGCCCATGACATATGAAATAACTCCGGTTAGCAATGGGTAATGAGTGCAACCTAAAACAAGTGTGTCGACATCGGCTGCCATTACAGGGGCTAAATATTCGCGTGCAATTTTTGTAATTTCTTCCCCTGAGGTTTGACCAAGTTCTACATATTCAACAAAAAGCGGACAAGCAATTGATGTGATTTGTAAATGTGGGGCAGCAGCAAAAGCATCTGAATAGGCCTTTGATTCAATTGTGGCGCGGGTACCGATAACACCAATTCGACCAGATCGAGTCGCAGCAACTGCGCGTCGAACTGCGGGTTGAATAACTTCAACAACCGGAATTGAATAACGTTCCCGCGCATCGCGCAACATTGCAGCACTTGCTGTATTGCAAGCAATTACTAAAGCTTTAACGCCTTGGTCAACTAAAAAATCTAAAGTTTCAAGAGCGAATTCGCGGACTTCGGCCAATGAACGTGGGCCGTATGGGCCGCGCGCAGTATCGCCAATATAAAGCGTGGATTCATTAGGAAGTTGATCCAATATTGCACGTGCAACAGTTAAACCGCCGACGCCTGAATCAAAAATACCTATCGATGCATCACTCACGCGCGAAAGTCTATCCTGACTCATAAAATTTGATCACCGGGTTGTAGCGTTGCCAACAGTCCGTATTCGTGTAACCGTGCAACATCGTGTTCCATTTCTTCACGACTGCCCGTTGAAACGACTGCTTTGCCTTCGTTATGAACTTTAAGCATTAACTCTGTCGCTTTTTCTTTTGTAAAACCAAAAAGTTCCATTAAAACATAAGTTACGTAGCTCATTAGATTTACTGGATCGTCCCAAACAATTGTAATCCAAGGTTTTTCGGCGCTGAAGATAGCTTCAATATCTTCCTCAATTTTATCTGCTGTGAGCGCCATGGCTAACGAATAATAATAGCGAAAGTCGGCGATGAAACTTCAGGTGATGTGGCAGTTGCAGAAATTACTATTTTCATCTTCACGATTCCTCGTTTCAATTCTGTAGTCGTAACACTGAAGTTACCTGCAACATCAGTTGGTACAACCACGCCACTATTTTGCCACTTTCCTGAAAGTAATTTTTGTAGATTTACCGATCTGCCAGATTCTGCAGGATGGATTCCCCCAGAAATCGCAATGGCCTCGCCCCGCTTAATTGAAGTGGGTGGAATTATATTTAAGCGGGATTTGAGAGAAATATTTGTTTCGCTACTCACTGATGCTGAACGCTCCCACGTCCCTTCAGTTTTAAGGCGCAGAGTTGTGCTTGTTCCAATCAATATAGGTATTGAAATCAGACCATCAATTCCCGTTGTAGCATCGGCAATCTTGGTCCAATCCGTTTGATTTACTTTGCGCGCCTCGAGAATAACTGACAAACCAGAAATTGGTGATTTATCTTTTAAGGAAATGTTGCCCGTAATTGTAAATATCTCCCCGAATTGCAATTCATTGCGATCACTCGTTAGCGCACTGACAACCTCATTAGGTGCAATAGCCAAGGCTGCCTTCCTAATTTCATTTGTTGCACTCACATCTTCCATGCCAAGTGTCCACAGAGATATGCCGGCAAGGCGATACTTAGCAACAAGTGCGAGACGTTCTGCATAACTACGCGCATTTTGATACCAAACAGTGCGCGAAACAATGCAAGAAGTCGCCGCGCCACTTAAAGTCTGCCCATTAAAAGTTCGCATATAAGAATAAGTTACTTCACTATTTTTCTCATCAAAAATGGGCACTGCGCCATCGATACTTGCCTTTGCGCTTGCATAGTTCATTTTGAAAGTAGCTGCCTTGCTCGATGCAGATAAGCCCGGCGGCGCTGAAGTCGGGCAAGTCCCCGTGACTTTAGTAATCCAATCTCTTCCATAACCTGGCAGACCGATAAAAACTTTAGATGCTGGCATAACACTTATTGCGTACTGAACAGATTTTTCTGTCCAAGTGATTGGTCCAATTGGCCCGGCATTTGAAACTGAATAGTCATAAGCCATAATTCTTAACTGATCAATAAATGGGGCGATGGCCGACCATGAATAAACCGTGTATCCCTTAATTCTTTCGGTCGGATTAAAGTGCACTGGGGATGTGACAGATAAAGTTTTACTTGCTCCGTGTAATTTTGAACCTAACTCTTTAATAAATTCAATCCAGTTAGGTGCCGTCTTTACCCAAGTCGTATTTCCATCTACAAAAGCAAAACCCTCAAAGTTTATATCGATACCATCGAAGTTGTTCTTTAACACTAAATCATAAATCGAGTTAACTATGCTCGTGCGAGAATTTGTATCTGCTAAATAATTAGAAAGAACTAATTTAGCTGTTCCATCGGTAAGAGTTGGTACTATCGATAGACCCGCTTTTTTCATTAAACAAACTACACCGTTCATTGGCCAAGAAGGATTGGCAGTTATGTAATCATCTCTAATTACTGTGGGACTTTTTAGCGTGTACCAAAAAGGGTTTACTTCTTTCATTAAATCGCGATTTGTATATAGATAAGAGGCGTTAATGAGGGCTAGATCAGAAGGTGTGTATTCCGAATCTTCACATGTAATCGGAGCACCGACAACGGGGGCAACAATTGTTGGAATTTTCTTTACAAACGGTAGAACTGTTTTAACCGAATAGTAAGGAATCCATCCAGAAAGAATTGGCCTTGGTGGATTAGCTGCTTGCACGGAAGTTGGCAGGGAAAGTTCACTCATTATTAATATGAGAGAGAGTAAAACTCCTAGGCGCGTGGCGCACTTGCAGTTCCTGCTTTTCGTTATTTATCCTCAGGAGAAGGAGGCAAGCCCGCATAAATTTCTTTACAAGTAGGACAGATTGGATACTTTTCAGGGTCTCTGGAAGGTACCCATTTCTTTCCGCATAAGGCTCTAACGCTTTTGCCAGTTACTGCAGATTCAACAATTTTTTCTTTTTTAACATAGTGGGAAAATCGATCATGCCCACCATCATCATCTTCTTCAAGAATTAGTCGAGTCAGCACATCCGTATCAGCTTGAGTTTCGCCGCCGATTCGTTTAAAGATGCCCATATCCATTGCCATAATGTAGAGAATAATACTCGCACGTGGGCGAAGTAAGAATAATACTCGCACGTGGGCGAAGTAATAAGCGGGTAGAATTAGCAAATGAAGGACTTACTGCGTACCGAACACCTTGGCCGTGCAGACGTTGAGTTGCTACTAGATACTGCCAGCGAATTCGCCGCCAATCCTTTGCGCTCGAGCACCGCACTTGCCAGTAAAACTGTTGCCATTTATATGACTAAACCTTCAACTCGTACTCGTTTATCATCTGAAACAGCTGTCGCACATTTAGGTGGAACACCAATTTTTATTCGTGGTGATGAATTACAACTA
>JBCKHB010000035.1:0-4716 GCA_038906075.1 Candidatus Planktophila sp.
GTGACCCTGCTAATCCAGAAGTTATTCAAACCGTTCGCGGTTTGGGTTACAAGATGAAAGACTGATTTAAGGAGTTATACCGGCATATATATCGCGTTGGTCGCGCACAATTGCCGGAAGCGTAAGTTCGCCAGCGTTTGCAAAAAACATAGTTACTGTGACATGAGTACCTGGGGCTGCATTAAGCGCAGGAATTGTTGCTTTTGCATTTGCACTCTCGCCTTCAAGGCGAATTGGTGAATTTTGTGGAAGCGTACTTGTTCCCGTAAAAGTTGAAGCAATACCATTTACGCTCAGTCCAAGTAGCGCATCTTCAAGTGGCGCGCCGTTAATAATTGTCCCAACTAAAACACCAGTTCCATCAGGCGCCGAAACAATTAATAAATTGCGCACTTTAATATCGCTATTATTTTTGGTAATTGATGCTTCGCTTCCATCTGTTACTCGCGTTGTATTTCGAGTTGAAGCAGTTGAGCCGGCACCGCACGAAGCTAACGAAAAAGCAAGAGCTGCGGAGAGAAAAGTTATAATTATTTTGCGCATGAGCCTATTCTCTCATGAGATTATTCTTATTTATCCGCGTGTCAGCCCTCTTTTATCAGGGTGATTGGCCTGCGTAATGGCTGGTATAATTTATCCTCTAACGAAGGGCAATAAATGTCATTTAAGGTCGGCGAAACCGTTGTTTACCCCCATCATGGCGCGGCACTGATTGAAGCAATCGAGACCCGTGTGATCAAAGGCGAAGAGAAGACCTACCTAGTTTTGAAAATTGCTCAAGGAGATTTAACTGTTCGGGTTCCTGCGGAGAATGTAGACTTAGTCGGAGTTCGCGACGTTGTTGATAGCGTAGGCCTTAGCCGGGTATTTAATGTTTTGCGTCAGCCATACACTGAAGAACCAACAAACTGGTCGCGCCGATACAAAGCCAATCTTGAAAAATTGGCGTCAGGTGATGTTTTTAAAGTCGCTGAAGTTGTACGCGATTTATACCGTCGCGATCTAGACCGTGGACTTTCAGCCGGAGAAAAGCGCATGCTCGCCAAGGCGAAGCAGATTCTCATTTCAGAGCTCGCTCTTGCAGAGCGCACTGATGAAGAGAAAGCTGCAACGATCCTTGACGAGGTTCTCGCTTCTTAACGCATCATGCGGCGCAATGTAAGCGCCATCATTGCCGCTGCTGGTAGTGGTCAACGATTTGGCGCCACGATTCCCAAAGCACTTATCCAATTAGGCAATCGCACACTTCTTGAACATGCTGTTGCGGCAATGGCACCGATAGTGGATGAAATTATTGTCTGCGCTCCAGCGGGCTATGAAGATCAAATCCGCACGCTTTTGGGCGATGGCGCAATTGTTGTAACGGGTGGTGCAACTAGGTCACAAAGCGTACGCGCTGGTTTAGCTGCGGTTAATAAAAATAGTGAATTTGTTTTAGTCCACGATGCGGCTAGACCGCTCGCAAGTACCGATTTAGCGAGGCGAATAATTGACGCTCTTACAGGTGGTGAAGTTGCTGTTATTCCGGGAATTGCCCAAATTGATACCGTTAAAAACGTTGATTCATCTGGCTATGTCACCAATACGCCAGAACGCTCACAATTACGCAAAATACAAACACCCCAAGGTTTTTCGCGCGAAATATTAATCTCTGCCCACGAATCAAAGATTGAGGCAACCGATGATGGCGCCCTGATTGAACTACTTGGGCATAAAGTAAAAATTATCGATGGCGAAGAACGCGCACTAAAAATTACAACACCTGCAGATTTAAATTCTGCCTTGCAATTTTTAGGAGGTACCAATGAATTTCGTACCGGCGTTGGCGTTGATGCACATGCATTTACTGAAGGCTACGAATTATGGCTGGCCGGTTTGTTATGGCCAAATGAAGTAGGTGTAGCTGCTCATTCCGATGGAGATGTTGCTGCACATGCAATCTGTGATGCACTCTTTGGCGCAGCCGGCCTTGGTGATTTAGGAACAAATTTCGGCGTGGATCGTCCGGAATATGCTGGTGCATCGGGTGCGAAATTATTGCAAAAAACCTTTACTCTAATTACTGGCGCAGGCTTTGCAATTTCAAATGTCTCGGTGCAAATTATTGGTACCAGACCAAAATTAGGAAACCGCCGTAATGAAGCAATCTCTGCAATATCTACAGCACTTGGTGGTGCATCAGTCTCAGTTCTCGCAACAACAACTGATGGCATGGGACTAACTGGCAGCGGCAAAGGTATTGCAGCAATCGCATCAGCCCTGATTTTTAAGGTTTGAAGCAACTCGAGATAGACTTAATCAATGAGTTCGCTACATTTATATGACACGCTAACGCGAAGAATTTCGCCTTTTACACCGCTAGTTAAAGGTCAAGTCTCTATATATGTCTGCGGTGCAACAGTTCAAGGCGCGCCACATATTGGCCATGTCCGAAGTGGCGTGAATTTTGATATTTTGCGTCGCTGGTTAATACAGAGCGGATACGCAGTTACCTTTATTCGAAATGTTACAGATATCGATGACAAAATTTTAAGTAAAGCAATGGCTGAGGAAATGCCTTGGTGGGCACTGGCGCTGAAATACGAACGCGCATTTAACGCAGCATATTCACAACTAAATGTTATGCCCCCGACATACGAACCGCGTGCCACTGGTCACATCACACAGATGATTGAATTGATGGAGAAATTAATTGCCAACGGTGCTGCCTATGCCACTGGTAATGGCGATGTTTATTTAGAGATTGGAAAGTTAGAGTCTTATTTAACTCTCTCGGGGCAAAATCCTGATGATCTTCAATCGGCAATCGATACCAAAGATCTAAATAAAAAAGATCCACGAGATTTCGCGCTATGGAAAGGTGCAAAACTCGGCGAGCCTTCTTGGCCAACTCCGTTGGGCGCTGGTCGTCCAGGTTGGCATTTAGAGTGCTCAGCAATGGCATATGCATATTTGGGTGAATCTTTTGATATTCATGGTGGCGGCTTAGATTTAGTCTTTCCACATCACGAAAACGAGATGGCACAATCGCAAGCCGCTGGTTATGGTTTTGCAAAACGCTGGCTGCATAACGCTTGGGTGACTCAATCTGGTGAAAAAATGAGCAAATCACTAGGTAATGATTTACAAGTAACGCAAATTCTAAAAGTTGTGCGTGGCATAGAACTTCGCTGGTATTTAGGAAGTGCACATTACCGATCTATGCTGGAATATTCCGAAGAGGCGCTGCTTGAATCGGCAACAGCTTTTCGTCGAATTGAGAATTTCTTAAACAGGGCAACGCAAATCCTTGGCAAGCAACCTTCACCAGTTTTAAGTAAAACCTTTACCGATGCCATGAATCAAGATTTAGCTGTTCCACAAGCGTTGGCTTCGATATCGGAGAATTTACGGTTAGGAAATGCAGCAATTACTGATCAAGATAAAAACGTAATCAGTAAAAATGCCAATGAGATTCGGGGTGCACTTGAAATCTTGGGTTGCGATCCATTTGATTCAAACTTTTCGAGCACCGATAATTCTGGTTTCAGCACCGCCCTTGATGGAGTAATTAAATTAGCACTTGTCCAACGCGATGCTGCGCGCGTGCGTAAGGATTTTGCTGCATCTGATGAAATTAGAGATGGACTTAGCGCACTTGGAATAAATATTGAAGACACCGCTCAAGGGCCACGTTGGTCAATCTCACGAACGAGGGGTTCGTAATGGCTGGTAATTCAGAACGCAAAGGTGCAGTGCGCGGATCTAAAAAGGGTCCATCGGGTGGCACCGGTGGAAATAATAAATCTCGGTTAGCCGGTAAAGGTCCAACGCCAAAAGCCGAAGACCGCCCGTATCACGCAGCAGCAAAGCGTAAGAAGGCAGCAGCAAAGCAAAGACCTAGCGCGCGTGCACCACATGCAGGGCGAATTGATAAACCGAGAGGTGAAATTGTTTCGGGTCGCAACCCAGTTTTGGAAGCGCTGCGTGCAAACGTTCCTGCCACGGAATTATTAGTTGCTCGGAGCATTGATGTAGATGATCGCGTTGCGGAATGTTTAAAACTCGCTCTGCACCAAGGTTTATCAATTCGCGAATCCCATCGCGCAGAAATTGAAGGGATTTCGCCTAATAGCCAAGGAATTATTTTGGCGATTAAGCCATATCAATATTCAAGTTTTGAAGAAATTACTGAACGGGCTAAATTTCCAATGCTTATCGTCGCACTCGATGGCATAACCGATCCACGAAATTTAGGTGCAATTGTTAGAAGCGCGGCCGCTTTTGGTGCCGATGGCGTTGTTATGACCGAGCGTCGCGCCGCAGCAATGACTGCATCGGCTTGGAAGAGTTCAGCAGGTGCTGCGGCTCGTATGCCAATCGGGCAAGTGACAAATTTAGCGCGCACAATAGATACCGCGAAGAAATTAGGATGTTTTGTTATTGGTTTAGATGGCGAATCTGATGAAGTAATTAGCAAGATGAAAGTTGCCAACGAATCGCTAATGATTGTCGTTGGTAGCGAAGGTAAAGGCCTGGCGCGTTTGACCCGTGAAAAATGCGACTTAGTTGTATCGATCCCAATAAGTGCAACTACAGAATCTTTAAACGCAAGTGTTGCAACATCAATTGCGCTTTTTTGGGTGGATGAGCAACGGCGAAAGTAGGAGTGTAAATTGATTCAATTTGAGCGCTTCATAGTCTGTGGTGATTCCTTCAGTGAAGGAATGAGTGATG
>JBCKHB010000036.1:0-4339 GCA_038906075.1 Candidatus Planktophila sp.
TTAATTTCGAATAGGCACCGGAAATTCTCGTGCTTCCAAAGAGCGCACGTTTAATAGATAGCGGCGATTATGTTCGCGCAACAAAGAGTGGTTTGCGTGTTACAAGTGCAAATTTTGTCGGCTACCTACATATTTCCAACTCAACTAATCCCGCACGCGTGGGTTTAATTATTAGCAAGAGTGTTGGTGGATCGGCAACGCGTCATCGGGTTGCACGCAAAATTCGTCATGTCTTACAAGAGCAAATTATTTTACTTCCCACAGGCGGCCTTTTAGTAATTCGAGCCCTAACAAATGCAGCAACAATTGACTGTACAGACGAAGTTAAATCTATTATTTCAAAACTGATTTCTAAAACCGCTGATGTTAAAACAGGAAAGAAATGAAGAAAATTTTACTAACCCTAATCCACATATACCAAAAATGGATTTCCCCGTATATCGCGCCACGCTGTAAGTACTACCCATCGTGTTCTAGTTACACAACGACAGCAATTCAAACCTACGGGCTTAAAGGAGTTGCCATGGGCCTGTGGCGCGTTGTGCGTTGTAATCCTTGGTCGTATGGTGGCGTGGATTATGTAAGAAAAAACGGAATTGAATTAAAAAAAGCAGGAGTCTAAAAAATGAATAGCATCCTAAACCCATTGTATTTCGCTGTTTCTGGGGTTATTGTCACAATACATAAAGCCTTGGCGCCAATATTTGGAGGAGATAGCGGAGTTACTTGGTCGCTATCGATTATTGGCCTTGTGATTCTTATCCGTATCATCTTAATTCCATTGTTTGTAAAGCAAATCAAGAGCCAAAGAGCACTCACAGCGCTACAACCTCATATGAAGACAATTCAAAGCAAATATAAAGATGACCGCCAAAAACAATCCGAAGAGATGATGAAGCTCTATAAAGAGCATAAAACAAACCCACTAGCATCATGTTTTCCAATTCTTGCACAAGCCCCGATTTTCTTCGCGCTTTTTACTGTTTTAAATGGAATTGCAAGAAACAACCCGCATGGATATTTACGCGGAGATTATTTAACTAGCGCAGCCCAAGCTAAGTTTTTTGGCGCTTCAATCTCACAAACCTTTTTAGGAACAAGCGAGACAAATGTAAAAATTATTACAGTTTTACTTATTGCGTTTATGTCAGCTACAACATTTATAACCCAGCGTCAATTAATGTTAAAAGGAATGCCGAAGATGGATTCCAAAAACAACATGATGTTGCAACAGCAGAAAATCATGTTATATTTATTTCCAGTAATTTTTGCAATTTCAGGGGTTAATTTTCCAGTTGGTGTTTTAATTTATTGGTCTACGACAAACGTGTGGACATGGGGACAACAGTTTTATGTAATTAAACGAAACCCAACACCAGGTTCTCCAGCCTACGAGGAGTTGCAACGTAAGAGAGCGAAAAAACTTGGCACACAAGACGAAGAAGCAACCGGAGATGTTGCAGTTGCAGAACCCGAGGATCTAAAAGGACAGAGAAAGCAACCAAAGAAGAAGAAAAAGAAGAAATAGGATAAAAACGACAATTTATAATAAATAGGCTTAAAACACACCAATAACTAGATGGAGGGCAAAAAATGCCTAAAGCAACGAAAGTCAAAGAAGTTGAAGTTGAAGTTGAAAATGAAGCCGGCGAAAACCCTCAAAATGAGGGTGGCCTAAAAGGGGTAGCCCGATTGGAAGAAGAGGGCGATATTGCAGCCGATTATCTTGAAGCGCTCCTAGATATTGCCGATCTAGATGGTGATATTGATATCGATGTGGAAAATGATCGCGCGGCACTCGCAATCGTTGGCGGAAAACTAGGACACTTAGTAGGCCATGATGGCGAAGTTCTGAACGCGATCCAAGAGTTAACGCGCCTAGCTGTACAGACTTCAACAGGGGAGCGCAGTCGATTAATGCTAGATATAGATGGCTTCCGTGCAGGCCGGCGCTTAGAGTTGAAAAAACTAGCTGAAGAGATGGCCGAAGAGGCAAAAAAGAGCGGAAATTCGATTAAATTAGCTCCAATGAACGCCTTTGAGCGCAAAATCATCCACGACACAATCCAAACCCTAGGCTTAACTAGCGAATCTGATGGTGAAGATCCAGAGCGCTTCGTCGTAATTTACCCAGCGTAGAGGCTCGAAAATGGAGGTTTCACGTGAAACCATAATTGAGCGCTATTTTCCAGATACCAAACGCGTACGCGCGTATGTCGATTTTCTGAGAACATCTGGGATAGAACGCGGCTTAATTGGCCCACACGAAGGTGAGATAATTTGGGAGCGCCATATATTTAACTGCCTTCCAGTCACAACGTTAATAAGTGGCGGCGCCTCCATCTTTGATATTGGCTCTGGGGCTGGCCTGCCAGGGGTGGTTATCGCCATGGCCCGCCCGGATTTAAAAGTTACCCTGATTGAGCCATTAGAACGGAGGGTTCAATTTCTAAAAGAGGCGACAATTGGCTTAAATATTGAGATAATCCATGGTCGAGCAGAAGATGTTAAAAAGCAGTCTGACTATGTAACCGCCCGCGCTGTTGCCCCGTTGGAGAAATTAAAGAAAATCAGCTGGCATTTACTTAAAGTCGGGGGGTCACTTTTAGCCATTAAAGGCAAATCCGCTCTAATTGAGATGGAAAACGTGCCTAAATCAATTTTGCACGAGATAAATTGCGATGGAATCGAGCTCACACGTGTGGTTGAACTGCGCAAGGGTGGTTAACTAGCCACGTGGATGATTCACGTGAAACAAAGAGCGTTATCGGAGTGCGCCGGCTAAAAGAGGCGATGGCTAAACCGGGGGCCGCTCGAATAATTACCGTTGCCAACCAAAAAGGCGGGGTTGGTAAGACGACCACAACAGTTAACCTTGCGGCGGCCCTTTCTATGGGCGGTCTTAGTGTTCTAGTTATTGATTTAGATCCGCAAGGAAATGCCTCCACCGCCCTTGGGGTAGAACACCTTGAAAATGAAGGAATTTATGAAGTTTTAATCGGTAAATCTTCAATGGCCCAAGTTGTGCAAAAAGTCGCAGGTTTTCCATCCCTTGATTGCATTTCATCTAATACTTCTCTTGCGCAAGCAGAAATTGAATTAGTCCCCATGGTTGCACGCGAACTGCGTTTGAAAGATGCGATTGAAGAATTAGTAAAAACAAAAGCGGAAACGAATCAAAGATACGATTATATTTTTATTGATTGCCCACCAAGTTTAGGTTTATTGACTGTAAATGCCCTTTCTGCTGCAAAAGAAATGTTAGTTCCAATTCAATGTGAATATTATTCACTAGAAGGTTTATCTCAATTATTAAAAACATTTGAATTAGTAAAGAAAAGATTGAACCCAACACTTAAACTTTCAACTTTTGTTTTAACAATGTTTGATGGGCGAACACGTTTAGCAAACGATGTTGCAGAAGAAATTCGTAAACATTATCCAAATGAGTTAATTGACATTCCAATTCCACGCGCCGTGCGCATATCAGAGGCCCCCGGATTTAAACAAACAGTAATGACATACGATGCAAGTTCGCCAGGAGCAATTGCCTATATGTTAGTTGCGCGCCAATTAGCCGAACGTGGTAAACCATTTGATTCTAATGTTGTCAGCATTAACTACAAACGTGAAGGCGAGATTGCTTAATGGTACGTCGTGGCGGATTAGGAACTAATTTAGATGCACTTATCCCAACAACGCTATCAGTAGGTGGAATTGATATCGCACAGCAAAATGAAGTACCAATTGATGCTATTTCGCCAAATCCGCGACAACCGCGGAAAAGTTTTAATGAAGAGTCACTCAACGAATTAATTGCATCCATTAAAGAAATAGGAATCTTACAACCTCCAGTTGTGAGAGAGAAAAGCCTCGGCAAGTATGAATTAGTAATGGGCGAGCGTCGTTACCGCGCGGCTAAGGCCGCAGGGCTAAAGAGCATCCACGTTATTATTCGTCAAACTCCTGATAACGAGTTATTACGAGATGCGTTAATTGAAAATATTCATCGAAGTGAATTAAACGCAATTGAAGAAGCTTCGGCATACCAACAATTACTCAGTGATTTCGCTTGCACACACGATGAACTAGCGGCAAAACTTGGCCGATCACGCCCGCTAATCTCAAACACAATGCGTTTGATGAATCTACCGATTTCAGTGCAAAGCAAAGTTATCGCAGGATCTATTTCGGCAGGTCACGCACGAGCCTTGCTTGGTTTAAATGATCAAGCCATGATTGAAAACCTAGCGAATCGCATAATTGCTGAAGGTTTAAGTGTCCGAGCGATTGAGCAAATAATTTCTCAAGGCATTATTGGTGTTACAAAAAAGAAAAC
>JBCKHB010000037.1:0-3679 GCA_038906075.1 Candidatus Planktophila sp.
ACTTAATTCGCATCTCCATTTAAATTTCTTGTTAGAACCTGCGGTGATAGTTTGTGGATCCCACCCAAATGCTTGCTTTGCAAGTTCTGGATGAGTAGTTGCTAAGTCATTAAAACCTACAAGAACTTTTTTCCCATCGCAGGTAGGACATCCGCGTCTCCTCTGCCCCCTGCTCTTTACTATCGAATCCCACAGGTGACCTGCTTCGCACTTCCATTTACGTTTCTTATCAGAGCCTGCAGTAACAGTTTTTGGATCCCAGCCAACCGCCTGCTTTGCAAGTTCAGAATTAGTCGTTGCTAAGTCATTAAACCCAATAAGAACTTGTTTTCCAGAACAGAAAGGACATCCGTCTCCTCGTAGGGCTCTGCTATAAATTACCGCGTCCCACTGATGACTTAATTCGCATCTCCATTTAAATTTCTTGTTAGAACCTGCGCTAACAGTTTTTGGATCCCAATCAACTGCCTGCTTTGCCAACTTTGGATGAGTCTCAGCAAGAGATTTTTTATCCTTCTTTGCAAGCACCATCTCATAATGTTGACATATAAGCCTGACAAAGTAACCACCTATTCAAAGGTAGAAGAGTTGAGTAGGGTGAAGATATGAGAAAGGCAAAATGTCTTATCGCCTTCATATCTTCATTATTTTTACCGTTTAGCACACTTCCCGCTAATGCGGTGTACGGAGGCACTCCCGTCACTGGAGATTCACGTGTGGTTGGGTTAGTTTATAATTTGTCAGCCCCCCGCTCTGGCTGCTCTGGAGCATTGATTGCCCCACAAATTGTGGTCAGTGCGGCCCATTGTTTGGGACGTCCTGGCACCATTTATGCAAATTCTGAGCAAAACGTAACTAATATCTATATCACTCAGCCAGGTGTCGCGATAGGTAATGACGAAATTTCAACGCGAATTCGTGTATTAAGGGCAGTTGTAAAGGTGGGATACGCACAAATTTTTGATCCAAAAAGTGGCGACAACCCAAGTGCAACAGACGATATTGCATTCTATTTTCTAGAGAGACCATTTGCAGATTATAAACCTGTGGAGATTGCGAGTCTTGAAGAAGTAAATAGAATCAAGATGAATCGCAACATGATTACCCACTACGGATACGGTTTGCAAGATGTGGGGACTGCGAATGGATTGCCTTACAAGGTGACCCTTCGTGCCTATCAAAAACTTCCCAACTACCCAGTTCGTCCGCCAGAGGACCGGCATATTGCTACCGAAGAAATTGGAACGATGGCGCTGTGCGCGGGTGACTCAGGCGGTCCCTGGTATGCAGATGTTGACGGTGTTGAGAAGATTGTTGCAGTCACAACCGGTGCAAGTGGGTGCGGGGGTGTCGGTTCAGGAATGGGCGGAACACTCGGAGCGGTCATCGCTCCTCATATGTATTTAGTAAAGAACTATTTCGCCAAATTTTTAGATGAAGTTGATTCAATCAAGGCGCAACTGCGGAAGGCAGAAGAAGAGTTAGCTTTGCAGATTCGTGAGGCTAAGTTAGCTTTTTTGTTTTTTCAAGAAACTTCTAGCTGCCACTCAAGTTCGGTAGCGGCGACCCTGCAAGGGTTAGTTCAGGGATCTTGGGTAGACAGGTCAAAAGCATTAGGTTGGGAGTTCATTCCCACCTATCCAGGTGCTCAATGCTTCCAACCTTATACAATATACACACCAACAACCGGTGAGGTGCTGCGCTGGAAAATTACTAATCCCCCGCATTGGGAGGTGTTTTCTCAACCATTTGTGGAAAACTATACAGCCGCGAAAGCAGTAGCAGATAAAGCAGCGGCAGAGAAAGCAGCGGCAGCAGCAAAAGCTGTAGTAGATAAAGTCTCAGCAGATAAAGCAGCAATGGATAAAATTATCGCAGACGCTAAAGCAGAAGTAGAGAAAATTGTATTAGCTGCAAGACTAAGCGCCGATAAAATAATCGCAGACGCAGCGGCAGCGGCAAAGAAAAAAACAACAACCACCTGCATTAAAGGTAAATTAACTAAGAAAATAACTGCAGTTAAGCCAAAGTGTCCTGCTGGGTATAAGAAGAAGTAGTTCATTTATCCTGATCAATTTAAAATTCAAATATCGACTAATTCATATTTTTAAAAATATTAATAAATTGAATTCAGGCATTAAACAGGATTTACAGCAGTTTTCTATTTCTAGATAGTGCGCCCATATTTTCCGCATTAGAAATCAAACAATTGTATAATTGAAGTAGCAGGTTGAATATTTTGATTAAGACTAGATTCTCTAGGCGAATCATCTCCTGTTGATGGATGCAATCTAAGCCCATAGTAGTTGTAGAAAAACTTATAGTAAAAGGATTATTAATGGAAAAAGAAAAATTAGCAGTAGATGATTTTAATTTGAAGAATGTCAAATGGAGAATGCTCTCACTGCTTGATATAAAAGAATTCAAAGCAGCAGCATTAGAAAGTGTTGATTCAAACTACGAATTTCTTGCTTACGGTCAGATATTTGAATCCATGACACCGATAGATTTTCTTACCACTTATTACACAATGCTCTTCAAGGATCCCGTCGACCATTATGGGTTATTTGATAAAGGAAAACTGCTGGGCCATATCTCATTTGGAGTTTGCTTCGGGCAATTTGGTACAGAAATGATTGGTTGGGTTAGGAATGGCTATCACAACAAAGGCGTTGGTGAGCTGGGACTTCTATATGCGGAAGAAATCGCTTTTCAAAGAAAGAAGTTCAATTTCATGGCACTTCATATTAGTCAGAAGAATCTTGCGAGTAGAAGGGTTGCCGAAAAGGTAGGTTTCAAACCAGTTTTGAAATTGAAATACAACGTGGGCGGTGCAGACTGTTCAATTCTCTATA
This sequence comes from Candidatus Planktophila sp., assembly GCA_038906075.1. Lineage (GTDB taxonomy): Bacteria > Actinomycetota > Actinomycetes > Nanopelagicales > Nanopelagicaceae > Planktophila. The sequence goes on from JBCKHB010000037.1 coordinate 2,856, forward strand.
TAAAGATCAACCCAAGAATCCAAAAGCTTGCAAGGCAATACGGAAGAAAAGCTATTGATGTAATGAATAGCCCAGCAGGATTTGAAGGAATGGGGCACTATCTACTTTCAGATTCCGTTGTTGAGTTCTTTGAATGGCCATTTCCACCTTTTGACGAGAAAGCAAGACCAATTAACGCTTGGGCATTTGATGATTTCACGGCAAGGATCAATTTTAATCCAGATGTTTTAGAGGCTCAATTAGAAGAGCAAGGAATGACCAGCTAGAGAATACAAAGATGATTCCTAATTATTAGGCTTCTTGCGAAATGGAAGCACAGAAATAACTATCTAGGCAAAGATAGAAGAGTTGAGCATTATTAAATAAGGCTCCTGCTTAAATTGCTTTCCCCCTACCTATTTTTCTGCCCTGCCGGATTTCCTAGAAGGGGGTGACTTAAAGGTTGTATTTTCTTGCTTAAGGCAGTGTTATAACTTCCTCGCAATTTGAATTTACTAAGGTAATTTTCAAACTGCTGCTCGAATCACCAAAGTAGTAGGCACTTATCCTTTCGTTTTGGAAGTAACCTTTATCAAAAGCGTATAAGTTGAGATTTACTCCTTGCTTGAAGGCGCTATTTCTTCATTATACAATTTTGGAATTCCCGTATTTTTTGCAGCAGGAAACAACAAAGATTTAAAAAGAATTGATTTCCCTTCTTGTATACCTCTTTCTATTTCAGTAGGTGCAACAATGCCTGGGGATTACATTGCACCATATTCAAACGCAGATCCAGCACTACTTGATTTTTATGCTTTAGGTAGCCTGACTTTGTTTTTACCAGG
>JBCKHB010000038.1:0-3305 GCA_038906075.1 Candidatus Planktophila sp.
ACCCGCTTGAGTCCAGCATCTTTGAGCGACTGTGCCTTGACATCCAACGCTGAGCCGTTGGTGGTTAGTGCAATATCGACTCCACGGCCTTCCGGCGTCTTGAGCACGGCTAGCATCCCCACAAGCTCCTCAAGGCCCTTGCGCAGCAGTGGCTCGCCACCGGTCAGCCGGATTTTCTCGACTCCATGGGCTACTGCGATCCGAGCCAGTCGGGTGATCTCTTCAAACGACAACAGCTCGTCACGCCCCAAGAAGGTGAAGTCCTTACCGAAAATCTCCTTCGGCATGCAGTACACGCAGCGAAAATTGCAGCGATCGGTCACCGAAATTCGCAGGTCGCGCAGTGGCCGCTGATGGGTGTCGATGACCGTGCCAGTTGCAGCTTCCATGACTAACGGAATATCGGAGAGCTCACGAAAGAAATGTGTTGTCGGCGAGGTCGCATCGGTTCTGTTCATTCTTCTATTTTATATTCTTGCGGGCCGCTACGCAAGAAATAGAACTGGAAAACGCTTATTTCGATCATTGGTATACTCTGTTAGGGGGATCCGCATAAGTAAATCCCCTCCAATTTCGGAAGATATCTGCTCGAGGGCTCAGTAAGAAATGAGTCGTTGGCAATTGGGCTAGACACCTTGACTGGGCGGTTCCCTTAGGTCTAGAAAGTAGCACGGCCGAAAACTATGTAAAGCTCCTAGAATCGGTATTCCTAATTCAGCGATTACCTGCATGGGGAACAACACTGGGAGCCAGAGCAAGTAAGTCACCAAAAATCCATGTCGTGGATTCCGGCCTCCTGGTGAACTTACTTAAACTCTCAGCGGATAAATTACAAAGAAGAATTCCCAGCGCTATGTCGGAGTTCGGTCACGTCTTAGAGACTTTTGTGGTGGGAGAGATAGCGCGAGAGGCATCACTTTCCGATCAAGTGCATCTTGTTGGGCACTGGCGCACGAGAGATAATGACGAAATTGACTATATCGTCGAAAATATTGAAGGTGGGATCTTGGCATTCGAAGTGAAAGCATCAACGGCCGTGTCGGGAAAGGATTTCGATTCGATGAGAAAGTTGCGAAGCACCCTTGGAGTAAATTTCCTTGGTGGATATGTTTTGTACTTAGGAAAGAGAAGCTTCAACTATGAGGACCGTCTTCATGCCGTGGCTCTAGACCAACTTTGGAGTATCTGAATTTGGTTCCCCCTGTTAGACTCAAAGCCTTGAAAGTTGAGGGAGAGAGTTTTCCATGTTAAATGAAACTGAGAAAGCTAAGGATACATTGCGCTCAATTTGGGCTTCACAAGCTGAAGAAGTGCCTCAACTTGATGAGGACTGCACCCCGAATAAAGCTTGCAAAAATATGAAAGACGTTACTTTCGATGGATTTGCTGAAGATGGAGTTGATCTTGCTACAGCTTGGAAACAAAAACTTGCGCGTGAAGGAAAACTAAATTCTGGGTCTGGAAGTATCCGTGATTTAGTTCTTGGAACTAATAATTCTAATTAAGTCCAACAATTTATGAGTGCTTCAAAGAATTTATCCGTGACCTCGTTAATGGATGATTTGCGCACAATTAATTACATCGCTGACCGCGGACTGGCAACATCTCTATATATTTCAATGGTTCTGGGCCGACCACTTCTTTTGGAAGGCGAAGTTGGGGTCGGTAAAACGGAATTGGCAAAAGCAATTGCAACTTTACTTAATCGAAAGTTAATACGCCTTCAATGCTACGAAGGAATTGATACGAGTCAAGCCCTCTATGAGTGGGACTATGCCCGGCAAATGCTTCAAATTCGCGCGCAATCCGACTCCAATTCTCACGAGAAGAAAATTCAGGAACTATTTGGACCAGAGTTTTTAATCGAACGCCCGCTGCTCCAAGCGGTGCGCGCTGGCGACCAATGTGTTTTATTGATTGATGAGATAGATCGTGCTGATGATGAATTCGAGGCTTTCTTGTTAGAGCTGCTTTCAGATTTCCAAATTACGATTCCAGAGATTGGCACAATTAAAGCAACTTCCAAACCAATTGTAATTCTGACTTCAAACCGAACTCGTGAGCTTCATGATGCGCTCAAGCGACGCTGTCTCTACAGCTGGATGGGTTTTCCGACCATTGAACGAGAAATTGAAATCGTTCGTGCTCGGATTCCGAGCGTTTCAGAAGAACTCGCCTTCAAAGTTATATCTGTAATTAGCCAACTTCGAGAAATGGAACTCGATAAGTCTCCTGGAGTTGCTGAAAGTATTGATTGGATTCAATCCCTGCAAGCCGTAGGTGCCGAAGAGCTAACGCTTGAAAATGCGACGCAAACTTTAGGTGCGATAATTAAAAATAAAGAAGACTTAGAACTCACAATCGATGCGCTTAAGGTCATAATTTAAGTTGAACGCCACTGCTGGTTTCGATGAAATTTTCGTTGAATTCGCGCAAGAACTTCGACTCTCAGGCTTAAGTGTTGGCACTGATGATGTTCTTTCATTTTGCCAAGGAGTTTCGCAACTTGATCCAAGTGATCTTGTAGATGTTTATTGGTCTGGCAGAAGCACACTTGTAAAACGTAAAGATCACTTGGATATTTATACAAGAATTTTCCGTAGATTCTTCTTGGATGAAGAAAATAATAAAGCGCAAGATATTAAAATGAAATTCAAATCTTCAACCAATACCCAAGCCGTTCTCGACATTCCTGATGTGGAATCTGGCTCACCTGGAAGCGCTGAAGAAGAGATTAAAATGGGTTTAATTTCCTCAACTTCTGAAATTTATCGCAATAAAGCTTTTAAGGAGTGCAATCCAGAAGAGTTGGCTTCCCTACGCAGAATGATTTCTAAATTTAAACTTTCTCCCCCAAAGCGAGTCACACGTAGGATTTCAAGTAATTCTAAAGGCTCAAAAATTCATATGAGAAAAATGCTTCGTGAATTGATGCGAAGGCACGGTGAGATTAAGGAAATTTCTTATATCCAACGCAACAAAAAACTTCGTCCGTTAATTTTCATCTTGGATGTTTCAGGATCTATGGCTGATTATTCTAGGAATCTCATACACCTTGCTTACTCTGCGCGTAGAGCTAACTCACGCGTCGAAGTTTTTTGTTTTGGCACTCGTTTAACTCGAATTACTAAATCACTCGAAAAGCGCAATCCAGATGAGGCAATGAGAATTGCTGGTGAAACTGTGCTGGATTGGGATGGTGGAACTCGAATAGGTGAATCAATTAATTCTTTCATCAAGAGCTGGGGTCGCGTGGGCATGAGCCGCGGGGCAATAATAGTTATTTGTTCAGACGGATTAGACCG
>JBCKHB010000039.1:0-2894 GCA_038906075.1 Candidatus Planktophila sp.
AATAATTCGGCAGTCAAGAGATTAAAGAAGTTCTTTAGAAAATATTTCTAACTCATAAAATTTAAGCGTGGTCAATAATGTATTGTATTCTTTGCTCATCGCAAGCAATTACTCTCGAGTCAGCTAAAGGATAAAAATGAAAGCAATCCAGATCACCGAATTTGGCGGTCCAGAAGTAATGCACTTAGCTGACCTTCCCGAACCAATCGCTGGAGAAAATGAAGAACTTATTAGCGTTACGGCAATTGGAATTAATTATGCAGATACTCACCAAACCGAAAATAGTTATTTATCAGCACAGACTCTGCCGTTGATTCCCGGCATTGAAGTTGTTGGAACTACAGCAAATGGCCGTCGAGTTTTAGCTTCTGTTAGTGGCGGGGGATATGCGCAAAAGGCGGTGGCAAATAAGGCGTTGCTGATTGATATTCCAGAAGGCGTAAGTGATCAGCAAGCACTCTGCATGTTGGTACAAGGTAGTACTGCGTGGCATATTTTAAAAACAGTTGGCCATCTCAAAGCAGGCGAGAGCGTAGTAATACATGCAGCCGCAGGAGGTGTTGGAACTATTGCAATTCAATTGGCAAAAATGTGGGGCGCTAAAGTAATTGCAGCTACTTCATCTAGTGGAAAAGGCGCACTCGCAACATCCCTTGGCGCTGATGTTGTAATTGATGCAAAGAGTGATGAGCTAGCGGGTGAGATGCGAAAAGCTAATGGCGGAAAACGTATTGATTTAATTCTTGAGATGGTGGGCGGAAAAACTTTCGATTCAAGTCTTGAAGTTCTAGCAAACTTTGGGCGGCTAATTACTTACGGAATGGCATCAAGGAGCGCACCAACACCAATTCATCCAGGATCGCTGATGAGTGGAAGTAAAACTGTGAGCGGTTTTTGGCTTGCAAATTGTTTTGGAAATAAAGAATTACTAAACGATGTAATTGTTGAGCTTTTTGCCTTAGTTCAAGCAGGTAAGTTAAAACCAGTAATTGGTGCCACATTTGGATTGAGCCAAGCAAGTGCTGCACATAGAGCGATGCTGGCGCGGGAAACTATTGGGAAAATTGTGCTAAATCCTGCGCTTTAGTTAATGGCTTTTAGAAAGTATGATTGAGCCTGTACGCTAACGTCTCTACCTAACGCCCCCCTAGCTCAGTTGGTAGAGCGTTTCCATGGTAAGGAAAAGGTCACCGGTCCGATTCCGGTGGGGGGCTCGCGCAGTAAAAAGGGAGTAAAAGTTCGGCAGTAAAACAAGCACAACCCTTGGCGGGGTAGCTCAGCTTGGTAGAGCAAGCGGCTCATAATCGCTGTGTCGTGGGTTCAAATCCCGCTCCCGCTACTAATTTCTAGTCTTGATTTTTTAGACAAGCGATACGCAAATCTTCCAAGGGTTGATCAATGGTCAAACGCACTTGGGCGGCATCAATTCGAAAGTATTGATGGGCAAGCAAATCGCGCATGCCACTGATATCAGCCCAAGAAATATCGGCGTTCATTTCGCGCATCTGCGCGTCAAGACCTTTCACTGCTTCGCCAATGACAATTAAGTCATAGAGAATTGCATCTAACGCACTTTCAGCGCGAATCTCGTTATTTTCATTTTCTGCCTGAACAAGTAACTCTTCAGAATATTTAATGCGATTAATTCTTTCTAGAATGTCTTTTATCCGCTCATTATGGTCACGTGGGGTCACAGAGGAATTGCTTCTTTGAGCGCGCTTTCGAGAATCGAACTCTTTAATGCAGAAACTGGCGCCACATCAACGTTTTCACCAAGTAATTTTTTCAATTTTGCAACTAAACCAACGATTGGTAATAAACCTTTTGAAGTATCGAAATCAACTAAGAAATCAATATCGCTAGCGGCGTTATCATCACCGCGGGCAACGGAGCCAAAGATGCGAATATTTCTCGCCCCCGCATCTTTCATTATTTCCCTGATGGGCCCGCGTAATTGGCGAATTTTTTTGGCTCGCTTCGTTGAAAGATCGGATGCACTTGTTTTTTTCAGCGCCACTTCTAACTCAAAACCACCTGCGCGCAAAAGCCGAGTAAGAGTTGCAGTCGACGGAGTCGATGCCCCTGTTTCATATCGCGCGACTGCGGCTTGTGATGTGCCAGCCCGTGCGGCTAAATCGGCTTGAGTCAGACCAGATTGGCTGCGAACCTTTGCGACAAGGGCGGCTGCATTAAGAGTTTCCATGAATCAATCTTATACCTGTACAGGTATAAACTGTCGCCAAATCCACAAGTAATCACCAAGCGTGATCTTCTGGGGAAGTTTTATACCCTGGGAATATTTCATCGAGTTTGGCTAATTGTTCACCGGTGAGTTCAATATCAACCGCGCGGAGTGAGGCATCTAATTGCGCTTGAGTACGTGGGCCAATAATCGGTGCAGTAACAGCGCTTTGATGCATTAACCATGCCAGTGCCACATCACCGGGTTCATGACCTATTTCTTCACAGAAAGTTTCATATGCCTCGACGCGATCTCTAATTTTGTCGAGTGCATCTTTAGAGCGACCTTCAAGGCGACGTTTACTGTCTCGTTCTTTTTTTAGAACTCCTCCGAGGAGCCCACCGTTAAGTGGCGACCAAGGTAGGATCCCAACCCCATAGTGCTCTGCAGCTGGAATCACTTCGCGTTCGATATCGCGCACAACTAAGTTGTAAATTGACTGTTCTGAAACTAGCCCCATAAAATTACGAGAGGCGGCCGCGGCTTGCGCTTGTGCTATATGCCAGCCACCGAAGTTGCTGCTACCTACATAAATAATTTTTCCCTGCGCAACTAATATCTCCATTGCTTGCCAGATCTCTTCCCATGGTGTGGTGCGATCGATGTGGTGCATTTGGTAGAGATCGATGTACTCGGTTTGCATGCGTTTCAG
>JBCKHB010000040.1:0-2563 GCA_038906075.1 Candidatus Planktophila sp.
AGAAGCGGCAGCCCCAATACAAATACCAGTTATTGCATTTTCCATAGCTGGTGATTCGAAAACTCGTGCTTTCCCAAATTTATTGAAAGCCTCTTTTGTCGTCCCAAATACACCTGTCGCATAATCAACACCTATACCAGTTACAAAAATTGATTTATCTCTATCCATGGCTTGCACTAAACCCTCAGAAAGAGCAGCAGAAAATGATAAATTTCGAATCATGTCTCACCTGCGTTCATGAATAGCTCGCTCGGTTCTGGCTTTTTTGCATTACTAGCTCTAAAAAACTCCGCTCTTATTTCATTGCTTAAATCTAAACTTACCTGATCCAAAAAAGCGTCACTGAAATATTTCAAAAGTTTCTGCCTGCATCTTTTAATTGGGTCCTTTTCTTGCCATAACAAAAATTCCTCTTTTGTTCTAAATTTTCTGCCAACTTCATGGTCGAAATTAGGGCCAACGTGTTCCCGCAATCGATATGTTTTTGCTTCTATATATAAAGGTCTTGGATTCTCTCTGATATCTTGAAGTAATGGTTCGGCTAAACTTGCAATTTTTAAAACATCATTACCATCAACCTCAAATGACTCTATCCCAAAAGATTCGGCTCTGCTTTTGAAATTTGAATTTTTACTCTTGCGAGAGACCAATGAACTCTCTGTCGAATACCCGTTGTTCTCACAAACAAAGACTACTGGCAATGAGTGAATTGACGCAAAATTCAATGATTCGTAAATTACTCCTTCCTCCCAAACCGCGTCTCCAAAAAAAGTTACACCAACATTTCTCTGCTTCCTTAATTTAAATGTTAATGCACTTCCTACCGCTAGGGAAACACTCTGACCAAGTATTGCTGTCGATGCGAAAAACAAGGAGTTACTATGTGTCAAGTGAACCGAACCACCTCTGCCACCAGAACTTCCAAATTTACTACCGTGTAATTCTGCGAAAAGGCTAAAAACAGATCCTCCGCTTGCTAAAAAATGATTATGGCTCCTGTGTTGCGTATATACGGCATCCAATGCAATTAAAGCTGAACAAATCCCAACTGGAATAGCCTCTTGCCCAGTGCCTAGATGAACAGCAGTGCGCATCTGCTGTTCATGATACTTTTCTGAGATAAAATCTTCAGTTAATCTAATCTTGAGCATTTGAGACCACCATGAAATTATCTGCTCTGGCGAGAAGGTATTTTTAGGATGCCAATTTAACACAGAGAAATACTACCAAAGTACTCTAAGATTATCTTCCAGATAAGGGGAAATCTATTGTGTCCTTCTAAAATAGTTTTAAAGTTTTCTCTTATATACCTTAACCTTTCTAGAGAGGTTAATTTAACGGCAGATTTTGAAGTAGTTCCTCATAAAGATTTTTAACATAAGAACTCAGAAACTCGTGTCCATGACTTCTATGGCCACTCAGCACTTTGTCATTCACTCCGAAGTGCTGAGAAATTCCAACTGGAATGGCATTCTGACCAATACACAAATGAACCAGCGTGTGTATTTGTCGTATTGGGTATTCCAAAGCAATGTGCTCTCTACATGACGAATGCGCAATATTCTTCTATAAAATTCACAAAATCATTTCTTTATTTTTCATACCTTGCTTCTTTCTGTTTGTAGTATTAATTTCTTCTATGAAATCAATCATGACTTAACTATTTTCGCATCGCCTAAATAAAGCACATCCAATCCTGAACTAAAGAAGGTTCTAAGGGCGTCCGCAGGGCTATCAACAATCGGTTCACCTTTGAGGTTAAAGGAAGTATTTATAAGGGAATCATGACCGCTGGTTCGCCCAATCTCGCATAGAAGTCTATCAAATATATTATTTGAAGAATCAACCAATTGAATTCGAGAGGTTAAATCCTCATACACTGCACCGAGAAAATTCTTAGCATCTGTATTGTTTACCTTTGCCGTGATAGTCATATTGGAAAAATCTGCTTTGTCTTTATATTCATAATTGAATTTGCGCTTTAATATAGCTGGCGCAAAAGGATGAAATTCCTCACGAAATTTAATCTTTTTGTTCAAGCGCTCTTTTATATTATCTATCCGTGGATTTGCCAAAATATTTCTATTTCCCAACGCGCGGGGCCAAATTCAGACCTATCTTGGAACCAGCCAAGGATTTTCCCTTTATCTAGGTCTTAAGCGGCAGAAGCGATTACATCGGTTTTTGTTGTGTACTTAACGCCGCAAGAATCCAGTTCGATTCTTATTTGCGCCTGGGTAAAACTCCAACCTAAAACATGTCCCGAGGTGGTATAGGGATATCGCCCTCTCCCAATGAGCCAAACTGAGCGCAGCCCATACTTACACCCCGATTGCTTGGGGCCGATATTACATAAATCCTGTCAACATCTAGTTCTAGAAGATCCGTGTTTGCCAGGGAATTTAGTGCACAACCACCTGATAGACATAGATTTCTTGAATTTGTTTTCTTCAACCAATACTTTATTAGTGAAATATAAGTATCCCGAAATGTTGACTGAACACTACTCGCCAGTTTAAAGTAATCGCTTGTGAAATCAGCATTAGGAAGCCTTTTGTTAATC
>JBCKHB010000041.1:0-2247 GCA_038906075.1 Candidatus Planktophila sp.
TAATATCACTGGGCAAGGTAATGCGTACGTTGCCTTGAGTTAGAACTCCCATCGCTGATAAAACATGACTGGGCTGCAAATCATCGGCCGTACAAGCCGAACCCGAATCAACGCTAAAGCCTGCTGCATCTAAGGCGCGTAATAATTCTTCGCCTTCGCAGTAAAGAAAAGATGCCGAAATTAAGTGGGGGAGGCAATCATCTAATTGCCCTGCAATATCGCAATCGGGTATCGCCTTCTTTATCTCATTTCGCAAGTACTTATTTAATTCGCGAACTTTTTCCCAAACCAAATTGCGTTCTTCGCACCATGCATCCAGCGCAACGGCTGCGGCAATAGTTAATGGCAGTGAAGCAGAATTAGGAGTTCGAGCTGCTCCAATATGTGGCAGCGGATTTTTCCATGATTTTGAATTTCGAATTGCAAGAATCGCCAATCCACTTGGTCCGTGCCATGACCGTGCATCAAAGAGTGCGGTGTCCCAACGCTCTGGCAGTTGCAAATGCGCCCCGCTGGCAGTTGCATCACAAGCGATGAGAGCCCCATTACAGGATTCGATTAATTGCCCAGCGCTCTGCCTAACTCCAGTTTCGCCATTGGCTAATTGGAGTGAAAAAATATCTCCAACTTTTGGATCGCTCGACCTTAATTTCTCTAAAGAAATCTGCCCAGATAAATCCACCGGTAATTCCACCGATTCATGGTTGCGCGAAATGGCGATAATTTCACTGCGATCAATTGCGCTATAAATCAAGCGATTAGATTGGCCGAGTAGGCCGCCAATTGATAAAAAGTGTCCCAAGTTTGGTTCGCCAATTATTTCTATTTCATTTCTATGCAAATTTAGGCGCTTTGCAATACTTTCTAGGGCTTCATTTCGAAGCAGATTCGCCCGAGCCGATTGGGTACTTAGTTTTCTTGGATCACTCCAGCCCATATCAAAGGCGCTCTCAAGTACATCCCTAGCTTTTGGGTGCAAGGGTGCCTCGGATTGGAAATTTCTTGTGACACGACCCACCCGCTAAACGGTACTCGTCCCTGTGCGGTAAAAGCCATTTTTAGCTCTATCCTTATCCCCATGCCTCATCAAGGTTCCAAAAGAGTAAAGATTATTCGTGCATTTGCGCTCACTATTCCAGCCCTTTTTCTAACGAGTTGTTCACAGGTTTCTGGCCTTGGTTACGAAAATGCGATCACAAGTGTTAATGAGATTTCATCACCACTCTGGTCATGGGCATGGGTTGCTGCCGGAGTTGTCGGCGTATTTACTCTTATTTTGATTTTATGGCCAGCCGTTTTCTATCGCAAAAAAGTTGGCGCACCAGAATTTCCAAAACAGACTCAATATAACGTTCCAATAGAAATTGCTTACACAATCATTCCATTAATCATAATTTCTGTTCTTTTCTACTTCACCGCTGTTAGTCAGAGTGAAATTTATAAAAAGCCAACTGCATCAGTAATGCATGAAATCGGAGTTAAAGGCACTCAGTGGGCTTGGCAATTTACTTACCCAGAAGCCGGAGCAAAAGCAATTGTCACTGGAACGCCTGCGCAACCGCCTACATTGGTAATTCCCCAAGGCGAGTCAGTTCGATACATCCTAACTTCCAATGATGTAGTACATGGATTCTGGATACCCGCCTTTATGATTCAAATGCAGAATCTACCTGGAGTTACAAACAACCTTGAGTTTACTGCAAATAAATTGGGTACTTTCCCAGGGTACTGCAATATATTGTGCGGTCGCGATCACGCGCGCATGCGCTTTAATGTAAAAGTGGTTACGCCAGCCGATTATAAAATTTATCTAGAAACTTTGAAGGCGAGTAACGCATGACAACCTATGCCCCACAACCAACTATTTCCGCATCAGGTATCGCACCTACAAAAAAGGGATTAGCCATAGTTTCTTGGCTCACAGCAACTGATCATAAGAAAATTGGCTATCTCTATCTCATAACATCTTTTACTTGGTTTTTGGTTGGAGGGATATTGGCTTTGCTTCTGCGAAGTGAATTAGCAAAGCCGGGCTTGCAATTTCTAAGTAGCGAACAGTACAACCAGATCTTCACTATGCACGGAACAATCATGTTATTAATGTTTGCAACACCGCTATTTGTTGGCTTCGCTAATGTAATTATGCCTTTGCAAATAGGTGCAGCAGATGTTGCATTTCCTAGACTTAATATGCTCTCTTATTGGCTATTTCTTTTTGGTGGTTTGATGGCATTTGCTGGTTTTTTA
>JBCKHB010000042.1:0-2145 GCA_038906075.1 Candidatus Planktophila sp.
TGCGAAAAGTAACTGAGAAATCTATTGAGCAGACAATTTCGCGTTTAGTTGCAAACTTAGACTTGCCCAAAGATGGTAAATCAAATCAACGCGTACAGATTTCTAAAATGTATTTTCGTCTGACTGGCTCACGGACTGCATAGATGGCTTCAGCCGAAGAAAAACTTCACCTCCACAATCAGGTTTACTTTACAAATCGTGCTATATGGATGTGGACGCCTCTCAATATCATTATTGTTCCGTTATCTGAAGGTGTAGCAACCAATTGGTGGGGGTTTTGGCGCTGGAGTTTACTCAGCGCAATTGGCCAGATTGTTATGCTCGTTATCTTCTTTGCAGTAGAGCATTTCTTTCTAGCAGAACATAGAAGTAGATTTAAGAATAATTACCGTATTTACCTCTTTGGATTCATCCTTGGAGCATCTCACGGGCTGATTGTTGGTTTGCTCGCTAAAGAACTAGATATGAGTAAAACTGGCCAATTTTCAGAAGTTTTGTTGCGAGCTCTAAATTCCGGACTTATCGGGTTAATTGTTTTGCCCATCATAGTTCTAATTATAAGAGCGATTGCCCTCTATCGCGATGATCGAAATGCTCTAGTTGCAGAACGCATGCTCATTGAAAGTCAGAAAGCTGACACCATCGCTGTTCTAAAGAGCCTCCGCTCCTCGATGAGCAGAAAAGTTGATGAGAATCTCCTGGAGGTAATACAAAACTCAAAGGAGTACTTTGATGAGAAAGGAAAATCTCTCGAAGATAACTGGGAGTTGATGGCGATTCGCCTTCGCCAAGCTGCGATGAAGACCATTCGTCCCTTTAGCCACCGACTTCATCGCCGCGGCAGCGAAAAGATTTATAAAGTGCGGTTGCGAGAAATCGCCGAATACACCGCTTATAGCTTGAATCTTCATATACCTTGGGTTTCATTTATTTTCGCAATTTCAACCTATAGGACCTCAATTCAAGACAATTATAACTTTATAAATGGGCTTACCATATTAGCTCTAAAATTATTAGTGCTAGCTTTTGGACTTTATGTAATTCAATTTATCCGATCCCGAAATCGCCTGCGAACTCTCTACGGATATTTCCTTTCGGGGGCGCTTTTCGCCATTTATTTTATTTTCCTTTCCCAAAAAATTCATGACTTGTTGGATACGCGCGGAGAAACTCTTACAACTTATTTTGTAAGCACCGCTTGGATACTTCTTTTGGTCTTTATATTCAGTTTCATTGGTGCATTTACAAAAGGACAACGCGCTGAACTTGATTTTCTTGAACGTGCGATAAGCAAGGCGCAACTAGAACAAATGATATTGGCGCGAGAAGAGGCTCGAATTAGTCGAGAGCTAGCGAAATATCTCCACGGAACTATCCAGTCTCGCTTGATGGCTTCCGCGATTGGGCTTGAAAAAGCTGGACGCCGTGGCGATAAAAAGGCGCTTGAGAAAGAGCTCGCTCAAGCGTACGAAAGTTTGAAAATTCCGAGCGCTTCATATTTTAGCGCACCTGAAATTACCTTCAAAGAAGAAATCAAAAAAGTTGTCGGTAAATGGAATGACCTGATGAAGATCACAGTGAAATTCCAGCGATCGATTCCAGAAATTCAACCAGATATCGCGCAAGAGATTGGTAATGTCTTAAATGAAGGTCTCTCCAATTCATTTCGTCATGGAAATGCAACAGTAGTCAAGATTGAATTCAAGTCAGTTGAATCCCAATTACATATCGTCCTAATTGACAATGGGGGTGGACCTACTTCTGGAAAACCAGGTCTCGGTACCGAATGGTTCCGAGCAATCTCTGGGAATTCCTGGAATTTGCGGAGAGTCGACATCGGTTCAGGTTCCATTTTAGAACTTTTTGTTTTACTTAAATAGCACACCCCGTAATGAGTGCAAGCCTCGCTCACGCTCATCTCTCCGTTATCTAACTTGGTTTCAGCCGGTCATACTGGTTTAGCTCTTTCGAATTGTCTTAGCTTTTATCTGAGAATCCGTAGGTAAAAAGTATTAGAACTCTAGATTCTCATTGACCGCATCATTGACATTTGTCATATGCCGACCTAGTACCGAGGTGGCCGACAGCCAGCTAGATGAGTTAGAAGCAGGAACGGATATGGCTCTTTATAACGCAGTGCTGGTG
>JBCKHB010000043.1:0-2090 GCA_038906075.1 Candidatus Planktophila sp.
ATTATGCAGTACGAGCTACCGCCCCACATTTGGCGCTGGCACTAGCAATCGCGGCTTCGCGAGCCGCTGCTACTTCGGCCCCGGTTAGCGTGCGATCTGGGGCACGAAAAGTTAGCGTGAAAGCTAAAGAGATCTTGCCATCGCCAATTTTGTCATAGCGATCAAAGAGGGTGATTGATTCCAGCAAATCGCCGGCTCCAATGCGTAGAGCTTGCTCTAACTCGGCGGCCGTAACGCTGGCATCCACTATCAACGCCACATCCTGTACCGCTGCCGGCATCGTGCCAATGGTTGTTGGACGAACCAATTGCGATTCGGGCAGTGAACTCAACGCAATAGCAAAAGCTGCGCTGCGTTCGGGTAAGCCATATCGAGAAATGATACGAGGGTGCAATTCGCCAGCGTGCGCAACAGCCTTTCCATCAACTAATAGTTCAGCGCATCGACCTGGATGCCATGGGGCAAAATCTGAACGCTGCACCGTCCATCTCAAATTACAGATTTCTAAAATATCTTGAGCATACGCAATTGCATCCTGCCAAGTAAATGCTCGCGCTGCGCCTTGCCAATCTTCTTGTTCGCTCTTTCCGACGAGCAAACCAGCCACATGAAAGGCTTGCGGCGGCACGCTAGCGATGATTGCATCGATAATTTTTGCTTCCGGACGCTTGGTAGCCACGGGCGAAATCGCAGTTACTAATTTCTGTGAACTCCTAAAGATTGAACCCATTTCAAAAATTGCAAAATCTTTAGCGCCACGACTGATATTTCGCTGCGCTACTTCAATGAGACCAGGTACTAAATGAACTCGCATCAATGGAAATTCTTCAGAGAGCGGATTGGCCACTCGATACGTTGCGGCGCGTTCACCGACAAATCCCATCGAATCAATCGTTGTCTGATTTGTAAATGGAAATGTCTGAACTTCAGCAAAGCCACGGTTGGCAAGTGCAATTGCAATGACTCGACGACGTTTTTGGGTCGGCGTCAATGAAGCGTGCAGTGGTCTCGGCGGCAGGACAGAAGGAATCTTGTCGTAGCCAATCATGCGCGCTACTTCTTCAGCCAAATCAGAAGGGGTAAGTAAATCGCTGCGCCATGAAGGTGGATCGACTTCAAAAGTTTTTTCATCAACATCACAACCGATGGCGCGCAATCCCTTGGAAATAGTTGATGGCGCTACTTCAAAACCAAGTACCCGAGAGATATATGCGGGATCAAGTTTTACTATTGGGGCATACCTTGGTTCGCCATCAATGCAGGTAGCAACGTGTTTCGCCGAACTGTGCTCGCTCAATAACTGTACAAAGCGAGCGGAGGAAAACTGCGCCAATGATGGATCAACGCCTCGTTCAAAACGCCTAGAAGCTTCAGATGACAACTTATGTCTACGTGAATTCCTTGCAATACACGTTGGATCAAAACGTACTGCTTCAAGTGCGATCTCAACCGTTGTTTCGGTAATTTCCGAGAACGCCCCGCCCATCGTTCCTGCAAGTGCCAACGGGCCCTTGTCATCCCAAACCATTAAGTCATCAGGATCTAGTTGACGTACTTGGCCATCGAGCGTTGTAAATGGCTGCGATTTACCAGCTCGTTTAATTGTTAAGCCACCCGTAATTTTTGATTTATCAAAGGCGTGCAAAGGTTGGCCAAGTTCAAGCATGACGTAGTTAGTGATATCGACTACCAAAGAGATTGAGCGCATTCCCATTTTTTCAATGCGGCGACGCATCCAGAGCGGAGTTTTCGCAGTTGGATCGAAATCCGAGATTGTACGAAGGTAGAAAACGCTGGCAGTTTCGGGGTCTGCAATCTTTGCCGATACCCCAACGCCGGTCTCTGCAAATTTCAAAGAGCGAAGAGCTTCTACTGGATCGATGAATTTCAAATCAAGCGCACCCGCAACTTCGCGAGCGAGGCCGCGAATACTTAAGGCATAGCCGCGGTCTGGGTTTACCGCAATCTCAAAGATGACATCCTTAATTTCAAGGCCAGTAATTGCATCAGCTCCAGTTGTTACATCGCCCTTAGCGAAAACCATGATGCCTTCATAGCCATCACCTAGTCCTAGCTCTCGCGCTGAGCAA